>JAXDKT010000120.1:0-9277 GCA_034666965.1 Chloroflexota bacterium | reverse complement strand
GGAGGACGTGGACGGCCGATTCGAAGCGATCGAACCGCTCCGGCATCGGTGGCATCGGGATGCCGAACGGGACGTGCTCGCCCTCGTGCCAGCCCGCGCCGAGGCCGACGATGAACCGGCCGCCTGTCGCGTGGTCCATGACCGTCGCGGCCTTGGCAAGCACGGCTGGGTGGCGGAACGTGGCGGAGAGGACGGCGTGGCCGACCCACTTGCCCGGCACGCGATGGACGAGCGCAGCCATCACGGTGAGGGCCTCGAGGCTCGCCCCATGACGCTCCTGGGAGACGTCGGTCAGGTGGTCGTTCATCCAGACGGAATCGAAGACGTCGTGCTCGCCGATCCGCGCCCATGCCGCGTCGAGGGTCGGCCAGTCGACGGCCTGCGGCGAGGTCTTGATACCGATGGGGATCCGAGGTGCCTGTGTCATGCCGCGCCGCCGTGGCAATCCGTCGTCATCGGCGCTCGAGCGCCGATGACATTCGCCTGCCCGTCGTCACGGCGCCCTCGGATGCGGTGCTGACGAGGGCGGCGTATTTGGCCATCACGCCGCCCGCATAGCGCGGCTTCGGGGCGGTCCAGCGGGCTCGCCGCTCCTCGAGGACCGCGGCGGCCACGTTGATGTCGACCGCCCGCCGGTCCACATCGATCACGATCTCGTCGCCCTCCTCGACGAGGCCGATCGGTCCACCCAGGGCGGCTTCGGGCGCGATGTGCCCGATCATCAGCCCGTGCGTCCCGCCGGAGAAGCGCCCGTCGGTGATGAGTGCGACCGTGTCGCCCAGGCCCTCCCCGACGAGGGCGCCGGTGACCTGGAGCATCTCCTGCATGCCGGGACCTCCCACGGGCCCCTCGTACCGGATCACGACGACATCGCCGGGACGGATCCGCTGCGCCCGGACGGCGT
Source organism: Chloroflexota bacterium (assembly GCA_034666965.1). Lineage (GTDB taxonomy): Bacteria > Chloroflexota > Limnocylindria > Limnocylindrales > CSP1-4 > Chersky-267. The sequence continues at coordinate 8,373 of JAXDKT010000120.1, read as the reverse complement.
CGTAGCAGGCCGTCTCGGAATCGAAGACCCGGGCCGGCCCCGTGTGGAGCCGCCGCTCGTGACCGGCCAGCTTGACGACGCAGCCGTCAGGTGCGAGTGAGCCGCGCAGGATCGCCAGGCCGCCGGTCGGCTTGATCGGGCGCTCGATCGGGACGACGACCTCCTGGCCGGGCGTCTCGGTCACGTCCGCGGCGATCTGGGCGATCGTCCGGCCGTCGACGGTCGGCGCGTCGCCGTGAAGGAGGTCGCGCTTCAGCAGCTCGCGCATGACCAGCGCCACGCCTCCGGCCTCGTAGATGTCGGTCGCGGTGAACCGGCCACCCGGCTGCATGTCGGCAACGATCGGCGTCCGGTCGGCGATGGCCCCGAACTCGTCGATGTTCAGGCTCAGCCCGAACTCGTGGGCGATCGCCAGCATGTGGAGCACGCCGTTGGTCGACCCGCCGGTCGCCGCGATCGAGGCGATCCCGTTCTCGAGCGCCTGGCGGGTGACCACCGCCGACGGCCGGAGGTCGCGCCGGACCAGGTCCATGACGAGCTCGCCGGTGACCCGCGCGGCGTCGTCCTTGGCGGGGTCCTCGGCGGGGATTCCATTGAGCCCCGCCGGTGACAGACCGATGAACTCCATGACCGTGCTCATGGTGTTGGCCGTGAACTGGCCGCCGCACGCACCCGGGCCGGGGCAGGCCACGTTCTCGATCTCGTACAGCTCGTCGAGGGTGATCTTGCCCGCCCGATAGGCCCCGATCGCCTCGTAGACGGTCACGACCGTCGCGTTGCGGCGACCCTTGTAGGTGCCCGGGTAGATCGTCCCGTTGTAGAGGACCAAGCCGGGCACGTCGAGGCGGCCCAGCGCCATCGCCGCGCCGGGGATCGTCTTGTCGCAACCGACCAGGCAGACGACCCCGTCGAGCAGGTGGCCGCGCACGACCAGTTCGATCGAGTCGGCCACGACCTCGCGGCTGATCAGGCTGGCCTTCATCCCCTCGGTGCCCATCGACACGCCGTCGCTGATCGAGATCGTGTTGAACTCCATGGGCGTCCCGCCGGCCGAGCGGATGCCGGCCTTGACCTGCTCGGCGAGCCGGCGCTGGTTGAGGTTGCAGGGCATGGTCTCGATCCAGGTCGTGGCCACGCCGACGAGGGGCTTGGCCAGGTCCTCGTCGGTGAACCCGACGGCTTTGAGCATCGACCGCGCTCCGGCGCGCTCCGGTCCGTCGGTCAGCGCATGGGAGTGGCGCTTGGCCGGATCGGTCGGCTGGTCGTACGGCAGCGGGCGGTCGGGCATTCGGGCGGTCCTCGGCGCTGGATCGGGCGAGCCACCAGTGTACGTGGGGCGCCGGCTCGATCGGGCGGCGGGAGATCGTTAGGATGCGGACGATGCCCGCGAACCGCCAGACCGCTATCCCGCGCACGGCCGATGTCGTCATCGTCGGCGGTGGCGCGGTGGGGGTCAGTGCGGCCTATCACCTGGCCGCCGCCGGCGTGGGCTCCGTGGTCCTGGTCGAGCGCGAGTCGGCCCTGGGCACAGGCTCGACCGGCCGCTGCGCAGGCGGCTTCCGCCACCAGTTCTCGAGCCGCGTCAACGTCGAGCTGTCACTGGCCAGCATCCCGCTGATCACCGGCTTCAGCGCGACCCATGGACTGCCGCTCGACGTCGTCCAGGACGGCTACCTGTTTGTGGTCCGAGACGCCACCGCCTGGTCGACCGTTGGGTCGGCCGCCGAGATGCAGCGCGCGCTGGGCGTGGACGTCCGGCTGCTCGCGCCGGACGACGTCCGAGAGTTGATCCCGGGGCTCAACCTGGACGCCGTGGTCGGCGCCACCTATTGCGCCGAGGACGGTCTGGCCGATCCGTCCGGGCTCACGCTCGGGTACGCCACCGCCGCGCGTCGGGCTGGGGCCAGCATCTTCACCAACGTCGCGGCGACCCGCATCGTTGCCGAGAGCGGCCGGGTGATCGCCCTCGAGACAACCCGGGGCACGATCGACACGCCGATCGTGATCGATGCCGCCGGGCCCTGGGCTGGGGCCGTTGCGGCGTCGGTGGGGGTCGACCTGCCGCTCGAGCCGATCCCTCGGGTCGTCCTCGTGACCGGACCGTTCCCGGGCGCACCGGAGCGGCGGACCCTGGTCGTCGACGAGGAAACGAGCTTCTATTTCCACCGCGAGGGCGGTGGGGTGCTGATGGGCATGGGCGACCCTCAGGAGCAGCCCAGCTTCGAGACCCGGGTCGACGAGCGCTTCGTGGCCGAGGAGCTGCTGCCCACCGCGCTGCGCGTCCTGCCCGCCCTGGCCGACGCCGCGATCGCTCATCGCTGGGTCGGTCTCTACGAGATGACCCCAGATCGGCATCCGATCATCGGCCCCGCGCCCGGCGTCGATGGCCTGCTGCTCGCCAATGGCTTCAGCGGCCACGGCTTCCAGCACGCCCCCGTCGTGGGCAAGCTCCTCGCCGAGCTGGTCGTCGAGGGAGCGGCGCGCACGGTTGACATCTCGTCCCTCGGCCTCGACCGCTTCGCGCGGGGCGCCCTGGTCGGCGAGGCCCGCGTCGTGTGACGGGCCGGCCTCAGGTTCCCGGCAGGGTCGCCTCCACGACCTCCGCCAGGGTCGACAGAGGCAAGGCGCCCTGGGCCAGCACCGCGTCGTGGAAGGCTCGGATGTCGAATCGGCCGCCGAGCCTCGCCCGGGCGGCCTCGCGCAGCCGCAGGATCTCGAGCTGGCCCAGCTTGTAGGCGAGGGCCTGGCCGGGCCAGGTGATGTAGCGGTCGACCTCGTTGACGATGTTGTCGGGCGCCAGCGCGGTGTGCTCGAGCATGAACGCGATGGCCTGGTCGCGTGACCAGCCCAGGGCGTGCATCCCCGTGTCGACCACCAGTCGGCAGGCCCGCCAGCCATCGAACGACGCGATCCCGATCCGGTCGAGGTCGCCCGAATAGAGGCCCATCTCGTCGGCCAGCCGCTCGCTGTACAAGCCCCAGCCTTCGATGTAGGCGGTCGAACCGGCATGGCGCCGGAAGCCCGGCAACCCGCCCAGCCCCTGGGCGATGGCGAGCTGGAGGTGGTGGCCCGGGACCGACTCGTGGAATGCGAGCGCCTCCGCCTCGTAGCGCGGCCGCGTCTCCGGCGCGCTGGTGTTGAGGTAGTAGCGACCCGGCCGAGTACCGTCCTCGGCGGGTTGGAGGTAGTAGGCGATCGTCGAATGCTTCGACTCGTGGGCGCCCATCTCGACGACCTCGCAGCGCGCCAGGGGCAGGGTCCCGAACCAGTCCGCGATGGCCGAATTCGCACGCGCCAGGGCGGCCTCGGCGGTCGCGAAGACATCGGTGGCGGTGGCGAAGTGGAGCTGGGGATCGGTCCGCAGGCGCTCGACGGCTTCCGCCCGGCGCCGGGTTCCCAGGGCTCGGGCGCTCAGCTCTGCGATCTCGGCGTCGATCCGCTCGACCTCGGCCAGACCGATCGCGTGAATCGCCTCGGGCCCGAGGTCGAGCGAGGTATGGGCACGAATGAGGCGACGATAGGCCTCGGTCCCACCCGCCACCTGGCCGATGCCCGGCTGCTCGTTCGAGCGGGCCCGTGGCAGGATCGTCTCAACGAGCGTCTGCCGCAGGCGCCCGAAGGCCGGCCGGACCTGCTCGCCCACCACCGACTCGAGCTCGGCGTCGAAGCCCGCCCGCTCGGCCGGCGTCCAGGTGGCCCGGGCGGCGGAGGCGGGAGCCATCAGGGGCGAGTCCGTGAGCGAGCTCGCGAGGACGTCGTCGAGCTCGTCGAGGACCGCCCTGATCGGAGCCTCCGGCGCGACCAGACCGTCCTCCAGCGCCGCTCCCAGGTTGGCGATCGAGCCGTCGATGAAGCCGGCCATGGCCCGCCACCGGTCGAGCAGGCGACCACCGTCCGCCGGGCTGTCGAGGGGTTGGAACGAGGCCAGGTTGAGGAACAGCACCTGGGGACCCTCGAGCGGATCGACCGTCCAGCGATCGAGTCCGGCAATGTTCAGGTCGAGCTCCATCTCGAGATACGCAATCAGCGCCTCGTGAGTGATCGCGTCGGGCCCATCCAGGGCGGCCGCGGGCAAGGCGTGGGCCCGATCGAGTAGGCCCGTCAGGCGGCGTCGCTCGGCCGCCTCCGCCTCGGGCGAGTTGTCGGGCAGGCGATCGTCGAAGCGACGGTCGCCGATCGAGGTGGCGAAGATCGGTTGCGCGGCCAGCGAGCCGGCCCATGCTTCATCGGCCAGCCGGGCCAGCGCTGCCGCAGTTGCCGAGGGCGGGAGGCTCACCGGGTGCAGGTGCCGGTGGGCGTGGTCTCGGTCGCGCCGAGCGCGGGCCGGATCCGGGCCGCAACGGCGGCCGGTGCCAGGGCATAGCCGACCGAGGGATCGCTGAGCGCCTCTGCATAGACGACCCCACCGACCGTGCCGTCGGGCAGAACCAGGGGTCCGCCACTGTCGCCCCGCTCGATGTCCGCCCGGAGCTCGACGATCCGGCGGGTCACCCGGCCGGTCCCGTACAGATCCCGGCCCTCGGCCGAGTAGCTGTTCGAGACCGCAGCCGGAATGATCCGAAGCGGGCCTCCGCCCGGGTGACCGAGCGCCGCCCCGAGCGTTCCCCGCGGCGGGTCGCCGGCCGAGAACTGGAGCGGCGCGGCCTTGACCTGGGGCGCATGGAGCAGGGCGACGTCGAGCTTGGGATCGAACAGGACCACGTCGGCGTCGTACGGACCGGAGCCATCGAAGGCAACGATGACCGCCTTCGATCCCGCGACGACATGGGCGTTGGTGATCAGGTAGCCGCTCCGCCCGACGACGAACCCGGTGCCCGTGGAGATCCGCCCGCAGGCCGTTGCCCGGACGACCAGGGTGCTGTCCGCGGCCGCCTTCGCGATCCGTCGCGCCTGGGCGTCGGATGGCTTCTCGACCGGCGCGGCCGGGAACGGCTCGAGGCCGATGAACACCTCGGGCAGCCCCGTGGCGTCGAGCCAGGCGGCCAGCTGGTCGACATAGGCGGTCGGCGGAGAGACCCGATCGGTGATCGTCCGGATGAACCACGAGCGCTGAGCCTGGGCGGCCATCTGGGGCACCGGCCCGGCCGCCAGCAGTCCACCGACGAGCCACACGACCAGGAGACCCTGGGCCAGGCCGGCCAGCGCTCCCGCGATCCGGTCGAGGTCGCTCAAGACCCCCTCGCCCAGTCTCCGGCCGATCGCCGCGCCCAGGTTCGATCCGATCGCCTCGCCCACGCCGATCGCGATCAGGAGGCCGAGCAGGACGCCGACCGCCCGCAGCGCGGGATCGACGCCTTCCAGGAAATCATGGGCGAGCGGCAAGACCAGGACGACCGCAATAGCCCCGACGGCAGCCCCGGCGAGGCCAAGGAGTTGAGGGAAGAAGCCCGAGCGCCAGCCGGCGACGATGCCAAAGGCGAGGAGGAAGACGATCCCCACGTCGATGAGGTTCACCGGCCAAGTATCGGGGAGGACGGCCATGGCCGCCGCCGCCCCGGCGGGTCAGCTCACGACGACCTGGATTGGCGGGGCGTCCCCGCCCGCGGAGATCGCGTAGGTTCCAGGCTCGAGCTCGCCGAGGTCGACGACGGTGGCCTTGAGCATGGCCAGCTCGATGCAGGCGACGCCGAGCCTGTCGGCGCCTTCACGGATGGTCAGGACGATGTCCTTGCCGGAACGCGCCACGTCGACCGAGTCGAGGACCGAGCAGGGCGCGACGCCGCTCCACCAGATCAGTCGGACGACGACCTTGCGACCGTCGACCCGGCCCTCGATCCGGGTGGCGCCGACGGGATGGGGCGCCAGTCGACCGGGCTTGGGGACGACAACGGTCGGCTCGCCCAGACCAGGATCGACCGTGGATGGGCGCCCCGGCTGGCCGATGCCCGCGCCCGGTGCTCCGGTCGACCCGTCGCCGGTGCCCCCGGCCGTGGATCCGCCCGGGCTTGCCGCCGGCGGATCGCCGCTCGGTCCGGTGCTTTGGCGGGCCCCAGTCGTGCACGCTCCAATGACGAGGATGCTGCAGGCGATCAGCAGGACCGGACGGGCAGGTGTCTTCATCGGCCGGAGACGGCCAGACCGGCGTTGCGGTTCCGCGCCCCCGGATCGGGCCTCTGGGCTCAGGTCGGCGAGGGCCTCAAGTCCGTGGCGCGAGTGTCGACCCGGGGCGGATGATCGCGCTCGAAGGCGGCGATCGCGGCTTCGCGGGCCAGCAGCCAGCCCAGCTCGTCGGTGCCATCCAGGAGCATCTGCTTGGCGAACGGATCGACGTCGAACGGCAGATCCTCGTCGCCGGGCAGATGGACGACCTGGGCCTCCAGGTCGACCGTGAAGGCGACCCCTGGCTGGGCCTCGATCAGCTCGAACAGCTGGCGGTGCTTCTCGGGGTCGACGACGATGGGCAGGAGGCCGTTCTTGAGGGCATTCGACTTGAAGATGTCGGCGAAGGTGGTTGAGATCACCGCCCGGATGCCCCACGCCACGAGCGCCCAGGGTGCGTGCTCGCGCGACGAGCCGGACCCGAAGTTGTCGCCGACCAGGAGGATCTGCCGGCCGGCCATCGCCAACCGATCCATCACGAACAGGGGCTCCTTCAGACCGCCATCCTCGTCATAGCGCCAGTCGTGGAACAGCGCATCGCGGAGGCCGTCCTTGTCGGTCACCTTGAGATAGCGGGCCGGCACGATCTGATCGGTGTCGACGTTCTCCGCCGGAAGCGGGATGACCGGGCTGGTGAACGACCCGAACGGGACCGCCACGTCAGCGGCCACCGAGCCCGGCGGCGGCATCGATCCCGGGCAGCGTGCGCGGGTCGCTGACCACTCCGGTCAAGGCCGCCGCGGCCGCGGTCAACGGGGAAGCCAGGAACGAGCGTCCGCCCTTGCCCTGGCGACCCTCGAAGTTGCGGTTCGACGTGGAGATGGCGTACTGGCCGGGGTTGAGCTGGTCGCCATTCATCGCGATGCACATCGAGCAGCCGGCCTCGCGCCACTCGGCCCCGGCCGCCCGGAAGATGTCGGCGAGGCCCTCGTTCTCGGCTTCCTTCTTCACCTCCTGGCTGCCCGGCACGACCATGACCCGCACTCCCGCGGCGACCTTGCGATCGCGCATCACGGACGCCGCCAGGCGGAGGTCGCTGATCCGACCGTTGGTGCAGCTGCCGATGAACACGACGTCGACCGGCCTGCCCAGGATCGGCTCACCCGGTGTCAGGGCCATGTACTCCAGCGACCGCTCGAGCGCTCGCCGCTGGCCGGGGTCGGGCTGGTCTTCGGGGGAGGGGATCCGGCCGGTGATCGGGATGCCCATCCCGGGGTTCGTTCCGTAGGTGACCATCGGCTCGAGGGTCGAGGCGTTCAGGGCGATCGATCGGTCGTAGGTCGCTCCCTCGTCGGTCGGCAGGCTCCGCCAACGGTCGAGTGCCTCGTCCCAGGCCCGGCCCGAGGGCGCGAACGGTCGGCCTGCGACGTAATCGAACGTGGTCTCGTCGGGAGCGATGAGGCCGGCCCGAGCGCCGCCTTCGATGCTCATGTTGCAGACGGTCATGCGCTGCTCCATGGTCAGCGCCCGGATCGCCTCCCCGGTGTACTCGAAGACATGCCCGGTCCCGCCGCCGACACCGATCCGCGCGATCAACGCCAGGATGATGTCCTTCGCCCCGACTCCCGGCGACAGCCGGCCGTCGATTCGAACCTCGTAGGTCTTGGGCCGGCGTTGGAGCAGGCATTGGGTGGCGAGGACCATCTCCACCTCGCTCGTCCCGATCCCGAAGGCGAGTGCGCCAAACGCGCCGTGGGTGGCCGTATGCGAGTCGCCGCACACGATCGTCATGCCCGGCTGGGTCAGGCCCATCTCGGGGCCGATGATGTGGACGATGCCCTGGTTGGGCGTGCCGATGCCGTGCAGCGGGATGCCGAACTCCTGGCAGTTGTCGGTCAGCATCTGGACCTGCGCGGCCGCCATCGCGTCGGCGATCGGCAGGCTCCGATCGTGGGTCGGGATCGAGTGATCGGCGGTCGCGACGGTCTGGCCGGGCCGCCGAACAGCCAGGCCACGGGCCCGCAGACCGGTGAATGCCTGGGGGCTGGTGACCTCATGGACGAGATGCAGGTCGATGCCCAGCACGGTCGGGGCGCCGGGCGAGTCGCTGACGACGTGGTCGTCCCAGATCTTGTCGACGAGCGTGCGCGGTTGCGGTGCAGACATGTAGCTGACGATACCAGAGGGCCGGCCGATGACCTGCCGACGCGGTCTCACCGGCTGCGAACTGCCATTCCGACCTATCGGTACCGTCGCAGCCGGTACTTAGAGGTCCGCGCCGCGGCCCGGCTCCAGGAGGACAATCGGGCGAACCATGTTCATCTTGTATGCCGT
>JAXDKT010000119.1:0-9501 GCA_034666965.1 Chloroflexota bacterium | reverse complement strand
GGATGCGGCCACCGGCGAGGGCACCGTCCGACTGGTCGATCGGCGCGGGCGCGACCGGGCTCCGCTTCTGCCCGAGCTGACCGGTACCGGCGGACTGGTCGGTCGGCTGGGCGGCCACGCTGCCGTGCTCGATGGCTCGCTGGTGGTGGTCGATGCCGCCGGGCGGCCCGACCCGGCCGGCCTGGCCGAGCGGCTGGCCGGTCGAGCCGGGCGCACGGTGGTCTATCTCGCCTTCGATCTCATCGCTCTTGACGGCCGGCCCCTGCTCGCCGAGCCGTTGGAGCGGCGACGGGAACGTCTCGAACGTGCGGTCGAGCCCGGTGGCACCGTCCTGGTCGTGCCCGCCATCGCGGGCGAGGGCCGCGCCCTCCATGCCGCGGCAGCCGCCCAGGGCATCCCTGCGGTCGTCGGGCGGCATCGCCGGAGCCCCTACCTGCCCGGCGTTCGGAGCGGCCTGTGGCGCCTGGTGGCGACCAGCCCGACGACTCCGGCCGAGGGCGGCCAGGCGCTCGCGCCGTCGGCCTCACCGGCCGCGGTCCCGATCCTGGCCCTCATCCAGCGCCTGCCGCTCGATCCGCCCGACTGATCCGCGGGCTGCGGCACCAAACGCGTCGGTCAGCCGGTCCTGAGGCGGATCAGCCGATCGCCGTCCGCGCGGCGCGCAGGAAGGCCAGGACACCGGGCCGCTGGCCGTAGAGCAGGACGCCGGTGGCGTAGATCCGCGAGGCCAGGACCAGGATGAGCCCGCTGGTACCAACCAGGATCGCGACCGAGAGCGCGATCTCCCACGGCTCGACCCGGCCGAGCATGACCCGCGCCAGCATCACGAACGGGCTCGAGAACGGGACGAACGACAGCACGACCACGAGCGGAGAGCCGATCGAGCTGAGCCCGATTGCCGCGGCGATGTAGCTGGCCATCGATACCAGGCTGAGTGGCAGGGCCAGCTGCTGGACATCCTCCTGGCGGCTGACCAGCGAGCCCGCCGCCGCGTACAGCAGCGCGTACAGGAGGAAGCCGAGGATGAAGAAGAGCAGGAATGCGGCCAGGATCGGCAGGGTCAGCCCGTCCAGGGGCGCCTCGCCACCGGTCGGGGCCGGACTCAGGAGCAGGCCCGCGATCCGGTCCTGGAACAGGACCACGAGAGCTGCCGGGATGATGATCCCGGCGTACTGGGTGAGACCCGCGCCGCCCACCCCGACGACCTTGCCGACGAGCAGCTCGCGGGGCGTGGCCGCGCTGATCAGGAGCTCCATCACGCGGGTGCTCTTCTCGGCCGCGACACTCGTTGCGACCCACATGCCATAGACGGTCAGGGTCACGAAGATCAGGACGATCAGGACGGTCGCCAGGATCGAGCGATTGGCGATCAGCTGGGGGTCGAAGGACGGACCGCTGGGGGCGGCGGGATCTGACGACACAACCGCGTAGGCCGGCGGGTGGAATTGGCCGACACCGGAATTGGACGGCAGCTGCGCCTGCCAGTCGAGGATCCCGACCCCGACCGATCCGAAGCCGACCCGTTGGGCAACGGCGCTCGCGGCGGACTCGGGAGTGTGAAAGGTGAACGACAGGCCGCCGTCAGTGCCTCGCTCGATGACCAGCACCGACGTCAACCGGCGCTGGCTGAGGCCGCTCATGGCCGTCGCCTGATCGGGCTCCTCGACGAGGGCGAACGGCTTCTGCCAGGTCGCCGGATCGACCCCCTGGGGCGGCGCGTTGAGATAGCCGTCGAGGAGCGACAGGCTGGCCTTGGCGACGTTGTCGTCGGGGGCGACGATGCCGATCCGGACGACCGTCTCACGCTCGAGGTGGCGCAGCGCGATCGGGGCCAGCGCGAGACCGACGGCGACCACCGCCAGGACCACGGTCGCCGCCAGAAACGTGCGGGTCGGAACGCGGTCGAGATATTCCCGCCGCGCGATCAACAGCGCGTTGCGGCGGAACCCGATGGCGCTCCGCCGCCGGCCAGCGCCGGGCAACACGGTCACGATGCGAGGGGGGCGGCGGTGGCCGCCGTCGCCGGTCCCAGCTCGTCGCTGTCGCCGGGGCGGATCCCGATCCGCTCGATGAAGATCTCCTCGAGCGACGGATCGGCGATCTCGAAGTGGGTCACGGGGTCGCCCCGCTCGATGGCCGCCCGCAGGATGGTCTGCGGATCGAGTCCGCGGGCCACGGTCAACTCGACGTAGTCAGCGCCGGGCCGGGTCACCCGGACGCCCGGGAGCGCGTCCAGCCAGGCCAGCCGTTCGGGCCCGTCGGCTCGTCCGTCGCCGTCGAGGGCGATGCGGACCACCTGCCGGCCCGAGGTCCGCTTCACATCGCGCACCGCTCCGCCGACGACCACCCGTCCGCGGTCGACGATCACGATCGATTCGCACAGTGCCTCGACCGTGTCCATCTGGTGGGTCGAGAAGATGAGGGTCTTGCCGCGCGAGCGCATCTCGAGGAACGCCGCCCGCAGGATCGCGCTGTTGACCGGATCGAGCCCCGCGAACGGCTCGTCCATGATCAGGACCTCGGGATCGTGGACGATGGCGGCGATGAATTGGATCTTCTGCTGATTGCCCTTGCTCAGCTCATCGGTCCGTCGCCGGGCCGCCTCGGGCAGCTGCAGCCGCTCCAGCCACTCGTGGACCGTTCGGCGGGCATCGTCGCGCTCCACGCCGTGCAGGCCGGCGAAGAAGACCAGCTGGTCCATGACCGCCATGCGCGGATAGAGCCCGCGTTCCTCGGGCAGGTAGCCCCAGGTGCGGCGGGGTAGCTCGGCGGTGGGCCGGCCGTGCCAGGTCGTCGAGCCTGCATCGGGCCGGAGCAGGTCCAGGACGATCCGGATGGTCGTCGTCTTTCCCGCGCCATTGGCGCCCAGGAATCCGAAGATCGCGCCGGGCTCCACCCGGAAGTCCATCCCGTCGAGGGCGACGACCGGACCGAAGCGCTTCACGAGGTGGTCGACCACGAGAGCCATCGCGCGAGCATAGCCGCGAGTCCCGAAGCCGTCCCCGGGACGTTCGGCCAGCCTTGGCATGGGACCGTCGCGGTCAACGCACGAGCAGATTCGGGATCGATGGCCGTGCGCACCATCAGCGGCAGCTCAGCCGACGACGCGGGCTTGTGGCGGGCCTACAATCGAGTCGTGAGCCCCGATCGAATGCCCGCCGGCGCACCGGCCCCGGACCCACCGACGAGGCCCGAGGTCAGCGCCCCGGCTCGGATCCACGCCGATCGGGCGGCCGGTACGCTGGAGATCGGCTGGCGGGACGGACATCGGACTGTCTACGACGCGGTCACGCTGCGCTGGCTGTGCCCCTGCGCCTTCTGTCGCGGTGAGGCCGGGCTGCCCGGCTGGCTCGATTCGGCGCCCCAGCTGAGTCCCGAGCAGACCCGCCTGGTCGACCTCCAGCTCGTCGGCCAGTACGCCGTCGCCCCGACCTGGGGCGATGGTCACCACACCGGCTACTACGCGTTCACGACCCTTCGCCAGATGTGCCCATGCGACGAGTGCAGCGAACGACGGCGGGCGGACGGTCGCCCGACGATCGGTCGCCCGGACCACGGCACCCACAGCCCAGGAGACGACCGATGATCATCGCCACCACGCCATACATCTCCGGCCACCGGGTCACCGAGACCAAGGGTCAGGTCTTCGGCCTGGTCGTGCGCAGCCGCGGCCTGGCCGGGAACCTCGCTGCGGGGTTGCGCTCGATCGTCGGCGGCGAGATCCACGAATACACCCAGTTGCTCGAGGACACCCGCCGGCAGGCCATCGACCGGATGGTCCAGAACGCCACCGTGGCGGGCGCGAACGGGATCCTGTCGATGCGCTTCGACTCCTCCGAGCTCGGTGGCACGATGTCGGAGATCGTGGCCTACGGCACGGCGGTCGTGCTCGTCCCCGACGCATCGGCCACGGCGCCCGCTCCGGGCGAGGTCGAGTAGCGGATGGGTGTCCTCTTCGGAACCAGCCGGGCGATCCTCCTCGGCGCTGCGGGTCTGGTGATCCTGGCCGGCCTGGCCCTGCTTGGCGCGGTCGGACCGGGCAGCGGCGGGCTGATGTTCGTGCTCCTGGGCGGAGCGGCCGCGGTCGTCCTCCTGTTCGAGCGCACGCGCTACCGATCGGAGGCCGCCGAGCGCGCTGGAGAGCCGATCGGGCCCGGCGGGGGCGAGCCACCCGGCAGCCTCGAGCCACGCTTCGCTCCGACGGCAGAGGTCTTCGTGGACCCGACCAGCCGGCGCCAGATGCGCGTCTTCGCCGACCCGCGCACCGGCGAGCGACGCTACGTGGCGGAGGACTGACTGGGCCCATCGGCCCAGGACGTCCGTCCCGTCGGAGGAGCCACTCGGTCGTGCTACCCTAATCGGCCACCGACGCGCGCCCGGTGCCCATCGGGCACGCCCGTTCGCGGGAACGCCTGGGAGTCACACCGCCGATGTCCGCCGCCCGGTCCGCACGGGCCGAGAACCGTGCGACGCGCCTTCGCCGCGTGCCGACCAAGGCGGGTCTGCGCTACATCAACCGCGAGCTGTCGTGGCTCGACTGGAACGCCCGGGTCCTGTACCAGGCCAAGGATCCTCGCAGCCCGCTCCTCGAGCGGGTCAAGTTCCTGGCCATCTTCGCCAGCAACCTCGATGAGTTCTTCCAGGTCCGCGTCGCCGGCCTTCGCCAGCAGGCAGCCGCCCGCTCGGCCGGGCTGTCGCCTGACGGCCTGTCGGCCGCCGAGCAGCTCGAGCGCATCCGACCGGTCGTCCGGGACCTCGTCGCCGAGCACTCAGCGGCGTTCGCCGAGATCCGCAAGCTGCTCGCCGAACAGGGCGTGGCGATCGTCAAGTACGGCAAGATCCCCGAGCACCACGCTCGGCTGCGCGAGCGGTTCATCGACGAGATCTTCCCGGTCCTGACCCCGCTGGCGGTCGATCCCGGGCATCCCTTCCCGTACATCAGCACGCTCAGCCTGTCGATCGCGGTGGGCCTGCGCGACCCGGAGACCGGCGAGCGGCGGTTCGCCCGGGTCAAGGTCCCGGCGGTCCTGCCCCGGCTGATCGAGGTCGAGCCCCATACCTGGGTCCTGCTCGACCAGGTCATCGCCAACAACCTCGACCTGCTGTTCACCGGCATGGAGATCACCGACGCCCATCTCTTCCGGGTGACTCGCAACGCGGACCTGGCGATCGAGGAGGACGAGGCCGGGGACCTGCTGCTGGCCATCGAGGAGGAGCTCCGTCGACGGCGCTTCGGCGAGGCGGTCAGGCTCGAGGTCGAGCGGAGCATGCCCGAAACCACTCGCCGGATCCTGCTCGACGGGATCGGCCTGGGCCCCGACGACTGGTACGAGATCAGCGGGATGCTCGACCTGACCGGATTGTGGGCGGTGGCCGGTCTCGACCGGCCCGATCTGCAGCTGCCACCCTGGACGCCGATCGTGCCGCCCCGACTCAGCCCGCCCGACGAAGACGAGCCTGCCGACGTGTTCGCCGCGATCCGGGCCGGCGACATCCTGGTCCACCACCCGTACGACTCATTCGGGGCATCGGTCGAGCGGTTCATCGCCCAGGCCGCCGAGGACCCCGAGGTCCTGACCATCAAGATGACCCTGTACCGGACCTCGGGCGACTCACCCATCGTGCGCGACCTGATCCGGGCGGCCGAGCGGGGCAAGCAGGTCGTCGTCCTGGTCGAGATCAAGGCCCGCTTCGACGAGGAGGCCAACATCGTCTGGGCGCGCAAGCTGGAGCAGGCCGGCGCTCATGTCGTGTACGGTCTGGTCGGGCTCAAGACCCATTCCAAGATCGCCCTGGTGGTCCGCCGTGAGGGCTCGATCCTGCGCCGCTATGTCCACATCGGGACCGGCAACTACAACCCGAAGACGGCTCGCCAGTACGTGGACCTGGGACTGCTGTCCTGCCGGCCCGAGCTGGGCGCCGATGCGACCGACCTGTTCAACGTCCTGACCGGGCTCTCGCGCCAGCGTGACTTCCGGCGGCTCCTCGTCGCGCCGCACAGCCTGCGCTCGCGGATCCTGGGACTCATCCAGCGCGAGATGGACTTCGCGGCGGCGGGTCGAGAGGCGCGCATCGTCGTCAAGGTCAACGCCATCGTCGATCCCGAATCGGTGGAAGCGATCTACCGGGCGAGCCAGGCCGGCGTCGACGTCGACATCGTCGTCCGCGGGATGTGCTCCGTCCGACCGGGGGTCCCCGACCTTTCCGAGCGGATCCGGGTCCGCTCGATCGTCGGCGAGTTCCTCGAGCACTCCCGGATCTACGGCTTCCTCAATGGCGGCCAGCAAGAGTGGTACATCGGGTCGGCCGACTTGATGGACCGCAACCTCGACCGGCGCGTGGAGGCGCTGGTGCCGATCGAGGATGGCGAGGCCTCCGGGCGCATCGCCGAGATCATCGGAATCATGCTCGCCGACGACCGGCGGTCATGGCAGCTCGGGACCGACGCCGCCTGGCGGCGGAGCGAGCAGCTCGCGGGCGGGGACGGCAGCGTGGACACCTTCGCCGAGTTGAAGCGGATCGCCGTCGAGGGGGCGCGCGACAACGCTCAGCCGCACCGGCCGGGCGCCGGCGTCGGCTCGCTGGATCCCCGGGCGTGACCGTCGAGCGGCCGGTCGAGATCGAGCTCAAGTACGCGGTCAGCGATCGAACCGTCGGAGATCGCCTGCTCAACGCCGAGTCGCTGGCCGGCTTCCGGCCGACCGACGCGCCCCACCCGACCCAGCACGAGGACCGCTACGTCGACTCGGCTGACGCTGCCCTGGCCGGGGCGGGGTTCGCCGCTCGCCTGCGCACGTCGGCTGGCGGGACCGTGGTCAGCATCAAGTCCACGGCCCAGGCCGAGGGCTCGCTGCACCGCCGCGAGGAGCTCGAGGGTCCGGCGGATCGGACCTCGGATGTGGCCGCCTGGCCGGCGTCCCCGGCACGCTCGCTCATCCTCGAGCTGTGCGGCGACGCCCCGCTGGTCGAGCTGGTGACCATCCGCCAGTTCCGCCGGCGACGCGATCTCGAGCTGCCCAACGGCGGGGCGGCGGTCGAGCTGAGCCTGGACGAGGTCGATGTCGTTTCGCGCGGGCGTGTCGTCGAGCGCTTCCTCGAGCTCGAGCTCGAGCTGACCCGCGGCTCAGTCGCCGATCTGGCGCCACTCCAGGCGCTGCTCGACGGACACCACGGATTGAGCGCGGCGCCCGGCTCGAAGCTCGAGCGGGCGCTCCAGGCGGCCAGGGCCGGCCGATCGCGACCGGCGCCGGCTGCCGGGGCCGCGGCCGTCGCCATCGTGGCCGATCCAAGGCCCGAAGCGGCGGAGACCGAGAGGGAGGCGCCCGACGACGGAGCGGATGCGGCGCGCCAGGCACAAGACCAGGACGCAGCCGACCCGGGCGAGGCTGGCGCCCCGGCCGTTGGCGACGCCGAGTCCGACACGCCGGCCGCGGTCGCCGCCGAGGAGCTCGCGCCCGACCAGCCGTCGGTCGCCGCGGCCGCCGACGTCCTGACCTTCGACGACGACCCCGTCCCGACCGAGGACGCACCGATCGACCCCGAGGCGCTCCAGCCGGCCAGCTCGTCGGAGTCGGATCCGGGGCCGGCCCAGGATTCTCAGCCGGCCGGTCCTGGCGCGGGCGGAAGCATCGAGACCCTTGAGCCCGCTCGGGTCCGGTCACCCGAGGATGGCCCAGTCGAGGGCGCCGTGATCGACCTCGAGAGCCTCGAGCACACGCCCGAGCTCATCGAGGAGGCCCAGGCGGCCGCGCCCCTCGTGCTGGGTCCGGCCGGGCGGATCGACGAGGCCGGCGAGATCCCCGTCGGCAAGACCCCGGGGGTGACGGCCGAGGATCTTCACGCCGAGGCCGGCCGCAAGGTCCTGCGCTTCCACCTCGCCCGGATGATCGCTCGCGAGCCGGGGACGCGCGAGGGCAGCGACCCCGAGGAGCTCCACGGGATGCGCGTCTCGACCCGTCGCATGCGCGCCGCGTGGCGAGTCTTTGGCGACGGGTTCCGGGACGAGCGCACCGCCAGGTTCCGGCGGCACCTGAAGACCGTGGCCGCCAGGCTCGGTGCGGTCCGCGACCTGGACGTCCTGATCGAGGCCACCGAGACGTTCGCGGCAAACCTGCCGTCGAGCGAACGTGACGGCCTCGAGCCGCTCATGTCCGCCTGGCGCGAGCAGCGCGACGAAAACCGTCGTGTGCTCGTCCGCGAGTTCGACTCGGGTGGCTATCGTCGCTTCGTCGACGACTACCGCGACTTCGTGCTGACGTCAGGCGCCGACGTTCGCCAGGTCGATCCGACCGATCCCCACCGGGTGCGGGACACGGCCGGCTCCCGCATCTGGGCCGCCTACGAACGGGTTCGCGCCTACGAGTCGGTCCTCAAGTGGGCCGACGTGCCGACCCTCCACCAGCTGCGGATCGCGGCCAAGTGGCTGCGCTACACCCTCGAGTTCGTACGCGAGGCCCTCGGCCCCGAGGCACCGGCGCTCATCTCCCGGGTGGTCGCGCTCCAGGACCATCTCGGGGCGATGAACGACGCCGAGGTCGGCGCGCACATGGCCCGGGCCTTCCTCGTGGAGCATGCCGGCGAGCTCAGCGACAGCCAGTCCGGCGCGATCAGCCGCTACCTGGTGGCCCGTGAGCGGGAGGTCGGCCGCCTCAAGCGCACGGTCGGGGCCCCGTGGCGGGGCGTCTCCGGGCTCACCTTCCGACGTGCGCTGGGCCGGACGCTGGCGACGCTCTAAGCCCGCTCCGGACGGTTACCCGCCAGGCGATCGCGCCACGCCGGTCCGTCCCGGACCAGTGCCCGGACGATGCCTTCCCGGATGCCCAGCTCCGATGCCCGGATTCGCTCGATCCCGTAGCGGGCGGTGATCGCGGCCAGGATCGCGGCGCCGGCGGGCAGGATCCGCGCCCGGCGCGGGTTGAGCCCGAACAGCGCGGCGACGTCCGCGGAGCGCTCCCTGGCCGAGACCGAAACGGCCATGGCGATGCCGTCGGCGTCGAGCAGGCGTTCGCCGGTACCGGGGCCGGTCGCGACCCGGGCCACACCATAGGCCGTCCCACCGACGGCGATGACCGCGCCGAGGGCGAGGTCCGGGGCGCGCGCGACGATCCGGTCGGCCTCGCGGCGGAGCGCCGCGACCTGCCTCGCGCTGGGTGGATCGTCAGCCGCCACGGCCGCGCTCAGACGCGAGGCGCCCAGCGGGAGACCCACGATCGACCGGATCCCCTCCGGCCCCGCGACCACGATCTCGGTGCTGCCGCCACCGATATCGATCACCGCCACGTCGCCATGCGGAGCGCCCCCGGTGACCCCGAGCAGGGTCAGGGCGCCCTCTTCGGCCTGTTCGAGGACGTGGACCGGGACACCCGCGACGAGCTCGATCCGGTACGCCGCCCGAGCCGCATCGGCCGCATGGCGGAGCGGGTCCGTCCCCACAACGGCAATCGTCTCGGCGCCGAGCCGGCGAGCCTCATCGGCGTAGCCGGCCAGCGTGCGGGCCAGCTC
>JAXDKT010000118.1:0-39355 GCA_034666965.1 Chloroflexota bacterium | reverse complement strand
ACCGTCAGGACCCGATCGACGAGGTTCTGGACCTCCTTGACCCGCTCGATGCTGGGGTCGGCTCGCAGGAAATCGGCGACATTGCCAAAGACCTTGGGGTCCTTGAGCTTGACCTGGACGGACCCGGGCAGGGGATTGGCGTCGAGGGCCCGGGTGAGATCCTCGCGGCCCTGCTGGCGAAGACGCTCCTGGAATCGGCGGAGTGCCTCGGCGGCGGGCACGTATTCGACGCTGGCCACCTCGGGCAGGGCGGCGACCCGAGTGACGAGGTCGTCGATCGCCAGATTGGATGCGCTGTCCTTGACGTCGGCCACGAGCTCGACCTTCTGCTCGACGAACTCGAGTCCGGCGTTGAGGCCGGTCAGGACCACGAAGAAGCCAGCCAGCAGGACCAGCATGAAGACCATCGTGGCCGTCGCGGCCAGGCTCATCACGGCGTTGCGCCAGAAGCCCTGCCAGGCTCGGCGCAGGCTGAACGCGACGAACGCGATCACCGGCGGCTAGTCCTCACGGTGGTAGGCGGCCGCCTCTTCGTCGCGGATGATCCGGCCCTCCTCGAGGGCGACGACGCGCCGGCGCAGGGCGGTCACGATCTCGGCGTTGTGGGTCGCCATCAGGACGGTCACGCCCAGCTCGTTGATCCGCAGCAGGAGTTGGAGGATCTCCCAGCTGATCAGTGGATCGAGGTTGCCGGTTGGCTCGTCGGCGATGATCAGGCGCGGATCGTGGACCAGGGCCCGGGCGATGGCGGTGCGCTGCTGCTCGCCCCCCGACAGGGTGTTCGGGAGCTGGTGCGCCTGGCTCGTCAGCCCGACCAGGGCAAGGACGCGATCGACCGCCGGGCCGATCTCGCGGGGGGCCGTTCCGGTCACCTCCAGAGCGAAGGCGACGTTTTCGCGGACCGTCTTCGTGGGCAGCAGCTTGAAGTCCTGGAAGACGATCCCGATCTTGCGCCGGATCCGGGGCACGCCCCGGCGCGGGAGTTGGGCGAGGTCCTGCCCGTCGAGGACGACCGCACCCGAGGTCGCGATCTCGTCGCGGATGATCAGCCTGATGAGGGTCGACTTGCCGGCGCCCGAAGGGCCGACCAGGAACACGAAATCGCCTTCGGGCACGACCAGGTCGACGTCGCGCAGGGCGGTGATGCCGTTGGCATATGTCTTGGTCACGTCGTGCAGGACGAGCACGGCGCCGCCGACCGAGGTCTCGGTCGGGCCCAGCCCCACGGGGCGTTGGCGGTGCGATCGGGCGGCGGCCCGAAGGGGAGCCAGGGTCACGGTCTACTCCGAGGCGGCGATCCGGACCGGTGTCGCACCGGCCCCCTGCGTCCTCCGACCGCGGGCACGAACGATGGAGCCACTGACGCGAGGCTACCACCTTCACGCGTCAGGCGGCCCCGCACCCGCCCGCCGCGGTCGATCAGAGCAACCCCGGTGAGATGGGCACGTAGCGCGAGAAGTCGGCGAATGGACGATCCCAGCAGACCATCAGCGGGAAGCCGTCGATCCGCAGGCCGGCGGCCAGCAGCGTCGCGAGCAGCCGGGGCGCGCCACCCGGCGTCCATACGGCTCGGGCGCCGCGCGCCGGCACGGTCGCGACGAGGTGGCCGAGAATCGGCTCGATGAGTGACGCGTCACGGACCGCGATCGGTCCGACCCGGCCGACTTCGCCGGCATAGCCGTAACCCAGCGGGACGCCGTCGGGGCCGCGATACAGGAACCCGCGCCGGCCCTCCAGCCGGAGGAAACCGTGGTCCTGGGGGTGCTCGGTCCCGAGCAGCTCCCGGTCGAGAGCATTCACGGTTGCGGCCAGCTCACGGTGGCCCGACCCATCGGGACGTCCGTCCGCGACCGACTCGAAGGGCACCACCGCGATCCCGTCGGGCAGCGCCGGGAACGCCTCGGGTCGACTGACCTCGCCACACACGTCGAGGATCGGCATCCGGGGCGCCATGCCATAGCTTGCGTAGAGTGCCGTCGAGATCGGCTGGAGGCTGTCGACCGCGGTCGCCAGCGATCCGACCCCGCCTGGATCGGGCAGGAGCCGCTCGAGGAGCGCCCGGCCCAGACCTTGACCCTGCGCCTCGGGGCGGACGAACAGCATCGACAGGAACCACAGCGGCCCGCGCACCACGGCGGATCCGAAGGCGACGATCCGCTCCCCGCCGGGGCTGGGCACCGTCGCCACCACGAACCGCTCGGGGTCGGTCGCCTGGGTGTGGGCGTAGAGGCGTTCCAGCGGTCCGAGCTCGTCGGGGACGTCGATCTGGTTCAGGCGCGCGAGGTAGTCGTTGAGGGCCTCGCGCCAGATCCTGGCGCACTCGGTCAGCTCGTCCGGTCGAGCCGGGCGGAAGGCGGTCCCGATCAACGCCGCCGGCAGCCCCCTCCGGCCGTCGCTCATGGCCGTCCGGCGGTCGATCGGCCTGCCTCTCCTCGACGGTCATCGAGGGTGGCCTCGCGCTCGAGCTCGGCCAGCATGAACGCGTCGAGATCGCCGTCGAGGACCGCGCCGGTGTTGCTGGTCTCCTGGCCGGTCCGGAGATCCTTGACCATCTGGTAGGGGTGGAGGACGTAGCTCCGGATCTGGTTTCCCCAGCCGGCCTCGACATGCTCACCCTTGAGCTCACGCAAGGCCGCCTCCTTCTCCTCGAGGGCACGCTCGAGCAGGCGCGCCTTGAGGACCTTGATCGCGGTCTCCTTGTTCTGGGTCTGCGAGCGCTCGTTCTGGCTCTGGGCAACGATCCCGGTCGGCAGGTGGGTCAGGCGAACCGCCGAGTCGGTCTTGTTGACGTGCTGGCCGCCGGCCCCCTGGCTGCGATAGGTGTCGACCCGGATCTGGTCCCAGTCGAGCTCGATCTCGACATCGTCCTCCGCCTCGGGCATGACCTCGACCAGGGCAAACGTTGTCTGGCGCCGGTTCTGGGCGTCGAACGGGCTGATCCGGACCAGTCGATGGACGCCCTTCTCGGCACGCAGGAAGCCGTAGGCGGAGCGGCCGTCGATCTCGACCGTGGCGCTCTTGATGCCGGCCTGTTCGCCTTCCTGGCGGTCGACGAGCTCGGTCTTGTAGCGGTGGTTCTCGGCCCAGCGGAGGTACATCCGCAGAAGCATCTCCGCCCAGTCGGTCGCCTCGGTCCCGCCTGCGCCGGCGCTGATCGACAGGATGGCCGAGCCCGCATCGTAGGGACCCGAGAAGAGGAGCTGGCCGCGGGCCGAGCCGAACTCGGTTTCGAGCGCGGCGGCCTTCCGGGCGAGCTCGGCCTCCAGCTCAGGATCGCCACCGGACTCGTCGATCAGCTCGACGAAGGTGAGCAGCTCCTCGGCGCGATCCAGAAGGCCGCGCCACAGGCCGACCTCGGAGCGCAGCCCGTCGGCCTCGCGGAGGATGCGCTGGGCGGCCTGCTGATCGTCCCAGAAGCCGGGCTCCTGGGTCAGTGCCTCGAGCTGGGTGACGCGGGCGTCCTTGCCGTCGAGGTCAAAGTCGCCCCGAGGTCGCCCGGATCCGCTCGGCCAGGTCGCGAATGACGGCTGCGTCCACCTAGGAGCGGCTCGCCTGGGCTTCCTGGAGCAGGATCGGACGGAGCTCGATCAGCCGCAGGGCGGTCTTGCTCCGGGCGACGACGGGGTTCACGCACGGGCAGTACCCGTTGTGGGGGCAGATTCCGCAGTTGCCATCGCAATCGAGAGCGGCGGCGTAGCTGCAGTTCCGACAATCGCGCTCGCAGGCGATGAGATCGATGAAGGACGCTTCCTCGGCCTGCTTCACGACTCCCTCTCTAATGGGCAGGGGAATTGCGGTGCGGTGTCGCAGCTTCGATCGTCAACGGCCCCCCTCCAGGCCGGACCGTCAGAACTTGGCCCAGTATATCGGGACAAGACCGTCACGCCAAGAGGGGAAACCCGCAAACGGGGCTCCATTCAGCGCGATTCGGAGAGCTCCTCGGCCGGTGCGCTCCCCAGGGTGAAGTAGAGCGCCAGGGCGCCCAGCTCGTGGACGTAGGCGCCGGCCAGTCGTGTCGGGCTGGTCATGATCGGGCTGGTCGGGGTGGCCGAGCCCCAGGCCGTGATCCCCAGGTCGACGGCCATCCGCAGGACCCGGAGCATGTGCGGTGGGTCGGACACGAAGACGGCGTCGGCGATGGCACGCCCGCGCAGGATCGTGGCCACGGCCTCGAGCGATTCGAGGGTGGTCCGTCCCCGATCCTCGACGAGGATTCGATCGGGCGGCACGCCTCGATCGAGGGCGTAGGTCCGGGCCACGGCGGCCTCGGTGGTCCGATCCCCTTCGGTCTTGCCACCGGTCACGACCAGGAAGCGGTAGGCGCCGGTCAGATAGAGCGCGACGGCATGGTCGAGCCGCGCGGCAAAGACGGGTGATGGGCGTCCGTCGTACTGGGCCGCACCGAGCACCACGACGGCCCCCGCAGGCCGGCTCTCATCGCGTCCGCCCTGGTCCCAGATCCGGAACGTCCCGTAGGCGCCCACGGCGATGATGCTGGCCAGCGCCACGCCCACCACGCGGCGGATGTCGGCGATCACCGTCGTCGAGGGTGGGTCGAATCTCCCGTCACCGGCCGTGGCACTTCTTGTACTTCAGGCCGGAGCCGCAGAAGCAGGCATCGTTGCGACCGATCCGCTGGCCGGACGGCGTATAGCCCGGCCGCAGCGCGCCGGAGGCCGCCGCTCCGCCGCCACCGAGGACCTGGTCCCCGAGTGACTCGCGGACGCCCATCACGCTGGGGCTCGCCGGCAGGCCCCGGGCCAGCGCTGCCCCAGCCGTGCCGGCACCGGCACCGGCTCCCACGGCCTGGGCGGCACCTGCCGGGGCGCCGTCGGCTCGATCCGTTCCGTCGGTCGCACCGCCGTCCCGGAGCGCGGCCAGGGTCGCGGCATCGGGCATCGGCAGCGCGGATGGCGGAGGCGTGGGCTGACGGGTGACGGTCACTCGAAAGATCGTGTTGGCCAGCTGGTGGCGGATCAGGCCACGCAGCTCGGTGTACAGCGCGAATGCCTCACGCCGGAACTCGTTGAGCGGGTCCTGCTGGGCGTAGCCGCGCAGGCCGATCCCGCGGCGCATGTCGTCGATCTCGGTCAGGTGCTCGACCCACAGTGAATCGATCGTGCGCAGCAGGACCAGCCGCTCGATCATCGTCCAGTCGGCCTCGCCGATCTCCGCCTCTTTCTCGTCGAGCTTGCCGGCCACCAGGTCACCGAGGTGCTCTCGGATCGCCTCCCGCCCACCGACTTCCCAGAGCGCGTCCTCGCTGACCTCGGGGTCGTCGAGGCCCATTGCCCGGAGCGCGGCCGACAGGCCCTCGAGGTTCCACTCGTCGGCTGCGTCACCGGTCAGGAACTGGTCGAGCAGGGCGTCGAGCTCCTCATCCAGGAAGCCCACGATGGTCTCGCCGAGATCCTCGTTGTGGAGCACCTTGTCGCGCTCGGCGTAGATCGTTTCGCGCTGCTTGTTGATCACGTCGTCGAACTCGACGACGCGCTTGCGGATGTCGAAGTTGAAGCCCTCGACCCGGCTCTGGGCGCTCTCGATGGTCTTGCTCACCAGGCGCGATTCGATGGCGACGTCGTCATCGAGGCCCATCCGCTCCATCAACCCGGCGACTCGCTCGGAGGCGAAGCGTTTCATGAGGTCATCGTCGAGGGAGAGGTAGAAGCGCGACGTGCCCGGGTCGCCCTGGCGGCCGGCCCGGCCCCGGAGCTGGTTGTCGATCCGGCGGCTCTCGTGACGCTCGGTCCCGATGATGTGGAGCCCGCCGGCGGCCACGACCCGCTCGTGATCCTCGTCGCAGATGGCCTTGGCCTCGGCGAGCGCCGTCTGGTACGTCGACGGGTCGACCTCGGCCGGGTTGAGGCCCCGGCGATGGAGGATCTCGCTGGCGAGCCCGGCCGGGTTGCCGCCGAGAAGGATGTCCGTGCCTCGACCGGCCATGTTCGTGGCGATGGTCACCGCGCCGGTCCGTCCCGCCTGGGCCACGATCCCCGACTCCTTCTCGTGGAACTTGGCGTTGAGGACTTCGTGCTTGATCCCGCGCCGCTTGAGCAGGTCGCCCAGGATCTCCGATTTCTCGACCGAGATCGTTCCGACGAGGACCGGTCGGCCGGCCTCCTGCATCTCGGCGATCTCGTCGATGAGGGCCTCGAATTTGCCCTTCTCCGAGCGGTACACGAGGTCCGCCTCGTCGTCGCGGATCATCGGCCGGTGGGTCGGTACCGCGACGACCTCGAGCTTGTAGATCTTGGCGAACTCCTCGGCCTCGGTCATGGCCGTCCCGGTCATGCCGGCCAGCTTGTCGTAGAGCCGGAAGTAGTTCTGGAACGTGATCGTGGCCAAGGTCACCGACTCGCGCTGGACGCGCAGCCCCTCCTTGGCCTCGACCGCCTGGTGGAGACCTTCGCTCCAGCGCCGGCCGGGCATCTGCCGGCCCGTGAACTCGTCGACGATCACGATCTCACCGTCCTTGACGATGTAATCGCGGTCGCGCTTGTAGAGGGCGTGCGCCCGGAGGGCCTGCTCGAAGTGACGAGCCAGGACCGGATCGGCGGCATACAGGTTGTCGACCCCCAGCCACTTCTCCATCTTGTCGATGCCCTGTTCGGTGGGGCTGACCGCGCGGTCCTTGAGATCGACGAAGAAGTCGCCGCCCTCCTCCGCTCCCTCCGCGCGTGGGACCAGGCGGGGCACGAGGCGGGCGAAGGTAAAGTACTTGTCGGCCGACTCCTCGGCTTGGCCGCTGATGATCAGCGGCGTACGCGCCTCGTCGATCAGGATATTGTCGACCTCGTCGACGATGGCGAAGCTCTGGCCACGCTGGACCCGCTGGTCTAGCTCGCTGACCATGTTGTCGCGAAGGTAGTCGAACCCGAACTCATTGTTGGTGCCGTAGGTCACGTCGGCCGCATAGGCCTCGCGGCGCTCGACCGGTCGGAGGTTCACCAGCCGCTCGTCGGTAGTCGGGTAGCCGGGCTCGAACACGAAGCTCGCGTCGTGGGTGATCATCCCCACCGAGACTCCCAGGAAGTGGAAGACCGGGCCCATCCACTGCGGGTCACGCCGGGCGAGGTAGTCGTTGGGGGTCACGACGTGGACGCCCCGACCGGTCAGCGAGTTGAGGATGGCCGCCAGCGGACCCACCAGCGTCTTGCCCTCGCCGGTCCGCATCTCGGCGATGCGGCCCTCGTGGAGGACGGCGCCGCCGATGAGCTGGACGTCGAAGTGGCGCATGCCCAGGGTCCGGCGCATCGCCTCGCGCGTCATCGCGAACACCTCGGCCATGGCCCCGTCGAGGGCATCCTGGATGCGTTCGTTCTCGCGCTTGCGGCGAGCCTGGGTCAGTTCGCGGCGGCGTTCCATGTCCGGGTGCCCGAGCTCGTCGTCGGATGGCTCGTCGGGCTGGGCGAGTGCCCTGATCTCGGCGCGAATGTCCGCGAATCGTGCGCGGATCTCTTCGTCGGACAGCGCCTCGAGCTCGGCCTCGAGGGCGTTCGCCTCGTCGACCACCGGCTGAATGCGCTTGATCTCGCGTTCGTTGGAGTCGACGAACCGGTTCAGGAAGCCAAGCATGGGCCGACAGTATAGGCGAGGACCGACCGAGCGCCCCTAGGCGGGCGGGGCCAGGTGCCAGAAGCCGATCCCGTAACCGATGACGAGGACGGCGAAGGTCAGGCCGGCGAGGGCCAGCCAGAACAGGGCCGACATTGCCGTCGAGGTGGGGTTCATCTCGGGGTTGGCCAGGCGCGGCACGCGCTTGCCCGGCAGGGCCGAGCCCCAGCGTGCGGCGCGAAGGTGGCGGCGCCAGTCGCCGTCCTGGACGGCACGCTTCTCCAGCCCGCCCTTGCCATCGGGCTTGTGCAGCTGGAGGGTCATCGATCGCCCGGCTTGCTGCCGACGTAGCGAGCGGCCATCGGCGTCGCCCTGATCGGGACGGGCGGGTGCGGCCGCTCCTCGGAGTCGTCGTCCTCGCGCAGGTCCAGGGTCCGCGCGATCCCGTCTTCCCACATCAGCATCTGCTGGGTCAGGGCCACGTCGCTGCTGAACAGGGCCCCGACCGATTCGCCCCGATGGATCCGTTTGATCGCCTCGCCGATCAGGGGCGCGATCGAGAAGGTCTTGATCTTGCTGATCCGCTTGGCCGGCGGGAGGGGGATCGTGTCGGTCAGGATGACTTCCTTGAGGCTCGAATCGCGGATCTTCTCGACCGCCGGGTCGGACAGGACACCGTGGGTGGCGCAGGCGTAGATCTCGGTGACGCCTTCGCGCTCGAGGGCCCGGACGATCTCGATCAGGGTGCCCGCCGTATCGACTTCGTCGTCCACGATGATCGCCCGCTTGCCCCGGACCTCACCGATGACGTTCATCAGCTCGGCTCGGTCGAGGTTGCCGACGCGCCGCTTCTCGATGATCGCCAGGGGCGCATCGATGAGCTCGGCGAACGTCCTGGCCCGCTTGGCAAAGCCAAGATCGGTCACGACGACCAGGTCGTCGAGGCGCTTGGTCCGGAAGTAGTTGGACAGGATGTGGACCGCGGTCAGCTCGTCGACCGGGATGTTGAAGAAGCCCTGGATCTGGCCTTGATGAAGGTCCATCGTGAGGACCCGGTCGGCGCCCGCGACGGTGATCATGTCGGCGATCAGGCGGGCCGTGATCGGCACCCGGGGCTGGTCCTTCTTATCCGACCGACCGTAGCTGTAGAACGGGACCACCGCCGTGATCCGGCCGGCGCTGGCCCGCTTGAAGGCGTCGATCATGATCAGCAGTTCCATGATCGATTGGTTGACCGGGTGACTGGTGGGCTGGACGATGAAGATGTCCTTCTCGCGGACGTTGTCCAGGATCTTGACGAAGATGTTCTCGTTGGCGAACTGGAAGACCTCGGCCTGGCCGAGCTCGACACCGAGGTAGCGGCAGATCTTCCGGGCCAGGTCGGGGTTGGCGTTGCCCGTGTAGATGTCGAAGCGGTCCGCGTAGACGGGCGCTTCCTCTCCACCGAACTGCGTCACGGGATCACCTCACGCCGTCGGGCCGTCGCCCGGGGCGTCATTGTCGTCGATGGCACCCTGGTCCGCCAGCCCCGCTCGGAACGCGGCGATCGCCACGACCCGGTCACCCTCGGCCAGGCGCATCACGATGACCCCACGGGCCGATGAGCTGTAGCGGTTGATCGTGTTCGTCTCGGTCCGGATGACCTGGCCGCCCGAGCTGATCAGGAACAGCTCCTCGTCCGACTCGGTCACCTGCTGGACCGCGGCCAGGTCGCCCGTCTTGCGACCCTCGAGGGCGATCAGCTGGACGCCCTGGCCGCCGCGATGCTTGACCCGGAACTCGGTCAGGGGGACCCGCTTGCCGTAGCCGGTCTCGGTCAGCACCAGCAGATCGGCGTCCGGCTGGACGACGCTCATCGAGATCACCGAGTCGCCCTTGCGGGCCAGTCGGATGCCGATCACCCCGGCCGCCGGCCGCCCCATCGCGCGAACCTCGGTCTCACGGAACCGGGCGATCTTGCCCAGAGCCGTGGCGATGATGATGTCGTCCGAGCCGGTGGCCGTATCGACCCAGGCCAGCTCGTCGTCCTCCTCGAGGGTGATCGCGATGATCCCGCTCGAGCGGACCTTCTCGAACTGCTCCAGTGGCGTCTTCTTGATCTTGCCCCGCCGGGTGGCCAGGACGAGGTACGTGCCGGCGGTGAAGTCGCGCAGGGTGATGGTCGCCACCGGGACCTCGCCCGAGTCGACCTGGACCCCGGGCAGGTTGATGATCGGGATGCCCTTGGCCTGACGGCTGGCATCGGGGATCTGATGGACCTTCGAGGAGAACACCCGTCCACGGTTGGTGAAGAACAGGGCCCAGTCGTGGGTGGTCGCCACGAGCAGGTGCTCGACGGCATCCTCCTCGCGGGTCACGTGACCGATGATCCCCTTGCCACCGCGATGCTGGCGCCGGTACGTCGCCACCGGTTGGCGCTTGATGTAGCCGCGGCCGCTGATCGTGATCACGACGTCCTCGTCAGCGATCAGGTCTTCATCGGTCATCTCGCGGCTGGAATCGTCCACGATCCGGGTGCGCCGCTCGCCGGCGTATTTGCGCTTCAGCTCGTCGAGCTCTTCCTTGATGATGGCCAGGACCCGGCCCGGATTGGCCAGGATGTCCTCGAGCTCGGCGATGAGCTGGATGATCGAGAGGTATTCCTCCTCGATCTTCTGGCGCTCCAGGGCGGCCAGGCGGGCCAGGCGCATGTCGAGGATCGCCTGCGCCTGGAGCTCTGAGAGGTCGAACCGGCTCATCAGGTTGGTCCGGGCGGTGTCGACGTCGGCGGATTCGCGAATCGTCTTGATCACCCTGTCCAGGTTGTCGAGGGCGATCTTGAGCCCTTCGAGGATGTGCGCCCGCGCACGGGCCTTGCCCAGGTCGTACTCGGTCCGGCGGCGGATGATCTCGCGCCGATGGTCGATGTAGTGCTGCAGGACGGCCTTGAGCGGGAGCGTCTGCGGTTGCCCGTCGACGAGGGCCAGCATGTTCATGTTGAAGGCCGACGACATTGCCGTGTGCTTGAACAGGTTGTTGAGGACCTTGTGCGGGTTGACGTCCTTCTTGAGCTCGATGTACATGCGCATGCCGTCGCGGTCCGATTCGTCGCGCAGGTCGGCGATGCCATCGATCCGGCCGCCCTTGACCAGGTCGGCGATCTTCTCCATGAGCGCGGCCTTGTTGACCTGGTACGGCAGCTCGGTGACGATGATCGCGGTCTTGCCGGCGCGGGTCTCCTCGAAGGCCACCTGAGCGCGAACGACCACCCGCCCTCGACCGTGGGCGTACATCTCGCGGACGGCATCGACCGTCTCCTGCTCGCCGGTGATCGGATTGCGCCGGGTTTCGTAGCGGAACAGGATTCCACCGGTTGGAAAGTCCGGACCGAGGACGTGCCCGCAGAGCTCGTCCGAGGTCAGGTCCGGATCGTCGATGAGCGCGATCGTGGCGTCGACGATCTCGCCGAGGTGATGGGGTGGGATGTTGGTGGCCATCCCCACCGCGATGCCCGACGACCCGTTGATCAGCAGGTTGGGAAGCTTGGCCGGGAGGACCGACGGCTGCTCCTGGGTCGCGTCGTAGTTGGGAACGAAGTCGACCGTGTCCTTGTCGATGTCGGCCAGGAGCTCGGCCGAGATCGCGGTCAGGCGAGCCTCCGTGTAGCGCATGGCAGCCGCCCCATCGCCGTCGACCGACCCGAAGTTGCCCTGGCCGTCGACCAGCGGATAGCGCATCGAGAAGTCCTGGGCGAGCCGGACCAGCGCGTCGTAGAGGGCGACGTCCCCATGGGGGTGGTACTTGCCCATGACCTCGCCGACGATCGCGGCGCACTTGCGATAGGCGCTCGTCCCGCTGAGCCCCATCTCGCCCATTGCGTACAGGATTCGGCGATGGACCGGCTTGAGGCCGTCGCGCACGTCGGGCAGGGCCCGGGCCACGATCACGCTCATGGCGTAGTCGAGGTAGCTGACCCGCATCTCGTCCTCGATGCGGATGGCCCGGATGTCGCCGATGTCGTCGGTCACGGTCTAGCGTCTCCTGGTCGTGCGGCAGAATCGGCGACGCGATCCCGGTGGAGTTTGGTGGTCGTGGTCAGCCCGGCCCCGCCGACGCCGGTCATCGGTCGTCCACCGATCCGGGCGTCTCGAGCAGGATCGTCCGACCGTCGACCGCAGCCTCACCGCGGGCCGCCCGGATCCGGTAGCCGTAGCGGGCCTGCAGCTCACGCTTGCGGGTCTCGTCGGCCGCCAGGTAGAGGGCCTGTGCGGAGGCCAGCACCGTGCCGTCCGCATCGACGACCTGGCCGGCGGTGTCGACCAGCCGGCGCCGCGCCCGGACGATCCAGCCTTCGGCCCGGATCGGCTGCCCCACCGGCACCGGCCGGCGGAAATCGACCGCCAGCCTGGCGGTCACGCCCCAGTTGTCCTGGGCGACGAGGGCCCAGGCCATGACCTCGTCCAGGAGCGTGGCGACGATGCCCCCGTGGGCGATCCCGACCCAGCCCTCGAACCGGGCGGGCAGACTCAACTCGACCCAGGACCGGTCTTCGCCGAGATGAAGCTGGAGCTGCAGGCCACGCTCGTTGAGCGACCCGCAGGCGAAGCAGTTGTGGGGCTCGAACTCGAATGACGGAGCCTTGGCCGAGCCGGCCGCTGTCGCCACCGAGGCGAGGTCAGACGTCAAGGTTCTGAACCTTGCGCGCCTCGGTCTTGATGAACTCCTTGCGCGGGGCGACCTTCTCGCCCATGAGCATCGTGAAGATCTCGTCGGCGATGGCCGCGTTCTCGCTGTCGACGCGCAGCAGGGTCCGCGTCTCTGGGTTCATGGTCGTCTCCCAGAGCTGATCGGCGTTCATCTCACCGAGGCCCTTGAAGCGTTGGACCGACGCCGACTTGACGTTCATCTGCTTGACGATCGCGTCGCGCTCCTTCTCGGAGCTGGCATAGCGAGTCACCTTGCCCGTGCTCACCCGGTAGAGCGGCGGCTGGGCGATGTACAGGTAGCCCTGCTCGATGACCTGAGGCATGTGCCGGTAGAAGAGGGTCAGCAGCAGCGTCCGGATGTGGGCGCCGTCGACGTCGGCGTCGGTCATGATGATGATCCGGTGATAGCGGAGCTTGGCGATGTCGAAGCTGTCGCCGATGCCCTCGATGCCCGCTCCGAGGGCGATGATGAGAGGCCGAACGTTCTCGCTCGCGACGATCTTGTCGAGACGGGCCTTCTCCACGTTGAGGACCTTGCCGCGCAGCGGCAGGATGGCCTGAAACCGTCGATCGCGACCCTGCTTGGCCGAGCCACCGGCCGAGTCGCCCTCGACGATGAACAGCTCGCTGCGCTCCGGGTCGCGCTCCTGGCAATCGGCCAGCTTGCCGGGCAGGCTGAGGCCATCGAGAGCGCCCTTGCGGATGACCAGGTCGCGGGCCTTGCGGGCCGCCTCGCGAGCACGCGATGCGGTCAGACACTTCTCGATGATCCGCCGGCCGTCGCCGGGGTTCTCCTCGAGATACTGGGTCAGCCCGTCGGACACGACTGCCTGGACCTGGCCCTTGACCTCCGCATTGCCCAGCTTGGCCTTGGTCTGGCCCTCGAACTGGGGCTCGATGAGCTTGACGCTGATGACCGCGGTCAGGCCTTCGCGAACGTCGTCGCCACTCAAGTTCGGATCGTTGTCCTTGAGCACTCCAGCCTTGCGCGCCCAGTCGTTGAGCGAGCTGGTCAGGGCGGCCCGGAACCCGGTGACGTGCGTGCCGCCGTCGACCGTGTTGATGTTGTTGGCGAAGGCCAGCACGTTCTCGGTGTAGGTGTCGTTGTACTGGAGTGCGACCTCGACCGTGGTGTCGCCCTCCTTGCGCTCGACGTAGATCGGGCGCTGGGTGAGCGGCTCCTTGTTCCGGTTCAGGTGCCGCACGAACGACATCAGCCCGCCCTCGAAGTAGAACGAGCGCTCGCGATCGATGCGCTCGTCGACGAAGCGGATCCAGATGCCCTTGTTGAGGTAGGCCGATTCGCGCAGGCGCTGGCTGATCGTCTCGAACGAGTAGTCGATCTCTTCGAAAATCTCGGGATCGGCCCGGAACACGGTCTTCGTGCCGCGCCGGCCGCCCGATGGACCGATCTTCTTGACCGCCGTGGTCGGCGCCCCACGCTTGTACTCCTGCGCCCAGACCGAGCCGTCACGGGCGCTTTCGACGCGCAGCCATTCGGACAGCGCGTTGACCACGCTGACGCCCACGCCGTGCAGGCCGCCGGAGACCTTGTAGCCACCTCCGCCGAACTTGCCTCCCGCGTGGAGGACCGTGTGGACGACCTCGAGGGCATCCTTGCCCGTCGAGTGCTTGCCGACGGGCACGCCTCGACCGTCGTCCTGCACCGTGAGCGTGCCATCGGCCGCGATGGTGACGTCGATCCGGCTGGCATGACCGGCCATCGCCTCGTCGATCGAGTTGTCGACGACCTCCCAGACGAGGTGGTGCAACCCGCGGCTGTCGGTCGAGCCGATGTACATCCCCGGGCGCCGTCGGACGGCCTCCAGGCCCTCGAGGACCTGGATGCTCTCGGCGGTGTAGGACGCCGCCGCCGACTTCCGACTCGACGAGCGCCGTGCGGGCGCGGGTGGCGGGCTCGTCGCCGCACCGGCCGCCGTGATCGGGGTCGTGGATCGCTCGGTCACGCGGGCCCTCCGGTCAGGCGTTCGTAGAGACGCCCGAGCTCTTCGTCGCTGTAGAACTGGATCACGATCCGGCCACCGCGGCGTGTCCGCGAGAGCGACACTTTCGTGCCCAGGGCTCGTCGGAGGTCTTCCTCGACCCGCTCCGCGTCGGGATCGGCGACTCGCGTCGTGGCTCCAGCTAGCGGTCCGGGGAGCTGCAGGCGTCGGACGAGCTCCTCCACCTGGCGAACCGAAAGCCCACGCGCGCTGACCACCCGGAGCAGCTCGACCTGGCCCCGGGCGTCGAGACCGGCCAGGGCGCGGGCGTGCCCCTCGCTGATTGCGCCTTCGGCCACGGCGACCTGGACGGCCGGGTCCAGGTCGAGCAGACGGAGCGTGTTGGCGATGGTCGAACGGGCGCGGCCGACCTTTTGGGCAACGTCCTCCTGCGAATAGCCGAATTCATCGATCAGCTGGCGGTAGGCGTGCGCCTCCTCGATCGCATTGAGGTCCGAGCGCTGGACGTTCTCGACCAGAGCCAGCTCGAGCTGGTGACGGTCGGCGAGCTCGCGGACGACGGCGGGGACCCGAGTCAAACCTGCCAGGCGGGCCGCACGCACGCGACGCTCCCCGGCCACCAGCTGGTATCCCTCGAGCGTCTCGGTCACGAGGATCGGCTGGAGAACCCCATGCTCGGCGATGCTCGCCGCCAGGGCCTCCAGCTCGGCACCGGGCATCGATCGCCGGGGCTGGTAGGGGTTGGCCACGATCCGATCGAGCGGGATCTCGGCGGGGGCCTCGAGAGCGCCGACCCGGCCCGGGATCAGCGAGGCGAGTCCCCGGCCGAGGGCCGACGGGCGCTCGCCTGGTCGGGCGGTCACAGGTCCACCGTCTTGAGCGATCGGGCGGGCGTCAACGCAGGAGGCGGATCAGCCATGACGGGGACCTCGTCGCCAGGCTGGGTCCTGTCGCGACGATCGCGCCGGAGCACCTCGCCGGTGAGCTCCCGGTACGCGTTGGCGCCCTTGGACTCGGGTCGGTACAGGGCGATGGGCAGACCGTGGCTGGGCGCCTCCGACAGCCGCACGCTGCGGGGCACCACCGTCTTGTAGACCAACGGGCCAAGATGGCGTCGGACTTCGGCGGCGACTTCGGTTGAGAGGTTCGTTCGAGCGTCGAACATCGTGAGCACGACCCCCTTGATCGCGAGGTTCGGATTCAGGTGATCCCGGATGAGGTTGATGGTGGCGGTCAGCTGGCTGACGCCCTCGAGGGCGTAGTACTCACATTGGATCGGGATCAGCACCGAATCGGCGGCGGTCAGCGCGTTGACGGTGAGCAGGCCGAGCGACGGCGGACAGTCGAGAAGCACGTAGTCGTAGCCACCCACAAGGCTCGCCAGCCCGGTGGCCAGCCGATGCTCCCGAGCGATGAAGCCGGCCAGCTCGACTTCGGCCCCGGCGAGCGACAGCGACGAGGGAATGAGATCGAGCCGGAGGATGGGCGTCCGGACCACGAGTTCGGTCATCGGCACCGAACCGAGAAGCGAGTCGTACACGGACCGCTCGACGTCGCGCTTTTCGATCCCGAACCCGCTGGTGGCGTTGCCCTGTGGGTCGAGATCGATGACGAGCACTCGTTCGCCGGCGAGGGCGAGATAGGTCGCGAGATTGACCACGGTGGTGGTCTTTCCGACGCCGCCCTTCTGGTTGGTGCAGGCGATCGTCTGGCCCATCAGGCCCCGGGTCCGAGAGTGCTCACAAGCGTAGATTCTACCATCTGGAGGTCCTTTTCGACTGCCGCGCGGCCGGTAGCTGCTCACTGCCCGAGATCGTCGCAGACGACGCTGCACTGGCACTCAACCGCAGCCGCTGCCGCATCGGCGACGCCGTTTCACGTGAAACATTTGAGCTGGCGTACACAGGCTGCGTCGGGTTCGTTTCACGTGAAACATTCGACCGGTCGCTCAGCTGGGGAGCAGGCGAGTGCCTTCCCGTCACGCGATTGCCGGTATTGGAGAGGCGTCGGTATACTCGCCGCTGACGTGGCCGCAGCTCGGTCGTCGCGGTCGTCGCGCAGCCGTAGAGCGGCCGGGACACGACGCCGAGGTTCGACCCACATCTGATGCGTCTGACACTCGCCGCAGTCGGCGCCGTCGTCGCGGCGCTCCTTCAGCTGACGATCGTCCCGTACCTCCGGGTCGCCAGCGCACAACCCGATCTCGTCCTCGTGTTCGCCGTCACGGCGACCATCGCCGGCACTGTCGAGGCCGGCCTTCTCTCGGCATTCATCGGCGGCCTGATGATCGACCTTCTCGCCCCGCGGCCCCTCGGTATGACGGCCTTCATCCTGATCCTGTCGGTCGGTCTCGCTGTCATCCTCGGTCACGCGCTGGAGCGCATTCGGCCGATCGTGCCGATCGTCGCCGTGTTCCTGGGCAGCTGCCTCAGCACCGCGCTGTTCCTCTTTCTGTACGGTGCCCTGCGGGATCGGATCCCCGTCACGGACCCCGTGCAGGCGACTCTTCCCAACGCCATCTACAGCACGGCCGTCGCGGCCGTGATCGGCACGCTGGCGGTCGCGATTCGCCAGCGTGCCGCTGAACGAGAGCGGATCGCGTGGTAGCACCCACGTTGACAGACGAGCGGCCCGGTCGTGAGCGCCAGCTGATCCGGTTTCTCGTCTTCGGGATCGCCGTGATTGTCGGGATCAGCGGCCTGACGGCCAGGCTGGTGTATCTCCAGTTCGTGCGTGGTCAGGTCTACCAGGCCCGCGCCGAGCAGAACCGGACGGTCAAGCAGGCGATCCCGTCGACTCGCGGCCTGATCTACGACCGCAAGGGCCGCCTGCTCGTGATCAACGAGCCCAGCTATGCGATCAAGATCCGGCCGTCCGACTTGCCCTTCTCCCAGCGGGATGAGGTGGTCGCCCGCCTGTCGGCGCTGCTGGGCATGGATCCGGCCGACATCAACGTCGCGGTCGACTCCAACCCCGGATCGCGCTTCGACCTCGTACGGGTGGCTCAGGATGTGCCCGTCGCGACCGCCAACATCATCGCCGAGGAGCGCCTGGCCCTGCCCGGGGTCGAGGTGGCCGTCGAGTCGAAGCGTCACTACGTCGACGGTGCGTTGATGTCGCAGCTGATCGGCTATACCGGTCCGATCGACGCGGAGGCGCTCCAGGAGCTGCGCGACCAGGGGTACCAGCCCGACGACTTCATCGGCAGGGCTGGGGTCGAGTCGTCGTATGAGTCCACCCTGCGAGGAACCTATGGCTCGGAGACGGTCGAGCGCGATGCCGCCGGTCGCAAGCTCCAGGTCCTGTCGACCGACCAGTCCGCCCAGGCCGGCGACTCGCTCAACCTCACGATCGACACCAAGGAGCAGCATCTGGCCGAGAAGGCGGTCACCTGGGCGATGCGCAAGGCTGGCCTCAAACGCGGGGTCATGATCGTGATGAACCCTCAGACGGGCGAGATCCTGGCGATGGTCAGCCTGCCGACGTACGACAACAACAAGTTTGCCGAAGGGATCAGCCGCAAGGACTTCCAGGCCCTCCTCAAGAACCCCGAGAAGCCGCTCCTCAACCACGCCATCAACGAGCAGTACCCACCCGGCTCCACCTACAAGCTGGTGACCGGTCTGGGCGTTCTCTCCGACAAGAAGCTGGGCCCCGCCGAGCTGGTCCAGACCAAGCCCTACATCCAGATCGGGCCCGACCGGTACTGGGACTGGAACCACGCCGGGTTCGGACAGCTGGACATCCGGAGCGGCTTCGCCCACTCGAGCGACACGTTCTTCTATCAGATGGCACAACGGCTGGGGATCCAGCGCCTGGCCTATTGGGCGCGTCAGCTGGGCTTCGGCGCCAAGAGCGGCATCGACCTCCCCGGCGAGGTGCCCGGCATCGTCCCCGACAACCAGTGGAAGCAGGATACGTTCGGCCAGGCCATCTTCCCCGGAGAGGTCCTCCAGGCAGGGATCGGGCAGGGCTATGACACCTCGACCCCACTCCAGATCCTCAACGCCTACGCCGCCCTGGCCAACGGCGGCAAGCTCTACCAACCCCAGGTCGTGCGCGAGATCGTCGACGCTGACGGGACCGTGATTCGGCCATTCGCGCCCAAGCTCATTCGAAAGGTCAAGGCCTCAGCGAGGAACCTCGAGCTCATGCGCCTCGGGGCTCGCGAGGTGGTCACCAGCCGGCACACGTTCAATCTCGTGGATCTGCCGATCGTCGTTGCGGGCAAGACCGGCACGGCCGAGTTCGGGGTGAAGGACTCGAAGGGAAGGCTCCCCTTCCACAACTGGTTCGTCGCCTTCGTGCCCAAGCACAAGAACGTCGCCAAGCCCGATTCCGAGCTGGCCGTGATCGGCTTCGCCTACGACTCGAATACGGTGGGCAACACGGCCACCGAGATGGTCAAGTACTATCTCCAGCTCCACTTCAACCTCAAGACCGACCTGCGCCGCACGGATCTCCTCCGGCAGGGCAACTTCTACGGCGGCAACTGATGGGCGTCCTCAAGGCGGAACCGGCACGAGCCCAGGACTGGGCCGCTCGATCCGTGGGGGCCGCTTGGCGTGCCTTCGACTGGCAGATGATCGTGTTCGCCGTGCTCCTCGCGGCGATCGGACAGGCTCTCGCCTACAGCAACACGATCGCCGCCGGCGATGGCGCCTTCGAGGCCGGCTCGACGTTCGCGCGGGGCCTGGTCTGGACGGCATTCGCCATCGTCGCATTCGTCGCCGCGACGGCATTCGACTACAAGTGGTTGCGGACGTTCGCCTGGCCGCTCTACTTCGTGAATCTGGGGCTCCTGGGCGTGACCCTGCTGATCGGCGATGGCGTGAGTGGGGCGGCCCGCTGGATCCCGCTCGGGCCGTTCCAGTTCCAATTCAGCGAGCTGGCCAAGATCCTGATGATCATCGTGCTGGCCAACTACCTGGCCAACCGCCAGGACAAGCTGGGGTCGATCTGGACGATCCTGGGGGCCTGCGTGCTGGTGATCCCGGCCTGGGTCCTGATCATGAAGCAGCCCGACCTTGGGACATCGCTGGTCCTGGCCGGGATCCTGGCCGGGATGCTGTTCATGTCGGGGGCGAGCATCCGCTGGCTGGCGGTTCTGGGCGGAGCGGTCGTGGCCGCGGTTCCGATCGCCTGGACGTACCTGCTCCTCGACTACCAGAAGCAGCGCCTGCTCAGCTTCCTGGATCCCGCGGCCGATCCTCAGGGCTCCGGCTATCAGCTCCTTCAGAGTCAGATCGCGGTCGGCTCGGGCGGACTGCTGGGCAAGGGGTTGACCAACGGAACGCAGAACCAGCTCGACTTCCTACCGGTCCAGACCACGGACTTCGTGTTCGCACTGCTGGCCGAGGAACTTGGCTTCGTCGGCGCGCTGCTGGTCTTCGGACTCTTCCTCGTGCTCGTCTGGCGGATCCTCCTGACCGCCTGGCGCTCGCGCGATCCGTTCGGTCTGGGGATCGCCTCGGGCGTTGCCTCGATGCTCCTGTTCCAGCTCGTCGTCAACGTCGGCATGGTCATCGGGGTGATGCCGATCACGGGCATCCCGTTGCCGTTCATCACCCACGGCGGGGCGTCGATCATCAGCATCGCGATCGGGCTGGGGATCCTCCAGAGCATCAACATCCGCCAGAACCGTCCCGAGTGGTGAGGCACGCGCCCCGAGTTCGCGATACGCCCGGATAGGTGTGGCGGCGGGGGATCTACCGCCGCCGGAACAGGCGTCCGTGGGCATGCCCATCGGCGTCGGGATCGACCTTGAGGACCGTGCACGGATCTAGGTCGGAGCCGGGCCTCCAGCTCATCGGACCGACTCCGCTCCGGCGTCAACCGCGAAGTGGGCCCCCGCAGCTTCCATGGCCTCGACCTCCCCTGGCGCTGACGGCGGCTCGCAGTCGGTTGCGCCGCCGACCTCACTGGCGCGCCGGAAGACGTACTTGAAGACGTCGCGGAAGGCGGCCGTGACGGGCAGCG
Source organism: Chloroflexota bacterium (assembly GCA_034666965.1). Taxonomy (GTDB): domain Bacteria; phylum Chloroflexota; class Limnocylindria; order Limnocylindrales; family CSP1-4; genus Chersky-267. Next base: position 19,173 of record JAXDKT010000118.1, on the reverse strand, counting down.
CCAGGATCGCCCCGAGGAGACCGAAGATCGCACCGCCAATGATCAGCGCGGTGATGATCAGGCTCGGATGGAGGTCGATCGCGTCGCTCTGGATCTTGGGCACGAGGACATTGTTCTCGAGCTGCTGGATGGCGAAGTAGAGCGCCAATGCGGCGAGCGCCGGGCCCGGACCCGCGGTCAGCCCGAGAAGCACCGCCGGGACCGCCGAGATGATTGGCCCGATGATCGGGATGAGCTCTCCCAGGGCGGCGATGATCGCCAGCAGCACCGCAAACCGACCGAAGATGGGGTCGACGGTGAGACCCAGCAGGGTCAACCCGATGAATGAAGCCACCCCGACGACGCCACCGAGGATGAGCTGGCCACGGACCCATTTGCCGAAGACCTCGTGAATGATCCCGATGATCGCCCAGGTGTCCCGACGCCACGACTCGGGCAGCGCGCGGTCCAGTGCGGCCTGCAACCGGGGCCGGTCCTTGAGCAGGAAGAACAGCCAGGCGGGCAGGATCAGGTAGCCGAAGAATGAGGTCACGAACGACGCCGCGCTGTCGATGATCGGTTGCAGGAAGCCGATGTCGACGTTGTGGACGGCGTCGAGTGACGCGGCCACGATCGAATCGGCCAGCGTGCGGAGCTCGACGGGCAGCCCGATCCGGTCGTACAGCTCGTTGAGGTGGTCGAGCTGGTACTGGATGAGCCTGACGATGTCGGGCAGCTCGGTGGTGAACGTCGCGACCTGCTGGACCAGCGGCGGGATGGCGATCGCCATGGCCGCGACCACGATCGCAATGGTGATCGCGTAGACGAGCAGGACCGCCAGCCAGCGCGGCAGCCCCATCCGCGCGAATCGCTCGACGAGGGGGTCCAGGAGATAGGCCAGGAGCAGACCGACCACGAACGGTCGAATGGCCGAACCGGCGGCGAACAGGATGATCGCGACCACGACCGCGGCGGCGATCACGACCGCCACGCGCGGGGTGGGTGGCCGGAGGCGGATCGTCGGCTCGGTGGGAGGTCGGGCGGCGCAGCCCGGATCCGCGCTCGGCTCCGAGGGGAACGTTCGGGCCTCGTCCTCCATCGTCGGTCAGACTAGCAGACATGGACGACCGCTCCGGAAGCCGTCCGGCCGAGCCTCGCCAACGCTGGCGGATCGTCTTTGCGCGGTCGGCGCCGGTCTCGCCCGAGCGCGGCGACGGGACCGCCGCATGGCAAGCCACGATCGCTTCGGCCGGGCTGCCACTGGCCCTCAGCCAAGGCCGGACGGCCCGGCCACGCGTGGCAGTCGCGACGGCGTTACCGGTCGGCATCCCCGGGGAGGGGGAGCTGGCCGAGATGGTTCTGACCGAGCGGCTGACCCGGGTCGACGTCCGCTCGCGGCTCGAGGGACGGCTCGCCACCGGGCACCGCCTCGTCGACCTGTTCGACGTATGGCTCGGTGATCCGTCCCTGGCCGCCAGTCTCGTCGCGGCCGACTACCGGCTGGAGGTTGAGGGAGTCTCCGCCGTCGAGCTCGCCGAAGCGTGCCGGGCGCTGCTGGACTCGACGACCCTGGAGCGGTCGCGGGCCAAGGGCGAGGGTCGCTCGGTGACCTACGATCTGCGGCCCTTGTTGCTCGGCCTGGAGGTCCTGCCCGGAACCGCCAAGCTGGTCGGCGCGGACGGGATGGCCGTCGTGCGGATGCGCCTGCGCCACCGTCAGGAGGGCGGTATCGGCCGTCCCGACGAGGTGATCCTCGCGCTCGCGGAGCGACTCGGCGGTGAGGTCGCGGTCTTGAGCACGATCCGCGAGCGTCTGCTGACGTCCGACGAGCTGCCTCCCGTTTGACGCTCGGCAGTGCTCGCCGTACCATCTGCGTTCGCGCCCGACACCGGTCGCCGTATCGCCCTGTCCAGACTCCGATCGCCCGCAGTCGGTCGTGTCACCACCATGAGGATCCATGTACGCAGTCATCGAGACCGGCGGAAAGCAGTACCGCGTCGAGGTCGGGACCCAGCTCGAGGTCGAGCTGATCGACGCCGCGGCCGGGGACACGGTCGCCCTCGAGCGGATCCTGCTTGTTGCGGACGGTGACACGACGGCCATCGGACGGCCGCTGGTGACCGAGGCCAGCGTCAGCGCCGAGGTCCTCCGCCAAGAGCGCGGCGAGAAGGTCATCTCGTTCAAGTACCGACCGAAGGCCCGGCGGCGGGTGAAGAAGGGCCACCGCCAGGAGCTTCACGTCCTGCGCATCGCCGATATCGTGCTCAACGGCAAGAGCGCCGCCGCGGCGGTCAAGAAGGCCGAGGACGAGGCCAAGACCGAGCGCCAGCGACTCGAGGAAGCCGCCCGCCGCCAAGCGGCCGAGGACGCCGCTCTCGCGGCCAAGCTGAGCGCGGCCAAATCGCCCAAGGTTGCCGCCCAGCCGGCAGACGCCAAGTCGACCGCGGCCGACAAGGCTGCCAAGCCTGCCAGGACCACCTCGACCGCGAAGGCGACGCCGGCGGCCAAGGGCACGCCGGCGGCCAAGGCCACGCCGGCAAAGGCCACGCCCAAGCCGGCCCCGGCCGTGAAGGCCACGTCGGCCGCCACGTCCAAGACCGCCGCGCCCAGGCAGCCAGCCGCCAAGCCCGCGCCCAAGAAGCCGCGCCCCACGAAGAAGGACGAGTAGACCCCGATGGCCCACAAGAAGGCAGGCTCGAGCTCCAAGAACGGCCGCGACAGCGTCGGCCAGCGCCTTGGCGTCAAGGTTGGTGACGGCCAGATCGTGCCGGCCGGCTCGATCATCGTCCGCCAGCGTGGGATGACCTTCGCGGCCGGAGATGGGACCGGACTCGGCCGCGACTACACCGTCTTCGCCACCGTCACGGGCAAGGTCCATTTCGAGCACCAGACCAAGTCCAAGAAGCGAATCCGCGTCGAGCCCGTCGCGGCCGAAGCCTGATCCCGCAAACCATCGCAGCCGACGACCACCGGCGGGCCTGACCCGTTCGGACGGCGCCGGAGGAGAACCGACGTGAAGCCCGACATCCATCCCAAGTACCACCAGGCCGAGGTCCACTGCGGCTCGTGCGGGACGACGTTCACCGTCGGTTCCACCCGGACCGAGCTGCGCGTCGATGTGTGCAGCAACTGTCACCCGTTCTTTACCGGCAAGCAGACGATCATCGACACCGCCGGTCAGGTCGAGCGTTTCCAGAAGCGCCTGGAACGGTCCGCCCGGGCCTAGCCAGCGGGCGACGCCTTGGCGCAACGCCGCGCCACGATCGGCAGCGACACCCGATCCGAACCGTCGGGGTGGCCCGGCTGTGAGCCGCTAGACTTCCTCGATGGCGCGCTTCACCTACGGTGGCCAGGCTCTGATCGAGGGCGTCCTGATGCGCGGACGCGACGCGATCGCGGTCGCCTTCCGGAGCCCCGACGGCAAGATCGTGTGGGCGACCGAGCGGCTCGACTCGGGGTTCCATGGCAGCCGCTGGGCGCGATTCCCCTTCGTGCGCGGCCTGGTCGTCCTCTACGAGACCCTGATCGTGGGCACGCGCTGGCTCGTCCGCTCGGCCTCGCTGGCGGCATCCGAGGAGGGCGCCGAGCTCGGCCGGGGCGCGATCGCGACGATGCTCGGGGTGACCCTGGTCGCTGGAATCGGCATCTTCTTCCTCCTGCCCTTGATTGTCGCGACGTTCACCACCAGCCAGATCGACAACGGCCTCGTCCAGCACCTCGTCGAGGGACTCATCCGGGTCGGGATCTTTCTCGGTTATCTGGCCCTGATCGCGCAGGCCAAGGACATCCGTCGGGTGTTCCAGTACCACGGCGCCGAGCACATGACCATCCACGCGCTCGAGGCGGGCGATCCGCTGACCACGGCTGCGGTGCGCAAGTACCCGACCGCCCACCAGCGCTGCGGCACGGAGTTCCTGGTCGTGGTCATCGCCCTGTCGATCGTGATGTTCAGCCTCGTCGGGCGGCAGAGCCCGGTGATCATGGTCGGCAGCCGGATCCTGCTCATCCCGGTCATTGCGGCCGTCGGCTATGAGCTCCTGCGGCTGGGTGCCCGCCATCGGGCCAACCCCGTCGTCCGGGCGATCATGTGGCCGGGGATCCTGGTCCAGAAGATCACCACCAGGCAACCAACCGACGACATGATCGAGGTCGCGATCGTGGCGATGGAAGAAGCCCTCACCGCCGACGGTGAGCCCATCCCGGACGGCAGCGCGGTGCTCGAGCGTGAGCCGCTGGCCGAAGCGGAGGCCCGGCTCAGGGCCAGGCGGGCCGCCGAGCGGGTGCTCGACTCGGGTACCAGCGAGGGCGGCAGCGAGACCGAGCGACCCGCCACCGGCGCATGATCGACGACCGGCTGCGCGAGGTCGTCGCCCGCTACGAGGCGATCCAGGCGGAGCTCGTCCTGCCCGAGACCTCGTCCGACCCGGACGCGCTCCGGCGCCTGGGCCGGGAGCTGGCCCGACTGGAGCCGGTCGTGGCGGCCGTCCGGCGCCTGGCCGACACCCGGGCCGAGCTGGCCGGAGCACGCCAGATGCGCGACTCGGAGTCGGATGATGAGCTGCGGACAATGGCCCGCGACGAGGTCGCCCGGCTGGAGGCCGACGAGACCCGCCTGATCGAAGAGCTCAAGGTGCTCCTGCTCCCGCGCGATCCGGCCGACGACGGCAACGTGATCCTGGAGATCCGGGCGGGGGCCGGCGGGGAGGAGGCGGCATTGTTCGCCGCCGAGCTGCTCCGAATGTACCTGCGCTATGCGGAGCGGCACCGTTTCACGGCCGAGGCGATCTCACTCAACGAGACGGGAATCGGCGGTCTCAAGGAGGCCATTGTCGAGGTCAGCGGCGACGGCGCCTACTCGCGCCTCAAGTTCGAGGGCGGGGTCCATCGGGTCCAGCGCGTGCCGGCCACCGAGTCGTCGGGCCGAATTCACACCTCGACCGCGACGGTCGTCGTCCTGCCCGAGGTCGAGGAGAACGAGATCGTCATCGACGAGGACCGCGACCTGCGGATCGAGGTCAAGCGCTCGTCCGGGCCCGGCGGGCAGTCGGTCAACACGACCGACTCGGCGGTCCGGATCACCCATCTGCCGTCGGGCCTGGTGGTCGAGATCCAGGACGAGAAGAGCCAGCACAAGAACAAGGCCAAGGCGCTGTCGGTGCTGCGCGCCCGACTCCAGGACCTCGAGCTCCAGAAGCAGCGCGCCCAGGACTCGGCGGCCCGACGCTCGATGATCGGGGCCGGCGACCGATCGGACAAGATCCGGACCTACAACTTCCCCCAGGACCGGGTGACGGACCACCGGATCCGGATGGACCTCTCGAACCTGCCCCGCGTGCTCGACGGCGATCTCGACCGGCTGATCGACGCCCTGGTCACCACCGACCAGGCCGAGCGCCTGGGGGCGCTCCTCGACGAGGACCGGGACCGGGACGACGGCGACGGTCCGGCCGGCGCGCCGACCCGTCGCGGCTAGCGCGGTGGCCACCGTCGAGGAGCTGCTCCGGGTCGGGGTCGAGCGGTTGCGCGCATCCGGCTCCGAGAGCCCGCGGCTCGACGCCGAGCTCCTGCTCGCTCGCAGGGTCGGTCTGGATCGGACCCGGATCGTGGCCTATCCAGAAGCCACCGTCGGCGAGTCCGCCGCTGCGGCCTACGAGACGGATCTTGCCCGGCGCGAGCTGGGCGAGCCGATCGCGTACATCCGGGGGATCAAGGAGTTCCGGGGGCTGGCCTTCGTCGCCGACCCACGCGCGCTCATCCCCCGTCCGGAGACCGAGCGTCTGGTCGAGCTGGCCGAGGCCGAGGTGGTGACCAGGCTGCTGGCCGGTCCACGCCCCGCGGGTAGCCGTCCCGTGCGGGTCGTCGACGTCGGCACCGGCAGCGGCGCGATCGCGATCGCCCTGGCCGTGGCCCTGCGCCGGCGGCGAATGCTCGACGACGTCCGGATCATGGCAACCGACCTGGCGCCGGAGGCGCTCCAGCTCGCGCGCGAGAACGCGGTCGGACACGGCGTCGCCGATCGGATCGAGTTCATGGTCGCCGATCTCCTGCCGATCGACGGCGAGTTGCTCGACGTGGTCGCGGCGAATCTGCCCTACGTCGCCTCGGCCGCAGTCGAAGAGCTGCCCGTGGCGGCCTCGTTCGAGCCGCGCCTGGCGCTCGACGGCGGTCCCGATGGCCTGGACGTCATCCGGGCGCTCCTGGAGCGTCTGCCCCGGGTGCTCCGCGCCGACGGCGTGGGGCTTCTCGAGGTCGGCTCGGATCAGGCCGAGATCGTCGCCACGGAGGTCTCCGCCCGGATGCCCCGCTGGAGCTGCGAGCTCCTGCCGGATCTCGCCGGTCTGCCCCGGGTGGCGCGGCTCGAGCCGGCCGCCTAGCGGTGGCGGCGCCGCGCTTTCCGATCCGGCTGCTCGCCCTCGACCTCGATGGGACGCTGATCGACGACGACCTGCGTCTCCGGCCGCGGACCCGCGAGGCGATCCGGAGTGCCGTGCGCAGGGGTGTCCACGTGTCTCTGGCGACCGGCCGGATGCCGACGAGCGCGCAGCCCTTCGCGACCGAGCTCCGGCTCCACGATCCGATCATCGCCTACCAGGGCGCGCTGGTGCGCGCCTCGCCCGGGCCGGATCGTCGCCTGGGACGGTTGATCTACCACCGACCGCTGCCCGCCGAAGTCGCTCGCGAGACGATCCGCTGGACGCGCGAGCGGGGCTTTGCGCCGCACCTCAACCATCTCGAACGGTTCATCATCCCGGCCGGCGACCCTCGGACCGACGACTACTCGGCGTTTCTCGGGGCGCGAGCGGAGATCGTGCCCGACCTCGAGGGCTGGATCCGGCGACCCGTCTCGAAGGTGCTCGCCGTCGGCCAGACCGGCGCTCCGCTGGCCTTCCTCGAGGCGGCTCGCGCCCACTTCGCCGGGCGAGCGGAGGTCACCGTCAGCCACCCGGAGTTCCTCGAGTTCCTGGCCCTCGGCGTCTCGAAGGGACAGGCCCTGCGCTGGATGGCCCGGCGTCTCAGGATCCCGCTCGAGCAGACTGCGGCGATCGGCGACCAGTACAACGACCTGGAGATGATCGCCGCCGCCGGCCATGGTGTGGCGATGCCATCCGCGCCGCCGGCCGTCCAGGCCGCGGCACGGTACGTTGCCCGACCGCTGGCCGACGAAGGGGCGGCCCAGGTGATCGAGCTGCTGGTCCTTGGCGGCGCAGCCGCAGCGGGAAATGCCGGCCAGCTCGAGCCGGGCGGCGCGGCGGACCGGCCATGACGGCCCAGATCCTGCCCGACGACGTAGCCGGTCGCAGGGCGGCCATCGCCGAACTGCGTGCCGGGGCGCTGGTGGCGATGCCCACCGACACGGTCTACGGCCTCGGGGTCGAGCTCCGCGCGCCGGGCGGCCTGGGCCGGCTGTTTGCCGCCAAGGAGCGTCCCCTCGACCGGGGCATCGTGCTCCTGCTGGCGGACCATCACCAGGCCGACGACGTGGGCCTCCTCGATCCGGCGGCGCATGTGCTCGCGGCGGCCTTCTGGCCCGGTGGCCTGACGCTGGTGGTGCCACAGCGGCCCGACGCCAACCTGCCCCCGGAGCTGACCGGGGGCGCGGCGACGATCGGCCTGCGGCTGCCGGCCCACGATTCGCCGCGGGCGCTGGCGGCCGCCCTGGGACCCCTGCCCGTGAGCTCGGCCAACCGCTCGGGTGAGCCGGCGGCGACGTCGGCCGAGGCGGTTCTGGCTCAGCTCGGCGAGCGACCCGGCGTGACCCTCGTGCTCGATGGCGGCCCGGCGGCGGGCGGGGTCGCGTCGACGGTGGTCGACTGTGCGAGCGGCCCGCCACGCATCCTGCGGGCGGGGGCGATCGGGGCCGACGTGCTGGCCGCGACCCTCGACGAGGCCGAGCTGGAGCACCGCCTGCGCGGCTGAGCCGGCCCTCGAACGGACCGTCCCGTTCAAGCGGCACGCCCCGGCGCCGACCGTTGTGGGACCATGACGCCGGTCGCCGCGACCCGGGCGATCGCGAACGCAGGACCGAGGGACGCTCGATGACCGCCACCGCCCCAACCGGGCTCGCCTGGGCCCCGATCTCCGACGTCGATCCCGAGCTGTGGGCGGCGATGGTCGGCGAGCGCCGCCGCCAGCACGACAAGATCGAGCTCATCGCCAGCGAGAACTACGTCTTCGGCGCCGTGCTCGAGGCCCAGGGCAGCTGGCTGACCAACAAGTACGCCGAGGGCCTGCCGGGCAAGCGCTACTACGGCGGTTGCGAGTACGTCGACATCGCCGAGCGTCTGGCCCAGGAGCGTGCCCTGGCGCTGTTCCCCGGCGCCGAACACGTCAACGTCCAGCCCCACTCGGGCGCCCAGGCGAACATGGCGGCCTATCTCAGCTCCGTCAGCCCCGGCGACCGGGTCCTGGGCATGAAGCTCGATCAGGGCGGTCATCTGACCCACGGGATGGCCCTCAACTTCAGCGGCCGGTTCTACGAGATCCATGGCTACGGCGTCGGTCGGGACGACGAGCGAATTGACTACGACGCGCTCGAGCAGCAGGCCGGCCAGGTCCGCCCCAAGCTGATCATCGGCGGCGCCAGTGCCTATCCGCGGATCATCGATTTCGAGCGGATGGCCGACATCGCCCACTCGGTCGGGGCCCTCCTCTGGGTCGACATGGCGCACGTCGCGGGACTGGTCGCGGCCGGGCTCCACCCCAGCCCGTTCCCGCACGCCGACATCGTCACGACGACCACCCACAAGACCCTGCGCGGTGCCCGGGGTGGGCTCATCTTCGGCCGCCGCGAGCTGCCGCCGACGGCCGACCCGGCCGACTATCCGATGGTCAAGCCGAACCTCGCCGCGACCATCGATCGGAGCGTCTTCCCGGGCGTCCAGGGCGGCCCCCTGGAGCACGTCATCGCGGGCAAGGCCGTTGGCTTCAAGCTGGCCCTGACGGACGACTTCCGGGACTACCAGCGCCAGGTGGTCGCCAACGCTCGGATCCTGGCCGAGACGCTTGCCGGCGGGGGCATGCGCCTCATCTCGGGTGGGACCGACAACCACCTCATCCTCGCCGACGTGACCTCGTTCGGGGTGACCGGCAAGGAGGCCGAGCACGTGCTCGACGAGATCGGAATCACGGTCAACAAGAAGGGCATCCCGTTCGATCCCAACCCGCCGAACACGGCCTCCGGGATTCGGGTTGGCACGCCGGCCACCACCAGCCGCGGCTTCGGCGAGGCCGAGATGCGCGCTGTCGGGCGGATCATCGTCGATGCCATCCGTGGGCGGGACGATCCGGCCGGCCAGGCCCGTCTGGCCGAGGAGGTCGCGGCCATCGTCGCCCGATTCCCCGTGCCCGGCCTCACCGAGGCCTGATGAGGTTCATCCCCGACGTCGGGACGATCATCCCGGCGATCGTCGTCGCATTCGGATCGGCGGCCCTGCTCGCCCTGCTCCTGACACCCGCGGTCCGGCGCTTTGCCCGGGCGTTCGGCCTGGTCGACCGGCCGGAGGCGCGCCGGGTCAACGAGCGACCCATCCCGCGCGGCGGCGGACTGGCCGTCGCCGCCGCCTTCCTGTCGATCGCGATCGCGGTCGTGGTCGTCGCCGACCGTCGGATCATCGGTCCGATCGTCATTCCGGGCAGCGTCCAGCCCGGAGAGCTCGGCGCGCTCCTCATCGGCGGGCTGGTGGCCGCGGCGATCGGCTTCCTCGACGACGTCCTTCAGATCCGCGCCCGCTGGCAGCTGGCGGGCCAGGTGGCGGTCGCGCTCGGGGCCGCCATCGCTGGCGTGACCGTCGACAGCATCGCCAACCCGCTCGGCCCGGGCCAGATCCGGCTGGAAGCGTTCGCCGGGGCATTCACGGTCGTGTGGATCGTGGGCATGATCAACAGCATCAACTTCATCGACGGACTCGACGGACTCTCGTCGGGCATCGCCCTGATCGCGGCGGTCACCCTGGGCCTGATCAGCGTGACCACGGCGGTCGGTCCGTTTGGCCAGCCGTTCATCGCCGTGCTGTGCTTCGTGCTGGCCGGTGCTCTGCTCGGGTTCCTGCGCTGGAACTTCCACCCGGCCACGATCTTCGTCGGGACCAGCGGGGTGATGTTCATCGGCTACACCCTGGCGGTCCTGTCGATCCTCGGCTCGGCCAAGGTGGCCATCGCCCTGCTGGTCCTGGGGGTGCCGATCATCGACACCTTCTGGATCATCGTCCGGCGCCTGGCCAACCGCCGCTCGCCGTTCACGCCGGACCGCGGTCACGTCCACCACCGGCTGCTCGACCTGGGCCTGAGCCACACCCTGACCGTCGTGCTCATCTACGTCATCACCGCCGGGCTGGCGACGCTGACCTTCCTGCTGTCGGGCGCCGGCCAGCTGTACGCGTTCCTGGGGGTCGTGGTGGGCTCGGGGATCGTGCTCTTCCTGCTGACTGGTCGCCAGTCGGTGCAGGAGGACCTCGAGGCCGATTCCTACGACGATGCTCCGGATCGGCTCCAGGCGTCCGGGAATCCTGACCTGGCGGGCCGCCCCGACCGAACCGGCTAACGCGCGCCACATACGTGGTGCCGGCACGCACCACCAGTTAGTCCCTCTGCAGTACTCCCCTCGGCCGGGCAGTGCTAGCATCCGGCCAGGACCGCTCCGAAGTGCCCCGGGCCGGTCCAGGGGGCCCATGACCGAACAGATCATCCTGGCCGCGGCCATCGTTCTCGTCGTCCTCGTGGTGGTCTTCGAGGCTGTCGAGACGTGGCGTTGGCGCGGCTCGAAGAATCGACCGCCGTCGCGCTTCGCCCTTGTGCGCGCGGTCCGCCGGATCCCAGGTGGCGTGGTCAGCGCCGTCACCTTCCGGCGACTGCGAGACGGGCGGAGACGCGACCTCACGATGCCATCGGAAAACGTCGCTCGCCGGTTGGGCCAGCCGCTTCTCGGACCGGTCCACGCCCAGCCCCAGCGGATCGTGGTGGCCGGCACCCGGGTCAGCGGCGGGACGGTGGCCTCGACCGCGCTCGTCCCGCCCACCCCGCGCCGATCCTCGCGATCCTCGCGGTTCCGCCTCGCCCGCGACACGGCCGGAGCGGCCATCGTGATGGTCGGCTTCGTGGTCGTCTTCGCCAATCTCCTGCCGGTCCGGGCCGAGCCCGATGGCGCGGTGTTCGCGGCCACGGGCACGCCCGGCTTCACGCCGGTGGTCGTCACCCCGGAGCCCGCCGGGTCGGCCGTGGCCCTGGCCACCGGCACACCCGCGCCGACCCCGGCACCGACCGGAACCCCGGCCCTCGTTTCGTCGACGCCGAGCCCGAGCCCGATCCCGACGGCCACGACCGCGACTCCGACGAGCCCGCCGACGCCCAAGCCGACGGCCCGGCCGACGCCGCAGCCGGCTCCGACGCCGCCACCCGCGCCGCCCCCGCCGACGCCCCGGCCGACGCCCAAACCGACGCCCAAACCCACCCCCAAGCCGACCCCGATCCCGGCCGCCACGATCACCGCGTTCTCGGGCCCGGGCAACGCCGCGCCGCTCGAGGTCGCCGGCTTCAGCTTCAGCTTCCAGAACGCGACGAGCTTCGTGATCGACTATGACGACGGCAACCAGGACTCGGGCGCGCTGGGCGGGAGCGGATCCCATTCGACCAGTCACGCCTACGCGCTGCCGGGGACCTACCACCCGGTGTTGACCGTGTACGGGGCGGGCGGCAGCTCGGACGCCGCGTCGGTGACCGTCAATGTTCCGTAGGCTGTGCGCGGCCCTGGCCGCGGGCGCCCTGATCGTTGGCCTCCTTGGCTCAGCGCCCGTCCTTGCCTCGGACGGCATCGCCCCGATCTGCGACCCGGGATCGGCGACCGGCGACGAGGACCAGGTCATCAACGGCGGCGTCAACTGCCTGCTGACCGAAGCCAGCGACCAGTACGAGGTCGTCAGCAATGCAAGCGACGGCAATGTGGTCCTTGATTCGAACAACGGAACGTTCGACTACACGCCGAACGCGGACTTCAACGGGTCAGATGGGTTCACCTACCGGATGACCACGACTGACGACGGGAACTCGAACACCGCGACGGTCTCGATCGACGTCGCCCCGGTCAACGACCGGCCGAGCTTCAACCCGGGACCAAATCCGAACGTCGCCGAAAACTCCGGCGCCTTCAGCGACTCGGGTTGGGCCTCCGGCGTCGACCGGGGAGCGCCCGACGAATCGGGCCAGGCCGTGGACTACGTCGTCACCGGCAACACGAACTCGTCCCTGTTCTCTACGGCGCCGGCCGTGAGCTCGGGCGGAACCCTGACCTTCACCCCGGCCCCCAACCAGAGCGGCGGCGCCACGATCACCCTCCACATCCACGACGACGGCGGGACTGACCACGGCGGGGTCGAGGCCGGCCAGAACGAGACGTTCCAGATCAACGTGAATGGGGTCAACGACCCGCCCAGCTTCACCAAGGGTCCAGACCAGGCGGTATTCGAAGACTCGGGGTCGACCACCGACAATGGCTGGGCGAGCAACATCAGTCCGGGTGCCGGTGAGAGCAGCCAGAACGTGACGTTCGTCGTCACGAACAACAACAACGGGCTCTTCTCGTCGCAGCCCGCCGTCAACGGCTCGAATGGCAACCTGACCTACACCCCCGCGGCCAACCAGTTCGGCGCCGCGACGGTCACCCTCCACGCCCACGACGACGGCGGCGGAACGACCGACGACAGCCCGTCGCAGTCGTTCACGATCACCGTGACCGGGGTCAACGACCCCCCGAGCTTCACCAAGGGCGGCAATCAATCCGTCGCCGAGAACGCCGGTTCGAAGTCCGTCAGCGGCTGGGCGACGTCGATCAGCGAAGGACCCGGCGAGGGAAGCCAGACCGTGGCGTTCACGGTCACCAACAACAACAACGGGCTCTTCTCGGCGCAGCCAGCGGTCAGCCCCACCGGGACCCTGACCTACACCACCGCGACCAGCGCGAGCGGCGCCGCGACCGTCTCGGTCTTCCTCAAGGACAACGGCGGCACGGCGAACAATGGGGACGACACCAGCGCCACCCAGACGTTCACCATCGACGTGTCCGGCGTGAACGACCCGCCGAGCTTCAACAAGGGCGCCAACGAGGCGGTCCTCGAAGACTCGGGTGGGCGAACCGTCAGCGGCTGGGCGACGTCGATCAGCGCCGGACCGCCGGACGAGAGCGGTCAGTCGGTGTCCTTCGTGGTCACGAACAACAACAACGCGCTCTTCTCATCGCAGCCCGCCGTCAGCGGTTCCAGTGGCAACCTGACCTTCACCCCGGCGCCGAACGCCGTCGGGACCGCCACGGTCACCCTCCATGCCCACGACAGCGCCGGCGCCGACAGCCCGCAGCAGACGTTCGCCATCACGGTCACCCCGGTCAACGACGCGCCGAGCTTCACCAAGGGTCCGGATCAGACGGTCCTCGAGGATTCGGGCGCACACACCGTCAACCCGTGGATCGCCGCGATGTCGGCGGGTCCGCCGGACGAGGCGGCCCAGACCCTGACGTTCGTGGTCGTCTCGAACAACTTGCCGGCCATGTTCTCGGTGCCGCCGTCGGTCGGGTCCGGAGGCGTCCTGACCTACACCCTGGCACCGAACGCGTCGGGCATCGCCACGATCGGCATCCAGCTCCACGACAACGGAACGACCGCGAACGGTGGCCGCGACAGCAGCCCGACCCAGACCTTCCGGATCACGGCCACGGGTCAGAACGACGCGCCGACCTGCACCAATGCCACGGATGCGACATTCGTGGGCACGACCCTCAACGGCAGCCTCACGACGTGCACCGACATCGACGGCGACAGCCTGCACTTCGCCCTCGTTGCCCAGGCGTCCCATGGCACCGCGTCGGTCAACGGCAACGGCTCGTTCAGCTACGCGCCCAACGCGGCATTCCAGGGCAACGACGCGTTCACCTTCCGGGCGAACGACGGGACCGTCGATTCGAACGTGGTCTCGATGAGCATCCTCGTCTCGCCCGATCCGATCGCCAAGAACGACGTCGCCCCGACCGACTTCCCGGCGGTCGTCCAGGGCAGCGGCCCGACGGCCATCCCGGTACTGGCCAACGACCAGGACAAGCAGGGCGGGCCCCTGACCATCCTGTCGGTCACGCAGGGCTCCAAGGGCAAGGTTGCGATCACGGGCGGGGGCACCGGTCTGACCTACGACCCGACCAGCTTCGCGACCGGCAACGACAGCTTCCATTACACGATCACGGATAGCCAGAACCGCACCAACTCGGCGATCGTGCTGGTCGTCATCAGGCGCGCGACCCCGACGGGCTCGCGACCGATGGCCACGATCGTCGGCCACACGACGCTGGGCAGCACCACCACCGGCGTACGGATCTCGTGGTCGGCCGCTGACGTCGGCACCGGGTTGCGGTCATTCCGACTCCAGGAGAGCTACAACGGCGGAACGTTCAGGACCGTCCGCCTGGCAAACGTCAGGTCCAGGAGCGTTCTGCGCCGGTACATCTTCGGCAAGTCGTACCGCTACCGGCTCAAGGTAACGGACAGTGCCGGCAACGTCAGTCCATGGTCGACCAGCCCGACCTTCATCGTCGGGCGCTCGCAGGAGACGTCCGTCGGCATCGCCTATTCGGGCGCGTGGGGGCTGGCAAGCTCGGCAATCTATTCGGGCGGCAAGGCTCGCTGGGCCAGCGTGGCCGGCGCGAGTGCCACATTCAGCTTCAACGGCGAGAGCGTGGCTTGGGTCAGCACCAGGGGCCCGACGCGGGGCAGCGCCCAGGTCCTGATCGACGGCGTGCTGGTCAGGACCGTGAGCCTGTTCTCGTCGAGGCGGACGGCTCGCCAGGTGGTCTTCAGCACGGCCTGGCCGGCCATGGGGCTCCACACGATCCAGATCGTGGTTCTCGGAACGCCGGGTCATCCGCGGGTGGACGTCGACACGTTCGTCCTGGCCAGGTAGGCCGCCGCACGGCGGAGCGGCCCTCGTCGGCGCCACAACCCGTTCGCAACTCGATAGATTGCCGGTCGTCGGGGCGGGCTGCTATCATCCGGTGGCTTTGTCGGGTCAGGCCGGAGCCTATTTCGCCCTGTTTTCTGAGATCGGCATCTTTCTGCTCGTCACCACTCTGGTGGGTGCACTGGCGGGGAACTGGGTCGACAAGCAGGTGGGAACACCCGCCGTCTTTCTGATCGTGGGGTTTCTCGCGGGGGCAGGGATCGGCGCCGTCGGGATCTACCGGCTGGTCACCAGGTTCCTGGCCAGGTTCGACTGACGGACCTCACGTCCGACCGATAGCGTCGAGCGCGGCAAGACTGCCGCGCTCCTGTGTGTGGAGCGAGTGTGTCGAGCGATCAGGCTGCAACACCGGCACCGGCTGACGGCATCGAGGTGGTCGCGGCGCCGGTGGCGCGGAGCAACAAGCGCCGGAACATCATCGCCTTCCTGGCCGCGATCGTCGTGCTTGACGTCCTCGCGTTTATCTTCGTTCCGCCGTTCCCGATCGGCGAACCGGGCAAGCCGGTGAGCGGCATCGGCGATCTGATCAAGGCCAACCTCGAGCTGCCAGCCCCGCACGTCATCTTCGACCTGGCGCCGAATGACCCGGTCCCGGCCGGATCCATCCTGTCGTTCCACCCGAGCATCACCAACACGATCGTGTCGACCTGGCTGGTGATGCTGGTGGTTCTGCTCATCGCGTTCTTGGGAACCCGCCGGCTGCGCATGACCCCCGGCGGCTACCAGAACCTGCTCGAGTTCACCTGGGAGAAGCTCGAGGATTGGGCGGTGTCTCTGGGCGGGTCCGAGGCAGCGAGGCACGTCCCCCTGTTCGTGGCGTTCTTCCTGTTCATCCTGTTCGCGAACTGGAGCGGGCTGGTTCCGGTGTTCGGCAAGATCGAGGCTCTGAGGGCGCCGACGAGCGACCTCAACGTGACCGTCGGGCTGGCCGTGGTCGCGTTCTTCTACTTCCACTTCCGGGGCTTCCAGGCCCTCGGCGTCCGGGGCTACCTCGGCAAGTTCTTCGTGCTCACCGGATTCAAGTCGGGGATCGCCAACGGGGTGATCGACCTGTTCGTCGGACTCATCGAATTCATGCTGGAGTTCATCAAGCCAGTCACGCTGTCGATGCGACTCTTCGGCAACATCTACGGCGGAGAAGTGGCCCTCGGAGTCATCACGGCTCTGACCATCGCCATCGTGCCGTTCCTGATGATCTCGCTGGAGGTCATGCTCAACGGCGTTCAGGCGCTGATCTTCTCGACGCTGGCCCTGATGTATACCCTCATCGCGGTCGAAGGCCATCATGCCGACGAGCACCCGTCGGCCTCGGATGAGGAGGCCCTCGACCGGGCCCACCCTGGCGGGGCGCCAGTGGCCGTTCACTGACCCGGCCGGCGCGAGGCGCGCCGATCACCAATCATCGGCAACGACCCGGTCACTTCCGGGACAAGGAGGAAGGCATCACATGGAACACATCGGCGCAGGTCTTGCGGCGCTCGGGGTCATCGGGCCCGGCATCGGCATCGGCATCCTGACCGGTCTTGCGGCCACAGCGATCGGACGCAATCCGGACGCGACTCCGAGCATTCGGGCCCAGTTCATCCTCGGTGCGGCATTCGCCGAGGGCCTCGGGGTGCTGGCCATCGTCGTCGCGATCCTGGCGATCGTCCTCTAGCGCCACCAGTCGCTCGAGGAGAGCTGATCGTGGATCTGTTCGGGATCGTCGGCGCGCTGCCCGGAGCCGCGCCCGTCGTGCCGTCCGCCGAGGAGGCGTCCGGCCTGGCGATCAACGGCTTCTGGATCATCGTCTCGTCGCTCAATTTCATCGTCTTCCTGGTCGTCCTCAACCTCCTGTTTGGCGGGACGATCCGAAAGATGCTGGCCGAGCGACGGGCTCGGATCGAGCAGGGCCTGGCCGACGCCGAGGCGGCTCGCGTCGACCGCGAGAAGTCGGCCGCTGAAGCCGCCGAAACGATCGCCCAGGCGCGCCGCGAAGCCAAGGAGATCATCGATCGGGCGCAGAAGGTCGCCGACGAGACCCGTGAGGCCGAGGTGGCTGCCACGCGTGAGGAGCTCGACCGGCTCCGAGCCAAGGCCGCGGCGGAGGTCGAGGCCGAGAAGCAGCGCGCTCTGGCGGATCTGCTCTCGCAGGTCGCCGATCTGGCCCTGGCCGCGGCCGGCCACGTCGTCGGCGAGACGATGAGCGATGCGCGGCAGCGTCGTCTGGTCGAGGAATTCCTGCGCGATACCAGCGATCTCAAGGCGGATCGCTGATGGCCCGCTCCACGACGGCCGCCCGGCGTTACGCGGAGGCCGCCTTCGAAACCGCCCTCCGCGACGGGACCGTCGACACCTGGCGTCGTGAGCTCGAAGCCGCGGCCGAGGTCCTGGCCGATCCGGCCGTGACCGGGGCCATTCGCAACCCGTCGATCCCGACGACCGTCCGTGAGGCCGCCATCCGCAAGGGACTCGGGTCGAAGGTGAGCGCCCCCGTCCTCAACCTCATCCTGTTCATGGTCCGGCGCGGTCGTATCGACGACCTCGCCCAGGTTGCCGCGGAGTTCGGGCGCCTGGTCGACCAGCGCAACGGGATCGTTCACGCCACCGCCACCAGCGCCGTGCCCCTCGACAAGGCGGAGCTCGGCGCCCTGACCGACCGGCTCGGGCAGCTGACCGGCGCGACCGTCGAGCTGTCCGTGGAGACCGATCCGAGCCTGCTCGGCGGCCTCCTCGTCCGGGTCGGCGACCGGCTCATCGACGGCAGCGTCCGAGGTCGCCTCGAGCGACTTCGGAGTCGGCTCGTCTCGGGCGCCCTCTAGGAGATCCAGCCAATGGCCATTCGTTCCGACGAGATCATCAGCATCATCCGATCCGCGATCGATTCGTTCGACAAGGCGACGGAAACGCGCAGCGTCGGAACCGTGGTCGAGGTCGGCGACGGCATCGCCCAGATCTACGGTCTGGAGGGGGCGCTGGCCTCCGAGCTGCTCGAGTTCCCCGGCGGTGTGACGGGCATGGCCCTCAACCTCGAGGAAGAGACCGTCGGCGCGGTCCTGCTCGGCAACTCGACGGCGATCAAGGAAGGCGACACGGTCAAGACCACCGGTCGCGTGGTCGAAGTGCCGGTCGGGCCGGAGCTCCTCGGTCGGGTCGTCGACCCGCTCGGACGGCCGCTCGACGACAAGGGCCCGATCAATGCCAAGAAGACCCGCCCGGTCGAGCGGATCGCCCCGGGCGTCATCGTCCGCCAGTCGGTCGACACCCCGGTCCAGACCGGAATCAAGGCGATCGACGCGCTCATCCCGATCGGACGCGGCCAGCGCGAGCTGATCATCGGCGACCGGCAGACGGGCAAGACCGCAATCGCCATCGACACGATCATCAACCAGAAGGGCAAAGGCCTGGTCTGCATCTACGTGGCCATTGGCCAGAAGCTGTCGACGGTCGCCAACACGGTCGCCGTCCTCGAGTCGCACGGGGCGATGGAGCACACCGTGGTGGTCGTCGCCGGCGCCGAGGACCCCGCCCCGGTCCAGTACCTCGCCCCGTACTCGGGCGTGGCCATGGCCGAGGAGATCATGGAGGTCGGCGTCAAGGTGGCCGGCGAGAAGGGCCTGGTCAAGGATGCCCTGTGCGTCTACGACGACTTGAGCAAGCACGCCTGGGCGTATCGGGAGATGTCCTTGCTGCTCCGCCGCCCGCCGGGTCGCGAGGCCTACCCGGGCGACGTCTTCTATCTCCACAGTCGGCTGCTCGAGCGGGCGGCCCGGCTGAACGAGCAGAACGGAGGCGGATCGATCACCGCCCTGCCGATCATCGAGACCCAGGCGGGCGACGTCTCGGCCTACATCCCGACCAACGTCATCTCGATCACCGATGGCCAGATCTTCCTCGACACCGACCTGTTCAACTCCGGTCAGCGGCCCGCCCTCAACATCGGCATCTCCGTCTCGCGTGTGGGCTCGGCCGCGCAGACCAAGGCCATGAAGAAGGTGGCCGGACCGCTCAAGCTCGATCTCGCCCAGTACCGCGCCCTGGCCGCCTTCGCCCAGTTCGCATCCGACCTGGACAAGGCCACCCGCGACCAACTGACGCGGGGCGAGAAGCTGTCCGAGGTGGTCAAGCAGCCCCAGTACCAGCCCCTCGGCGTCGAGAAGCAGGTCGCGATCCTGTACGCCGCGACCAAGGGCGCCCTCGACGACGTTCCGACCAACACGGTCA
>JAXDKT010000117.1:0-13852 GCA_034666965.1 Chloroflexota bacterium | reverse complement strand
TGGAGGGGGTACCGGGGGGTTTACGGTGGTGGTTGTGTGTTGGTGGTCAGTGCCTATGTGAATTCCGAGGACGTTTCACCACACTCCAGCGGGTCCCATCTGGGTCCTCTCCGTGACGCCGAGTCCGAAAATATGAAGAGGTTCGGGACCTGGTGAAACGGGCCCCGATGGTGGCACCAAAAGACCGGCAGAACCGGTGAAACCGAATGGCGTTTCACCACCTGCCGGAAGGTGACCGAGGGGCGGTCAGTATCAGGGTTAGAGGGCGATGTCGCGACCGGGCGATACCTGGTCAGCGGCGGGCTCGAAGATGACGGTCCGGTCAGGATCGGCGTTGGCGAGGAGTCTCTTGCGGTCGCGCGGGCTGGTCCAGGAGATGATCACGCGGGTACCGCGGACCCATACGGTTCTGCTGATGACCAGTGGCTTGCGACGGCTCATTGGTCCTCCTGGAGGCGCTCACGGCCGACCCCGACGGTGACGGAGCCGGCCGTGTGCGTTCGGCGCTGTACACGCCTGGCCGGGTCGGAGACTCCCGGCGTATGTGGTGCTCCCCGCCCGCAGCCGAGGCGATTGACTGCGGGCAGGGACCGAGCCAGGGGGACTCGTGGGGCCAACCGCGAGCAGAGGTTGACCTTGTGTGATGGGGGTCGCCGCAAGGGTCTGCGGTGACCGGGGTCGCCGCAACTCCGCAAGGGCTTGCGGTGACCCTGCGGTGACCGGTCGGTTTCGTGCTCAAAACGCACCGCAAACCGGGTTTCGGGCTGCGGCAAGACCCCATACGGACGGTCACCGCAGCACCGCAGCAGCCTATAGGGCTGCGGCGATGCGGCGACCTGTGCGGTAATCGAAGTTGTTGCTGCGGAGACCTGATCGAGAGTCATGCCGCGGCGTCTTCGTACTCGACCTGGCCGGCGGTCGTGGGCTGGTACATCAACGCGTTCGAGCCCTGGGCCGTGCCAGCCTTCTCGATCAAGTGACGCTGGAGGAGCCTGGCGAACCGGCGCTGCACCGTGTCACGGGACTTGCTCGTCCAGCCCAGTTCTGCGTGGATCTCCGCGACCGTCCTTGGGCCGTCGGCCTGACAGAGTGCGCTCAGGACGAACGTCTCGTCGTACTGGTCGATCGCGTCCATCGTCTCGGCGGTCGGATAGATGGCCCGGGTCCCGGGGTCGATCTCGAAGTACAGCTCCTGGTTGCCCGACTCGCGGGGCTGGATGATGAGCTTGCCGATGTCGTCCTTGGCCTTCCGAGCGATGCCGATGATCGACTCGGCCGCGCCGATGAGGGACCCGGAGCCGCGGCTGCCGATCAGCATGTCCTCGATCGAGGTGCTCTTGCCGGTCCTGCTCGCGGCCTTGTTCAGGTGGTGCGGCAGGATGATCGCAACGCGGAGCTCTTGGGCGAGGTCTTGGATCGTGTGGGCGAACTCGCCGAGGCTGGCGTCATTCTCGTCGATGCCCTTCGTGGTCGCGTTCAAGGTCCCGACGATGACCAGCTTCGCGCCCGTATGTTCGATCTCCTCGCGGAGCGCCGCGATGCCCTCGGTCGTGTTCAGGACCAGGCGGGGTCGTGCCCAGACGTAGAGCGGGGCGTCCTGGGCGATCGCGTAGGTCGCCATCTTCCGGAGGCGCCATTCGAGACCGTGTTCGCCACCCTCCTCCTCGATGAAGAGGGTCGGCACGGGCGTCCCGGTCGCGGTGATGCCCATGAAGTCGGTGGCGGTCGATACCGCGATCGCCATCTGGAGGGCGAGGAAGCTCTTGCCGATCTTGCTCGAGCCGATGAGGACGGTCAGGCCATGCGCCGGGACCATCCGGTCGATGAGGTACGGGTACTCGCCGCGCTCGATCGCCAGGAAGTCGCCTAGGCGGGCGGAATGAGGCCTCTCGGTCGTCGGGACGGGCTCTGCGTCTCGGCGCGCCCAGGCGGCGTCCCACGCGCCCTCGCCGTGGGCTAGGTCGTAGTACCGGCGGTGCGTTGCGTCCTGGCGCTTGGCGTGGGCCGACCAAGGGAACCGTGGGTCCCTCAGCGGCTCGGCCCAGGCCGGCCAGTTGTCGGCCTTCCTCGGCGGTGCGGTAGGATTGGTCTCGATCAAAGGGGTCGCCTCCTGAGGTCTTGACCCCCGGCTTATCTGCTCGATAGGCGCCGGGGGGTTTCGCTTTGTCTAGATGGGTTGATTAGGGGCGCTGGCGGCCCGGGGACGAGTCGGGCCGCCAGCTAGATGGCCTGGGCGCCGGCCACAACACCGGCGGCGATCCCCAGACGGATCGGCCTTGGCAGGCGGAGGAGTGCCCGCCGCGGCCGAGTAGGCGTTAGGCCGCTGCATCGCAGCCCTCGCAGAGCCACAGGCCGCGGGCGTCCTGGACCATGACGCCGGTTCCGGCGCTGTGGCAGTTGGAGCACACAGCCGGCGGGCGCCACTTGCCTGTGGCCTTGTCGCTGGTGAACATGCCCGGCGGTCCGGCTCGGTTCATCCCGTCGAGAACGTTCGGCAGCTCAGCGGGCTCGATCGGCTTCATCGGGCGAAGCCGCTGAGGCGACGCGCGACTTCGCGTCCCGCCGGGCTTAGGCGGCGGCCTCCGTCATGCGTGCCCTTGGCGACCTGGACGAGCTGCTCGAAGTCGTCATCGGACATATCCCGGATCGCGTCCGGCTCGTCGATGGCCTCGGGGATCTCGGCCTTGGCGGCTTCGGCGCGATCGAACTCGGCCCGGATCATCGCGGCCGAGTAGATCACTCGGTCGGCCTTGGTCCACTGGGAGGCGTCCTTGGTCCCGGTGTTGCGCTCGCTGAGCGCGGCACCGAGGGTCGCGAGATCAAAGTCGCGCGCAAGCTGGACCGCATCGCTGGCGTTCGCCACAGCGTCCGTCAGGATCGGTGTGACCGGCTGGGATGAGCGGGCGCCCGGGATGTCGCTCGAAGATGCCGGGAAGTGGTCCCTCCAGGCGTCCGGCGTGATCCGGCCGTCCCACGGGGTCGGCTCGGGTGCGGCTGGGTCGACCATCGGTTCGAGGTCGAGATCGCCGAAGTCTGCGTCGAAGTCGTCCGTCACTTGATCCTCCGAATGAGAGCCTGGATTGGCCCGGATTTGGGTTCGTGGGCAGCGCGGTAGGTCGCGGCGAGAGAGCCGTCCCACTCCATCTCGGGACCGGTGATCCGGTCTGTGATGGACGGGTCGCTGAGGTAGGCGCACCCGGCCACGGCGTGGACGCCCTTCCGGCCACAGGGGCAGCACGCGCCGGTCTCGCGGAGCCGTGGGTACGGGTCGATGAGGCCGGCGTCTCTCATCTCATCGCAGTAGTGGTAGGTGAAGACATTCGGATGCAGCGGGCTGATCTGGAACCACTGCCCGCAGTAGGCGCAGGTGATCTCAGGTAGCGGCTCAGGCTTCGGCTCGGGTCGGTCCTGCCCGCACGTCGGACAGGTGCTCATCGGCGTTCCCGGGCCTTCCGGGCGTCGAGGCGTTCCAGGTTCTTCCGGGCGCGGCGCACGGCGGCGCTCTTGTTCGAGCAACTGAGCATGTGCGCCCTCTGGAGATACTTGGCTCGGGCGCGCAGCTCGTCGGGACGGTCGGCCAGGGTGGGGTCGACGGAAAGCAGCTCCAGCTCGAACCGAGCGAACGCGGCGGCCTGGGCTGGGGCGATCACCCCACGGCGGCCACGTTTGGCAACACCGACTAGCCCGCCGATGCGGTTTCGGCGGCTGACGACCGGGTCGACGAGGGGCTTTTCGAGAGTCATGGCCAAGGCCTGGAACCTCGCTAGGAACAGAAAGAGCGCCCCTGGCTACTGCCAGGAACGCTCGTTGTTCGAGTCGATCTGGAGGTGGTGGACAGTCCACGACGGGAGCGCTGAGCGCCTCGGGAAAATCGCCAAAACGCTTGCGTCGCTCAGCGCTTCATGAAGAGGACGGCAACTGGGTCAGCTTCCTTCACTACCTGGTGGCCGCCGGGCGTGAGATCGAACCGGACTTTGCGCCGGCGACGAAGGGTCTGCTCTCGGAGCTCGGCGTCGCCAGCGGACCTTCGCGCGACACCATCATCAGCACGTTCATGCGGGAGCTCCAAGTCCTCGGGCCGAGAGGCGTCGCCCTGATCATCGACGACTACCATCTCGTCGACGACGTTCCAGACATCAGGATTCTGGTCAAGGAGCTGATCGGCCGTGCTCCCGAGCGGCTTACGCTCGTGTTCCTGAGTCGCCAGTTGCCGACCATCCCGCTGGCGCGGTTGCGGACGCTCGGGGAGGTCGCCGAACTGAATGCGACGGACCTGCGCTTCGACCTCGACGAGACCGAACGGCTCTTCCGTGACACCTATAAGCGTCCCCTTGAGCCGGATGTGCTAGCCGACCTGACTCATCGGACAGAGGGCTGGGCGGCATCGCTCGAGATGGTGAACGCGGCGCTGCGCGAGCGATCGCCCGGCGAGATCAGGGCCTTCATCCGGGGGATGACTGGCGCCCATGGCGAGTTGTATGACTATCTCGCCGAGGAAGTGGTCGGCGACCTCGACGACGAGACCCAACGTTTTCTGATGACGACGTCGCTGCTCCAGGCCGTCGATCCGGTCCTGGCCGAGGTCATTGGCGGATTCCCAGGACCACGCGCCAAGGAGTTGATCGCGACGACCGAGCGGCTGGGCCTCCTGTCGACGCGAGGAACCGGCCGCCACGGAGCCAGGCGCTATCACCCGCTCGTACGAGAGTTCCTCGAATCGCGGCTGCGTCGAACCCTGGGTGACGCCGCAGCCAGAGAACTCCATCGTGCGGTGGCCCGCCACGCCGGAATGACGGATTGGCGGCTAGCGGCCTATCACTTTGCGGCCGCCGACGACATGGCGGATCTGGGCACCGTGGTTCAGGCCGCCGTCCCGACGATCATGGGTAGCGGCGAATTCGCCCTAGCCGAGTCCTACGTCCTGCGGATAGGCGCAGAAAACAACGCCGCCTTCGAACTGTTCGTGTCCCGGATGGAGCTCCACCGCGGCCGTACCGACAGCGCCCTTGTCCACGCCGAGCTCGCCGTCGACACCGCGATGACGTCGGATGATGACACGCTAACCGACCACGCATTGCTGAACCTCATTGCTGTTCTCCACGTCAGCGGGCAACTCGAAACCGAGCGGGACGTAGCGGAGCTTCTCACCAACCGAACAGGCTCCCGAATCCTCCGGTCGATCGCGAGAGGAGTGGGGGCCATTCTCGATGCCTCATTGCAGGCGAGCCTGGATGACGTGCGGAGGTTGCTCCTTGAGATGGCCGTCGACCAGGAGGCGAACGGGCTCCGGCACTACGTGGGCATTACGTGGCTGAATATCGCCGATATCGACCTTGCGCGCGGCGACGCGGCAGGCGCCCTATCGGCGTCGACAAGGGCGATCCACGAACTATCGGCCACATCTGCCGGCATTGAAGTCGAAGGAGCGAGAGCACTTCGTGGTTGGGCGCTTGCACAGCAAGGCAAGTGGGACGATGCCCAAGAGGAGTTCCGGCTCGCTGAGACCGGTGAGTTTGATGCGGTACGGGGCGAGACTCTAACGGACATCGCGGAAGCCTACGCCGCGTTCGGCGACCGCTTGCATGGGGAGGGGGTCCTCTCTCGATCATTCGGCGCTCGCTTTGTTTCGGAGTCCACAGCCGATCACCAGCGCCTCGTGTCTGCCATGCTCGCGTTGCGGCGTAACGACTTCGTTGGGGCCCAGGGGAGCATCGACGGCATCGCGATTGACCGACCGCACTCTATTGCGGCGTTCATGAGCCGAGTCCTCTTGACCAGAGCTCGGCTGGCCGTCTCGACGCAGTCGGACGATGCGGACAAGGTCGCGTTCGCCGCCCATCACCTCGCGGTGCGACAAGGCGCCCGACTCTACGTCGGTGCCGCTCACGTCATCCAAGCCGCGATCGAAGGTCAGCCCAGCTTCAATCAAGCCGTTGGGCATGTGGCCGCGGAGCGACCGGCCAGCTTGTCGCTAATAGCTGAGCTGATCATCGACCGACTCCCGCTGCTCGGCGCTCCAATACTGGCCGCCGTAGCAGCCGAAGCCCTTCGGATCCCCGACAGATGGAGAGAGGGACTCAGACAAGCGCTCGTTCGGGACGATCCGCACGTGCGTTTTGAAGCCGCAGTCATTCTGGATCAAGTTGGCGAACGCGAAGATGTCCTCCCTCTGCGTCGTGTAGCCCGAGACCTTCGGGCGTCGCCTGGGGCCTCTGCACTCGGGCGCGGACTGGCACGGAGGCTCGCGGCTCGAATCACGGTCGAGGATCAAGGCCGCGTCATCCTCCAACGTGGAGACACCCTGATCCCGGGCACGGGCATACGCCGCAAGGTCCTTGCGCTTCTGTGTTTCCTATTATCTCGCTCGAACATGTCCGCCACCCGTGACCAGGTACTCGAGGGCTTGTGGCCCGAACTAGCGCCGGAGGTCGCGGTGAACTCGCTCAATCAAACGGTCTACTACCTTCGCCGCGTGTTCGAGCCTGCCTTTTCTGAGGAAACGACTCCTGGATACGTGCATCACAACTCCGACGTGCTGTGGCTCGATCCCGAGCTCGTGGACAGTCGATCTTCCCGTTCCCGGGCCGCCATCAAGCTGGCAGAACGGGACCCCTCTCCGGACAACGTTGATGTCGTAAGCCAGACGTACCGCGGCCGGTTTGCGCTCGACTTCGAGTACGAGGAATGGGCTGCGCAGTATCGGGACTCAATGCACGCCACCTATCTGGAGATCATCGAGCGCGCCGTCTCGGCAGACACTAACGCTGGCGCCTTCGATCGGGCGATTGGGCTGGCGAGAAGAGCATTGGAGGCCGATCCTGACGCCGAACAGGTCGAACTTTCGTTACTGAGACTCTATCGCCGAACTGGCGCCCATTCGGCGGCCGCGGAGCAATACGAGCACTACGCGGCGGTCCTCAGGAACGACCTCGGTATCGAGCCGCCTCCGCTAGAGAGCCTGTGACGATTAGGTAAGGTGCCGTATTGACCCGTTTGGTTCGGCATCCCTATAGTCCGCCCACTGCCTGGTACTGGAGTACTAGGAAGCATTGTCAATATGTTGGACGCGCGGAAGCCCCACCTGAAATGGGCACTTAGGGTGGGGCGGAGCGGGTAGTGCAACCGACCGACTTTTCAAGTCAGGTCGGTTTTCGCGTCTCTAGGGGACAGCGAGGACCGCGAGGAGGATCACCGTGGCGCCCGAAACGCTTACCAAGACCTGGTAACTAGGTCAGGAGCAGCTGGAACGATGAAGGAGCGAATCCTTCGAACGGTTGTAGCGCTAAGCGCGGTGCTCGGCACCGCGCTAGCTGGCGCTGCGTCGCTAAGGGGCTTTTAGGACCTTAGTCCCGTTACCAGACCTGACAAGAAGGGATTAGAGTTCCTCAAGGTCGGGTCTCAGGGACGAGGTATGCCGAAGGCACTTAAGTTCTACATCGCCGGGCTCGTGGGAGCGAGTGCAGTCGCACTCGTTGCCGCGAGTCTTGTTTTTGTTGGGCGTCCGGATTCAATCCTCGGAATGCGCTCGACCATTGCTGTCAACGAACCGGCGTCGCCAATCCTAGCCGTCGTCGGTTTGGGATTTTGGATCCTGATCACGCTGTTCGCGTCGGCATTTCCGGTCAGGATGCCACGTGGAACTCTGGTATCGGTCTCAATCGCGCCGATTGTCGCTGCGGCAATCTTGGGAGGTCCGGTGGCGGCTGGATGGGTAGCCGCTCTCGGCACCACTGAGTTGCGGGAGCTGCGCGGGCGAGTCCCGTGGTACGGCTCTCTTTTCAACCACGCCGGCATTGTTCTGCCGTCGATACTCGGAGCCTTTGCTTACGAGGCGATTGTCGGGACGTCGCATGAACCCGCGATCACGTTCGTCGGTTCGATTGCGATGGCTACGATTTGCTTCTTTCTCAACGTTGTCATCACAGCGACCAGCGTGAGTCTCCTTCATGGGATGGACTTTCGACTCGTCCTACTCGGCGATGCACGCGGTTATTGGGCGAACCTCTTTGCCCTCGCGCCGTTGGCGTGGTTGATGGCGGAGATCTATGAGCGGCTGCCGGGTGGGGCCGGGTTGTGGGCGACGCTCCTGTTCGCGCTGCCGCTGTACACGACCCGCGTGGCGCATCACCGCTTCGTCGAGATGCGCGAGATGTTCACCCAGACCATCGGCGCCCTGGCCGAGGCCGTCGACAAGCGCGATCCGTTCACCAGCAAGCACAGCCGGCGGGTGATGGAGATCGCCAGCGACATCGGCGGGGTGCTGCGCTGCAACGAGGCGGAGATGGAGGCGCTCGAGTGGGGCGGCCTGCTCCATGACGTGGGCAAGATCGGGGTGCCCGATCACGTCCTGCTCAAGGCGGACCGCCTGACCAAGGACGAGCGCACGATCATGAACAGCCACCCGGTCCTCGGCGCCCAGATCATCAGCGTCGTCACCAAGCTGGCCCCCGAGCTCCCGATCATTCGCCATCACCACGAGTGGTACAACGGCTCGGGCTACCCCGACCGGCTGATCGGCGAGGAGATCCCGCGTTTGGCCCGCATCCTCCACGTGGCCGACGCGTTCGAGGCGATGACCGCCCAGCGGCCATACCGGATGACCCCGCTCTCGGCCGAACAGGCCCTCGGCGAGCTGCGCAAGTTCGCCGGAATCCAGTTCGATCCCGAGGTGGTCGATGCCTTCGTCCGGACCAAGTGGGTCGAGGGCATCCGCGATCCGGGCCGGGGCGAGATGGACGCTGGCGGCCCCATCCTCCTGCGGCCGCTGCCGCCGCTCATCGGGGAGCACGGCTCGGCTGCGTCGGCGTCGGGGGCACGCGCCGCCGACACCCGCTAAGGGGTGCTTCTCGGCGGGATCGCGCTCGGGCTGATCGCCGGCCTGCTCGCCGGCGGCCGGCTGAGCAACCTCACCGAGGTCCGCCTGCGCTGGATGGCGGTCATCTTCCTGGCCGTCGTGGTCCGCTACGGGACCGAGGCCGCCCTGTCGCGCAACATCCCGCCCGCCGAGACGCTGCGCCTCCCCCTGCTGGTCGCGGCCTACGTGATCCTCCTCGTCGGGTTGTGGGTCAACCGTCGCCAGCCGGGGCTGGCCATCGCCTTCGTGGGGACGCTCTCGAACGCGGTGGTCATCGCCGTCAACGGCGGGCACATGCCGCTCTGGGCGCCGAGCCTGGCCGCGGCCGGGCTGACCCCCGCCGACCTGGTCGGACCGCTCCATGTCCTCCTGCCGCCGGCGATCGACGCGTCCTTCCTGGCCCACCTGGGGCCGCTCGCCGACGTCATCCCGATCCCGCTTCCGCTGGTCCGCAACGTGGCCTCGGTCGGCGACGTGATCATCTCGCTGGGCCTGGCCTTCTTCCTGTTCGCGACGGTGCTCCGGACGCCGGCCCAGGCGCAGAGCGAGGACGACGGCCCGGGACCCGAGGTGGCCGAGCCGATCCCCGGGCTGGTCGGATCGGCCCGGCTCCACGGCCTGTCCCCGGCGGCCGCCGGAGTGGCCGGTGGCGTCCGACCCGAGACCGGCCTGATCGGAGGCCTGACCGAGGCCTCGATCCTCGACCGTCCGATCCTGTTCGGTGGCCCGTTGGCCGGCCTGGCCGAGACCGCTGCCGCGAGCGAGCCGGGAACGGCGGGCGTGGCCGCCCGGCCCGGGCCACCCCTGGCCCTCCGGGTCCGGCGCCATCCTTACGTCCGGCTGGCCCTCGACCCATCCTTCTCGGCACTCTGGACGGCCGGCGTGATCAGCCTCTTTGGCGACCGGGTCAACCAGATCGCGCTGGCGGTCATCGTCCTGGGGGTGACCGGCTCGCCGGTCGCCGTCGGATTCGTGTTCCTGGCCGCGGCCCTGCCCAACCTCCTGCTCGGCCCGATCAGCGGGACCCTGGTGGATCGCTGGGATCAGAAGCAGGTGATGGTCGTGAGCGACCTGCTCCGCGCCGCGGTTGTCCTGCTCGTCCCGGTGGCGGTCGTCAGCAACGTCGTCCTGACCTACCCGCTGGTCTTCCTGATGACGGCGATCTCGATCTTCTTCCGACCGGCCCGCGAGGCGGTCATGCCCCGGATCGTGGCGCCCGGCGACCTGCTCACGGCCAACTCGGCAAACTGGCTGGCCGAGACCCTGGCCGACATCGTCGGCTACTCGCTGGCCGGCCTGTTCGTGGCCTTCCTGGGGGCCTGGATCCCGCTCGCGTTCTGGGTCGACTCGGCGACCTACGTGCTCTCGGCGCTGCTGATCCTGACCATCACCGTCCCGCCCGTGGCGCGCACGGTCGCGGCGGCAGGTGAGAGCGTCCTGGCCTCGCTCCGCGCCGGCTGGCGCTTCCTGCGCTCCGAGAAGGTCCTCCTGACCAACACGGTTCAGGCGGTCGTGGCCCAGTTCGGGGCGGGCATCCTCATCTCGGTCACGCTGGTCTACGTCGAACGCGCGCTGGCCCGCGGCGAGCTGCCGGTGCCCACCATCTACGCCCTGATGGAGGCGGGCCTGGGCCTGGGCAACCTCTTCGGAGGGCTCCTGATCGGCCTCCTCGGCGCGCGGCTGGCGAAGGGTCGCCTGGTGATCCTCGGCTACGTCGCGTACGGGCTGTGCATCGTGGGGCTGGGCCTGACCGGGCACGTCGCGGCGGCGCTCGGGCTGGCGGTCGGGATCGGGATCTCGAACATGATCTTCATCATTCCCAGCCAGACGCTCTTCCAGCAGCGGACCCCGGGCGACATGATCGGCCGGGTCGTGGGTCTGCGCTTCTCGCTGGTGTTCGCGTCGCTGGCCATCGCGATGGGGATCAGCGGCTTCCTGGTGACGCTCGTCGGCGTCTCGACGGTGCTCATCGCGTTTGGCGGGCTGACGGCGCTGGCGGGGTTGGCCGGCGTGCTCGTGCCGGCGCTGCGCGACGCGTGACGGTGGGTTCGGTACACTCCGGCTCGGCCGAGTCGCTCGGCCAACCGCGCCCGAGGAGGGACCCCACCGGATGACCGAGCCCCAGCCTCCCGTGCCTGACGAGCCGATCGAGGACGCCCCCGAGAGCGCAGCCGCGGCGCCCGAGGAGGCCGAGACCGAGCTGATCGACGTCCCCGAGTCGGCCGCCGAGCCCCAGACGATGCCCGAGGCCGAGGGCGAGCCGATGCCCGACCCCGAGGCCGATGCGGCTGCCGAGCTGGAGTCCGAGGCCGAGTTCGAGAGCGATCAGGACCTGGACGAGGAGGGGGTCGAGCTCGAGGACGAGGACGGGACCGAGCCCCGGATCGAGCCTGCGGTCGCGGCCGGCGCCGCTGGGACATTGGCCGCAGGAACCAGTCGGGCCAGGCGAGGTCCCTACCAGAGCGAGGCCGCGCCGACGCCCTCCGAGGTCGCGGTCCGGTTACGCGATCGTCCCTCGGCGATCTTCGTGATCGCGGTCGCGCTGATCTTCGCCGCGATCCTCCTCAACGGCGTGCTCCTGGGCAAGGGCGGCATCTTCACCCCGCTCCCGACGGAGAGCCCCGAGGCATCCGAGTCCGCCGGGCCGTCCTCGTCGGCCGGGACCTCGGTGGCGCCCTCGGCCGGCGGCAGCCCGGCAACGTCGAGCCCGGCAGCGTCGAGCCCCGCATCGGCCGGACCGTCCGTCCCCGGCTCGTCGTCGCCGTCGCAGCCGCCATCGGCGGCCCCGTCTCCGCCGCCGTCCGCCCTTCCATCTGCCTCGCCCTAGGCTCGGCACGCCTGGCCGCGTATCCTCAGCGGGATGGGCGCCAGGCCTGGACGCGATCCCGACGGTGACCGCGCCGCCCGCGAGCGAGCTGCGATGGTCGAGGGCCAGCTGCGCGCACGGGGCATCCGCGACGAGCGCGTTCTGGCGGCGATGAGCGCCATCCCCCGCGAACTGTTCGTCCCGCCCGCCGACCGGTCGCAGGCCTACGCCGACGCCGCCCTGCCGATCGAGGCCGGGCAGTCGATCAGCCAGCCTTACATCGTCGCTCGGATGACCGAGCTGCTGGGCGTCCGACCGGGCGCTCGGATCCTCGAGATCGGCACCGGCAGCGGCTACCAGGCCGCGATCTTGGCCACTCTGGGGGCCCGGGTGGTGTCGCTCGAGCGCCATCCCGAGCTGGCCGAGGAGGCCCGCCGTCGGCTGGAACAGCTCGGCCTTGGCGACGCGGTCGAGGTCCGGGTCGCCGACGGGAGCCTGGGCGATCCGAGCGGCGCGCCATACGACGGGATCGTGGTCACCGCCGCCGCCCCGAGCATCCCCGAGGCGCTCCTCGACCAGCTCGCGGACGGTGGCCGGCTGGTGATCCCGGTCGGTCCGCGCGACCGCCAGCGACTCGTCGTCGTGACCCGCCACGGGGACGAATGGGAGCAGCGCTCAGATGGCGACGTCGTATTCGTTCCGCTCGTGGGGACGGGCGGCTGGCCAGGGTAGGCCGGTATACTCGGCCGGCCATGACCCATGTGTTCATCTCGCCCCATCCGGACGATGTCGCGCTGTCCTGCGGTGGGCTCATCGGCAGTCTCCGCGAGCTCGGCCAGAGCGTGGCGATCGTCACCGTCCACTCGGGCGCGGGTGGCCGCGACGGATTGACGCCCTACCAGCGTGAGGCGCTCGGGTTCGGGTCCAAGGCGCTCTGGCCGGACACCGAGGCATTCAACCGGGCGAACCTGCGCGCCGACTACCCGATCGACGACAGCGGCGCCTTCGCGCCACCGTGGGCGGCGACCTCCGATCGGCTCGACGCAACCCAGGCCGATGCCGACGCCGCGGCCAAACGCTTCTGGCAGCGGTCCAGCTGGTACCGCCGGGCATCGATCCACAACGAGGCGTTGGCCGGCCAGGAGCTCGCCGACGACACACCCACCCAGGGCGCGGTCCTGACCACCGAGCTGACCGAGGCCGAGGCCGCGGACGACGCGATGGCGACCAGACGTCTCGAGGATGAGCGCTACGCCTACTTCGCCGAGGCGGCGGTCATCTTCCTGGACCTGCCCGACGCGGTATTCCGGGGCTACGAGGGCGACGACCAGCTGCTCGGCTCGCCGCGCGAGGACGACGAGCCGCCCTACGACCTGCTCCGCCGGGAGATTGCCCGGCTCGAGCCCCAGAAGGTGTACTTCCCGCTGGGCGTCGGTGGCCACGTCGACCACCAGCTCGACCGGAACGTGGGCCTCGAGCTGCTCCGCGAGCCGCGGGCCTGGGTGATGCCCGGTCCGGACTGGGCCGGGATCGTGACCTTCTACGAGGACTTCCCGTACGCCTGGTGGAATGGGTTCCGCCGCCTGGCCGACCTCGGCGAGCACGTCCTCGGCGCGCTGCCGCAGGACGTCTCGATCGTGCCCGAGTTCGCCGACGTGACCGAGCAGATCGAGTGGAAGATCGCCGGGATCAGCCTCTACACGAGCCAGCTCGACCGCCTGTTCGGCGGGGTCGAGCCGATGGCCGAGACCGTCCGCTCGTTCGGCCGACTGGTGGCCGGCCTGGGCGGGGTCCCCGGCTTCGCCGAGCGGTATTGGGCTTCGCAGAGGGCCTAGCTTGAGCACGGCGGTGCAAGCCGTCCGGAGCACGCTGTCGAAACCGGTCGCCGTCCGAGGGCTGCGCCTCCCGCCGCCTGCCCTGCTGGTCCTGGCCGCACTCGGCGGCTGCCTGCTCCTGGTCGTGGCCGTCAACCGCTGGGCCGACCCACAGGACGAGCATGCCTATTGGCTGGCCGGCCAGCGCCTGCTCACCGGCGCGCCGCTGTACGACCCGACGGCGACCGCCGTGACCCCCTACGCCTACTGGTATCCGCCGCCGCTGGCCCAGGTCCTGGCACCGGTCTCGGCGGTCCTCTCGTCGGCGCAGTTCAGCTGGGCGTGGACCGCGCTGCTGCTGGCCTGCCTGCTCTGGCT
>JAXDKT010000116.1:0-5093 GCA_034666965.1 Chloroflexota bacterium | reverse complement strand
AAGCGCGCCGCCGCCCAGCTCTTTCGTTTCGACGGGGCCTATCTGCGGTTCTCGGGCGAGATCCGGGTCGAGCACCAGCGCGGCGCCGAGGTCGTCGATCAGTATTCGACCGAGGACGCGATCTGGGAGCTCATGTACTTCGGCCACGCCCGGGCCGCCACGGTCTGACCCCTCCTCGCAGCCGACCACCGCTGCGCTACGGTGGCCCGGTGACGGCCGTGCACGATCTCCTTGGGCTGGCATCGATCGCTGGGGCACTGACCCTTGTCGTTGTCGCGACGTGGTCGGTGATCGCGGGCAGACGTTCCGGTGGCCGTTCGGACCACCGTTACGCAGTGGACCGCGCCGTGCTGGCCGAGATCGCCCTGGTGGCGGTCGCGGGACTCGTCGGCCTCGCACTGCTCGGCGCTGGGTCTCGGCCGGCGGATCCGCTCCACTTCCTGTACGGACCGGCCGCCCTCATCTCGATGCCGATCGCGATCGCGATCGGAGCACGCGCGGGCCCGGCCGGGAGGTCTCGACTGCGACGAGATATCTGGACTGCCGGCGGCGGCATCGTCCTGCTGGGGCTCGGACTACGGCTGATCGCGACCGGCTGAACGCCTCGGGGTGACGACCGGGCCGTGACATTCGTCAGGCGCAGGTCGGGTACCGCATCACTTTCGGGGCGTCGAACGCGGGCGTACGTTCAGGCACGTTCCGCGGTCCTCCCTCCCGGTTCCCCGGCGTCGGGCCGCAACGCATCCCCGAAGGCCCAGGAAGGACATGGGTTCCATGAGAACACGAGCCAGTAAGCCCCTGAAGAACGCAATGGCCGTCGCCTTTGCCGGCGTCTTCTTGGTCGCGGCATGTAGCGGAAGCGCGCCATCGCCGACCTCGTCTCCATCAGCATCGGCGCCGCCCGCATCGTCGTCGCCGGCCGCGTCGGCTTCGGGCCCGACCGCGAGCGCACCGGCGCTCGGCGTAGGGTCCTTCGATAGCGGCTTCTCGGTCATGTCCGAACTGACGGCACTGACGGCCGCGGGCAGCGGCCTCGTCGGGGTCATCCTCCCCGATACCACGTCCTCGTCGCGCTACGTCGACTTCGATGCTCCGTACCTGACCAAGGCCTTCACGGGAGCCGGCTACAAGACCTCCGACTTCAAGATCGACAACGCACAGGGCAACGACGCCACCGAGCTGGCCCTCGCCCAGGCCGACATCACCCTCGGCGCCAAGGTGCTGGTGGTCGATCCGTTGGACAGCACGGTCGGCAATCAGATCCAGGCAGCCGCCGCGGCGGCCGGTGTCCGAGAGATCAGTTATGACCGCGCGACATTCCAGGGAACGGATACCAACTACGTCAGCTTCGACAACGAGGCCGTGGGCAAGCTCATCGGCCAGGGCTTCATGGACTGCGCCACGGCGTGGAAAGTGGCGGCTCCCAAGGTGTTCGAGCTGGACGGCGGCGAGGACACGGATCCGAACGCGATCTCGTTCGCCCAGGGCTACAACTCGGTGATCTGGGGCCAGGCGACCACGCCGCTGACGGCCGGTCTGACGAACGGCGCTGGCTTCGCGCTCGTGGGCGATCAGATCGCCCCGGGCTGGAACAACACGACGGGCGGCACGATCTTCCAGCAGCAGTTCACCGCGCACCCCGAGATCAACTCGGTCGTCACCGCCAACGACGGTCTGGCCAACGCGGTCGTCACGGCCCTCAAGTCGGCTGGCGTGCCCGCCAAGACCATCCCCACCACCGGGCAGGATGCGACGCTCCAGGGCATGCAGAACACCCTCGAGGGATACCAGTGCGGCTCGGTCTACAAGCCGGTCTACCTTGAGGCGCAGGCCGCCGTGGCCCTCGCGACCTACCTGCGGGCCGGCGTCACGCCGCCCGCCGAGCTCGTGAACGGCACGACGACGAATCCGGCCGACTCAGCGGTGACCGAGCCGGCCACGCTCCTCACGGCTACGTGGGTCGACACCTCGAACATGGCCTCGACCGTGATCAAGGACGCCTTCGTGTCAGCTTCGGATCTGTGCGCCGCCGTCGGCGCCGCGGTCTGCACCGCCAACGGCATCGCGCCGTAAGGCGCCGACCGCGATGCCAGCGTCGCAGCCACCTCTCAGCTGCGACGCTGGCGAGCCGATCGACCCGATCGGTCGCGTGCCGGACCCGTCGCTCCGGAGGCGTCCGTCCCGGGGCCCGACTGCTGGAAGGGAACGACAAGATGAGCCTCATCGCCCGCGCGCATGACCCCGGGGCAGCGGAGCCCCTGCTGAAGCTCCGCGGCATCGACAAGCACTTCGGTCCGGTCCAGGCGCTGTTCGGGGTCGACCTCGATCTGCCGGCCGGCGAGGTGACCGCCCTGTGCGGCGACAACGGGGCCGGCAAGTCGTCGCTGACCAAGTGCATCGCGGGCATCTACGAACCCGACCACGGGCAGATGTATTGGCAAGGCCGCCCGGTCGATATCCACAACCCGCGCGATGCCGCCTCGCTGGGGATCGAGACCGTGTACCAGGACCTGGCGCTCGCCGACAACCTGGATATCGTCCAGAACATGTTCCTGGGGCGAGAGCGCCTGCGCCACCTGCTGCTCGACGAGGACGACATGGAGCGGGCCGCGGCGGCGACGCTGTTGAGCCTTCGGGTGACCACCGTGCGCTCGATCAGGCAGCCGGTCGCGACCCTCTCCGGGGGCCAGCGTCAAGCCGTCGCCGTGGCCAAGGCGGTGATGTGGAACTCCAAGCTCGTGTTGCTGGACGAGCCGACCGCGGCGCTCGGCGTGGCGGCCACGCGGACGGTCCTCGACCTGGTCCGCCAGCTCAGGGACCGCGGGCTCGCCGTCATGATCATCTCCCACAACCTCAACGACGTGTTCGAGGTCGCCGACCGGATCGCCGTCCTGTACCTGGGCCGGATGGTCGCCCAGGACCGGCTGTCGTCCTTCGATCGCCAGAGTGTGGTCGACTACATGACCACGGGGGCGTCGACACGGCAGGTCCTCGCGGCTGGTCCGGCCACGGCGGCCGTGGTTCCTGACACCGGGTCGATGACGACATGATCCCCAGCGCGCCTCCGCCCGGTGCCGCCCCCGACGTCGCGCCCGACCTCACCGCCGCGGCGGTCGAGGTCCTCCCTCCCGAGCTCGTTGCGGACTCGGTCGGCCAGTACGCGCAGGGTTGGCTCGCCCGGGTCAGAGGCGGCGATGCCGGGGTCCTGCCGGTGATCCTGGCTCTGGTCATCCTCGCCGCGGTGTTCCAGATCGTGAGCCCGAATCACGTCTTTCTGTCGCCTGGCAACCTGGTCAACCTGTTCATCCAGAGTTCGGTCTTCATGGTGCTGGCGATGGCCGAGGGTTTCGCGCTGCTGCTTGGCGAGATCGACCTGTCCATCGGCTACGTCGCCGCGGTCGGCGGCATCATCGCCGCCGAGCTCGTACAGCCCGGGGTGGGCTGGCCGTGGTGGTCGGCCGTCGTCGCCGCGCTGCTCGTGTGCGGGTTGATCGGGGCCCTCCAGGGCACGTTGATCACGCGCCTTCGACTGCCGTCGTTCGTCGTCACGCTGGCAGGCTTCCTGATCTGGTTCGGGTTCATGATCGTGATCCTGGGCCCCGCCGGGGGCGTGTCGATCGCGAGTCCCCAGCAGCCCGATCAGCGGGTCCTCTACAACCTGGTGCAGGGCACGATCGATCCCGTGATCGCCTGGATCGGGCTGACGGTGATCGTGGCCGTGTTCGGTGTCGTCGTCTGGTTGCGCGACGCCAGCCGGCGCCGCGCGGGATTGGTGGCGCCGCCGGCGACCCTGACCGCGCTCAAGATCGTCTTCCTGGCGGCCATCGGCATCGTAGTCGTGGCCATCTGCGACATCGACCGGGGCGTCGTCCTGCCGATCACCGGCGCGCCGTGGGTCGTGCCCCTCGTTCTCGGCGTGCTGGTCGTATGGACCGTGCTCCTCGAGAGGACGAAGTTCGGTCGCTATGTGTACGCGGTCGGCGGCAACCCCGAGGCGACCCGGCGAGCCGGCATCAGCCTGGCCGCCATCCGCACGTGGGCCTTCGCGCTGTGCTCCCTGACGGCGGGGATCGCGGGCCTGCTGTATGCCTCGTGGCAAGGTGGCATGAACACCAACGTCAACGGCGGGCAGCTCGTCCTGTACGCGGTGGCCGCCGCGGTCATCGGTGGGACCAGCCTGTTCGGCGGCCGCGGCCGGATGGTGCACGGGGTCCTGGGCGGATTGGTCATCGGAACCATCTATAACGGCCTGTACCTCCTGGGCTTCCCGGTCCAGTGGCAACTCATCGCCACCGGTCTGGTGCTCCTCGCGGCGGTGATCGTCGACTCGTTCTCGCGCCGGGGTGCGGGTATCGGGACCGGGGCACGGGCGTGACAGCCGGGGCGTGACAGCCGGCGCGTGACGCCGGCCGTTCAGCTGCAGGCCTGAGGGCCTGGGGGGCTGGTAACGGCGACTAGAATGGGGTCTCGACGTACGCGGATGACCCCTCGCCAAGGCGACCGATCGGCGGAGAAGGCCTGAGCGTGAACGACCGGCGACGCGCGATCGGTGGGCTCGTTGCCTGTGCCGCGATCCTGATCGGGTGGGCCCTGACCGAGGTTCTCACGCCGGTCCGACCCGCGAACGCGGCGGTCGGGCAGGTAAGCGGCGGCGACGGGGTCGCACTCTACCTCCAGAGTTGCGCGGCCTGCCACGGGCGAGCTGGCGCCGGTTCTTCGGACGGTCCACCTCTCGTGGGCGTCGGCGCGGCGGCCGCGGACTTCATGCTTCGAACGGGTCGGATGCCGCTGGCAGCGCCGGGTGCGCCCATGGTGCGACGCGACCCGGTCTTCAGCGACCAACAGATCCGTGCCCTTGACGACTACATCGCCGGACTCGGGGGCGGTCCCGCGATTCCTGCCGTCCAGGTCACTGGTGCCGACGTGGCCCGCGGGCGTGACCTCTTCATCAGTTCGTGTGCCGCCTGCCACGGCGCTGGAGCGGGCGGGGACGCTGTCGGCGGGGGGTTCGTCGCCCCGCCGCTGCTCGGCACCGATCCCGTGATCGTGGGCGAGGCGATCCGCACGGGACCGGGGGCGATGCCGGTCTTCGG
>JAXDKT010000115.1:0-19295 GCA_034666965.1 Chloroflexota bacterium | reverse complement strand
TTTCGATTGCCTGGCGCCGCCCCGGGAGCGAGTGTCGACGGAAGTCCTGTTGCACGGCCGGATCTCGAGGACGATGATGCGGAAGTGAGGTGCCTCAGCCGTCCGGACGAGATCGGCCTGGCCCATGACCGGAGACCACGCCCATGAGGCTGGGCTGGAAGGTCCTGGTCACCGTCGTCGCCTGGTCGGTCGTGATGGGTCTCGTTCTTCTGACGAAGCACCCGCACATCAGCATGATTCTGCCGACCACGTCCGGCGACCTACGCTATCCGCCTCCGCCCGATGACGGAGCGCCTCAGCTCGTGGTCTGGATGGTCGGAGTTGCCTTGATCGCGATCGTGGCGCTCCTGGCGCGGATGCGTGCTCGTCGGCCGCGACAAGACTCGGGCGGCTGAGTCGCGCTCGGGCAGCCGAGTCGCCAGCTGGCGCGCGGTATCATCGGCGCCCGCGCCCGTAGCTCAGTGGATAGAGCAGCTGACTTCGGATCAGCAGGTCGGGGGTTCGAATCCCTCCGGGCGCGCCAGAACCAGAACTCGGGGTTTCGCCGCCTCGCGTTGGTCATCGGCAGGAGCCAGACCCCGCTTCGAAGATCGAGGCGAGCATCAGCTCAAGAGGATCCCCGACGTAGGGCACCTGTCCGCGATCGTCCGTGCCTGAGCCGGCGTTGTTGGCGAGCGTACGACGCCCTCCGGCCCCCGAACCCGGCTAGTCGACGTCGATCCGCTGGCGGCCCCGGGCGGGACGGCGCGAGTGCGTCTCGGCCGCGTCGATCCGGGCGATCCAGAAGTCGACGATGGAGCGCACCCCGAGGAGCTGCTCCCGGCCGGCGTTGCGAAAGTGTCGGGTCGCCTCGGGGGGCATGACTCGCCCCATCAGCTCGCGACCGCGGTCACGCAGACCGGTTTCCAGGCGAGCCAGGCGCGCCTCGAGCTCGGCGATCCGCTCAGCCGCGTCAGCAGGGTCGCCGGCGGGCAGCCCGGCCGACGGCGCGAGCGTGGCGCGTCCCGGTCCGCGCGACCGGCGGACGCTTGATGAACCCTGTCGCTGGTCGGTCACCGTCCACCTCCTCGTGAGGTCGCTTGCTTGCGGGCCTCGAACTCGATTCGAAGTATGCCGTCTTCCATGCGCGCCCCCTTCGTTGGCGAATCGACCAGGGCCCGGGGCAGAACCAGCGTCCGCCGCCACCCGCCGACCTGGAGGAGGAGCTCCTCGCCGTCCCGGGCCAGGTGCACCTCGTCGCGGGCCGTGAACGGCAGAGCGACCTCGAGCACGTTGAGACCCGGTTCGACCCGCACCCGGTACGGCCGGCCGCGGTAGAAGAACCCGGTCGGGTCGTCGTCACCGAAGAGGGCCGACCCGATTTCGCGCAGGCTGGCGGAGCCAACCATCTCTCGATCGAAGAACGGGACGGTCCGGACGGGCACTGGCCCGAAGTCGCGAGCGACGCTTGGAAGGTACGCCTGCTGGGTGTCGCGCAGCGCTCCGAAGTACCCGCCGCCGACGTCGGACGGCAGCACTCGATTGGCAATCACCAGGTCACTCGGGTAGCCGAACAGGTTGAAGTACGTGAACGACCGCCGCGCCTCGGCAATCGACAGCTTCTCGAGGGCGAGGACGAGTCGAACCGACGCGCGCTCTGGGTCGGCCAGGAGGCGATGGACTGTTTCCAGCCGTCCAAGCAGCCGCTCCGCCGCAGAAAAGACCTCGTCGCGCGGTACCGGCACGCCGATCATCCGCTCGAGAACGGGCCGGCTGATCCTACACACCCGTCGGCCGATGGGCGCGATCCGATCGACCCACCAACGACTGGCCTCCGGAAGCGACAGCAGACGCAGTGTCTCGCCGGTTGGCGCGGCATCGACCACGACCACGTCGTAGCCCCCGGACTCCACGTGGTCGGCGATCCAGAGCAGGTTGCCGAGCTCGTCCATGCCGGGCAGCACGGTCATCTCCTCGGCCATGACCTCGTCCAGCCCGTGCCAGCTGAACAGCTCGGCCATGTAGTTCTGGATCGTGGCCCAGTAGCGCCCGATGTTGAAGTAGACGTCGGGCTCCTGGCCCCACAGGTTGGGGGCGATCCGGGTCGGCTCGGGCCCGAGCGGGAGGTCGAAGGCATCGGCCAGGCTATGGGCGATGTCGGTCGAGAGCACGATCGTGCGGTGGCCCGCGCTTCGCGCTCAGCAGCGCGGTGGCCGCGGCGATGCTCGTCTTGCCGACGCCGCCCTTGCCGGTGTACAGGAGGATGCGGGTCACGGATGCCCATCCGTTGGCTGAGGGCGATGAGCCGCCATCCTACCGCGTCGGTCCTCGAGGGCTGTCAGACGGGCCACACGGGCCAGACGGGCAGACGACGGCGTCAGGGCCGATGGCGCGGTGTAGCCTTGACCGGTCCTCGCCCGCGCACGGTCCGAACGTCTCGATGCGTCGCCTCGCCGATACCCGGGAGCTGCTCGACGGTCCGCTCGACGATCCCGTCGCGCTGGCCGCCAACCTGCGCGACCTGCGTCGGGTCAATCGGCTGCTGGGTGGCACGCGGCTCAGCCGCCAGGCGCTGGTGGCCCTGGTCGGTGACCGTACCGATCCGCTCACCGTGCTCGATGTCGGAACGGGCGCCGCGGACATCCCGGCCGAGCTCGTGACCCGGCCGTCGCCCGCCGGCGCGCGCCTGACGGTCACCGCCATCGACAACCGACCGGAGGTGCTCGCTGCGGCCATCGCCGATCGAGCCGACCTGGCCAGTCTCGTTGGGCTTCGGCTCGGCCTCGGCGACGGCCAGGCGCTCCTGGACGCGGACGGCAGCCATGACGTCGTCCACGCCTCCCTCGTGCTCCACCACCTGGAGCCCGACGAGGCGATCCGGTTCCTGCGCGAGATGGGGCGCGTGGCCGCCCTGGGCGTCATCGTCAACGACCTTGCCCGGAGCCGACTGGCATGGCTGGGTGCGTGGCTGATCGGCCACCTCCTGACCGGCAATCGCCTGACCCGCCACGATGCGCCGCTGTCCGTCCGGCGGGCCTACACGCTGCGCGAGATGCGCGAGCTGATGGCCGAAGCCGGGCTGCGCCCGATCGCCGCCTTTGGTGGGCTGCTCGGCCATCGTTACGCCATCGCGGCGATCCCGGAGTCGAGGCGATGACGGTCGACGTGGTCGTCGTCGGCGGCGGGCCGGCGGGCGCTGCGGTCGCGACGCTGCTGGCCCGGGCGGGCCGCCAGGTGGTGCTCGTCGAGCGTTCGCCCGCCTATCGCTGGCGTGCCGGGGGCGTCTTCGCGTCGCCGGCCTTCGTCAGCGCGCTGCGCCGACTGGGCCTCGACGAGTCGCTGGTACGCGCGTCGATCCAGCCCATCCCGGCGATGCGCGTGGAGACTCCGCGGGGCGCCACGTTCCGGCTGACCTATGGCGACGACGGGTCGCTGGCGGCTCCGGCCGTCGGGCTCGACCGGGCCGTCCTCGATCCGGCGATGCTCGCCCTCGCCGGGGCCGCCGGCGTTGAAGTCCGCACCGGCGTCACGGCCGGCGGGATCGCGCCCCGCGACCGACGGCTCGGCTCGATTCGCGTGCCGCTGGCCCAGGCAGGGCGGGCGGCGGCGGACGAGTGCGCAAGGGTCGTCGTCGGCGCGGACGGCATCCGGTCGATCGTGGCCCGCTCGCTCGGAGTGGCCCGGCCGGCACGCCTCGCGAGCCGGGTCGGACTCACCGTCCACCTTGCCGATCCGGCCGGGCATGGACCCCGGGACGCCCGGATGCGAGTCCTGCGCGATGGCTACGTCGGTATCGCCCCGGTCCCGCGCGACCGGGTCAACGTGGGCATCGTCCTTGGCCGGAGCTGGCGCCGGGCGCTGGCCGAGACCGGTGCCCAGCGCGTGCTGGAGCGGATCGTCGCGTCGGTCCCGGCGACGGCTGACGATCCCGGCACCTGGCGGATGGGCGCCCTCGGCGAGGCCATCGCCGGCGCCGCCCCGATCGGTCATCGCGTGACTCGCCGAAGTGGGCCGGGCTGGTACCTCGTCGGAGATGCGGCCGGGTTCCTCGATCCGTTCACCGGCGAGGGGCTCCACCGAGCGCTGGTCTCGGCCGAGCTGGCCGCGGCCGCGATCGACGCGGAGCTCGCCGGGCACGGTTCCGCCGGTGCCGACTATGAGCGGGCGATGCGCGCCCGATTCGCAGCCAAGGATCGGGTGAGCTGGCTGGTCCAGGCCTTTCTCGGCCGACCGGCCCTGTTCGAATACGCGGCTCGTCGGCTGGCCGAGCGCGTCACCGTGCGCGAGACGATGGCACTGGTCATGGGCGACCTGGTACCGGCCGAACGCGCCCTCGAGCCGCGCCTGCTGCTCGGCCTGCTGGCCCCGTGAACGCGATCGCCGCGCCGGCGGGACGAGCCTGATGCGCTCCACGATCGCGACTGACGTCGCGGCCGCCCCCGAGCTCGTGTTCCGCCTGGCCCGGGATGTCGAGCGCTGGCCCCGGCTGCTGCCCCATTACGACCGGGTGCGGGTCGTCGACCGCCGCGCCGACGGGACGCTGACGGCCGTCATGGTGGCCCGCCGGCCGCTGATCGCCGGCGTCGGCCTCGGACTGCCGGTCGCCTGGCGATCGCGGGTGTCGGTCGATCCGGACGCGCTGCGGCTCAGGTTCCGGCACCTCGGCGGCGCGACCGGGGGCATGGCGGTCACCTGGCGGATCGAGCCGGCACCAGGGGGCTGTCGAGTGTCGATCGATCACG
This sequence comes from Chloroflexota bacterium, assembly GCA_034666965.1. Lineage (GTDB taxonomy): Bacteria > Chloroflexota > Limnocylindria > Limnocylindrales > CSP1-4 > Chersky-267. The sequence goes on along the minus strand of JAXDKT010000115.1, from coordinate 14,574 downwards.
ACTTCCGGCGGCCGATTGCGCTGCCGATTCTCGGAGCGCTCCTGGGCGACGACGCCTGGCCGGCGCTGATCGACCGGTTCTTCACCCGGCCGATCGCCGGCCGAACGCTGGCCACCTTCCGGGCGTTGGCGGAAAGCCTGACCGACGGCTCCGAGTCCGATCCACGGACTACGACGAATCGAGAGACATGATCCCGGATCGGCAGCGCTCCGCACGACGGGTCTGGATCACCGGGCTCGGCGTGATCACGGCCGCGGGCATCGGCGTCGAGGCGTTCCGGGCGGGGTTGCGTGCCGGACGTTCGCCCGTCCGACGGATCGACCGGTTCGATCCGAGCCCCTTCCGGTCGCAGGTCGCCGCCCAGGTCGACGACTTCGACCCGCTCGGCTACATGGACCCCAAGACCGCCCGGCAGCTCGACCGGTTCAGCCAGTTCGGTCTGGTCGCCGGTCAGCTGGCCCTCGCGGACGCGGGCCTGAAGCCCGGCGGGTTCGACCGCTCGGCCGCGGAGCGAACGGGGATCTACCTTGGCAGCGCCCTGGGTGGCATCGCCTACGCCGAGACGCAGCACGAGCGCTACCTCGAGCGCGGCATCCGCTCGGTGAGCCCCACCCTCGCCCTGGCCGTCTTTGGTGGCGCGGCGCCGGCCAACCTGGGCATCGCGCTGGGCGTCCACGGTCCCATCCTGTCGACGGCCAACTCGTGCGCGTCGGGAGCGGTCGCGCTGGGTGAGGCGATGGAGGCGATCCGGACCGGTCAGATCGACACCGCCATCGCCGGGGGGGCCGAGGTCCCGCTCAGCCCGCTGGCCTTCGGCGCCTTCGACATCATCCGGGCCCTCTCGGACGGTCGCAACGATCGGCCCGAGACCGCCGCACGCCCGTTCGACGCCGACCGCGATGGCTTTGTCATGGGCGAGGGGGCGGCCCTGCTGGTCCTCGAGCTCGCCGATGCAGCCGAGCGCCGGGGTGCGCAGCCCTACGCGGAGCTCCGCGGTTACGGCGCCAGCTCCGACGCCCATCACATGGTCCAGCCGGGGCCCGACGGGACGCAGGCCGCCCGGGCCGCGCGGATCGCCCTCGAGGACGGGGCGGTCGCCGCGGACGAGATCGACTACGTCAACGCCCATGCCTCCGCGACCCCGATCGGAGACCTGGCTGAAGCGCGTGCGATCGGCGCCGTGCTCGGTGATGCGGCGGTGGCGGTGAGCGGCACCAAGGCCCTCTACGGTCATCCGCTGGGGGCGTCGGGAGCGATCGAGGCGGTGATCTGCGCCCTGGCGATCCGCGACGGCTGGGTCCCGGCCTCGGTCAATCTCGATCGGCCCTCCGAGGAGATCGGCGCCCGTCTGCCGGGCCTGATCCTGGCGGGCCGGCCAGGATCGTACCGACGGGTGCTGTCGACCTCGTTCGGGTTCGGCGGACTCAACGCGGCGCTCGTCTTCGGCGCCGTCGAGGGAGCGCTCGGCTGACCGGTCGGGCTGGGACCTAGCGCCGGGCTCGGGCCACCTCGGCGCCGACGACCGCGAGGACGACGACCTCGACGGCCAGGGCCACGGGGATCTCGAATGGTGCCGTCCCGTTGGCGCAGGTCGTCGCCTCGATCTGCGCCCGCACCGAGCAGTCGGCCGCGCGGGTCGCCCGGGCGTAGACCGAGACGAGCCCGATCGTCACGAAGGCGAGCATCGCGAACACCAGCAGCCAGCGCATGGGCCGAGTGTCCGGCCTCGACTCGCGCGGGTCAAGCCCGCATCAGGCGGCGGCGGCCGAGGCGCCCAGCGCGTCAGCCCGGAGGCCCAGCTCCTCGAGCGGACCGAGCTGGCTCGAGAGCTCGCGGAGGCGCTCGTCGCGCTCGGCTGCGGAGCCGGCCATCGTCCGCTCGATCGCGGCGGCCGTCTCACGATAGGTCCGGGCCAGCTCCCCGATCCGTTCCCCGAAGCGGACCCGCATGTCGCGCTGCAGCTGGCCGGTCAGCGCCGCCAGCCGGCCGTCGACCTCGAAGCGCACGTCCTCGGCGAACTTGGCGACGAACGCGCGCGCCTGCTGGCGCCGATCCGTCAGCTGGCGGCGGCGCTCGCCGGCGACTTCCTTACCACCGAAGAAGAGGGCGGCTCCGAGCAGCGCCGGACCGACCAGCGCCGTCCCCAGCAGGGCGCCGAGCATGCCCAGCATCTCGACCCCCACGGTGGCCCCGGCGAGCAGGCCGAAGCCGGCCAGGACCCCCGAGCGCAAGGTGCCGCCAAAGGCCTGGCCGTCCTGCCACAGGCTGGTGGCGTCGAACGAGATCGGCTCGCCATCGTCGGTCCAGGTGCCCTCCGCGTCGGCGAGCAGCCGGCTGATGGCGGTCTGGATCCCGGCGGCGCCCTCGGTCGTCTCGAGGAACGCGGCTCGAACCGCACCGGCGACCTGCTGCTGGACCCGCCCGCTGACCTCGGTCCAGGCACGCCCGGGGTCGACCCGCTCGATCTCGTCCTGGGTGTCGCGCAGGATCTGGCGCATCTGGCCCGAGAAAGCGAACTCGACCCGGGAACGCAGCGAGGCAAACTCGTCGTCGAGCCGGACCGACCAGTGCGAACCCGCCTGGCCCAGGGCCGCCAGGCGGTCGCGGACGTCAGCCAGGTCGGCCTCGAGGCGGCCGGCTGTGTCGGGCCGCTCGAGCGCCTGGCGCTCGAGGACCAGTGGCTCACGGAGCTGATCGAGGGCCGTTCGGATCTCCCGAACGGCGACCTCGATCGCGGTGGTGCGAGCCCGCCGGGTGACGTCGCCGAGGATCGTCTCGGTCAATTCCGCGAAGCCGCTGTCCCGCTCGAGGACCGGCTCGTCCAGCTGGCGGGCGGAGGCGCGCAGGGCGGCGCTGACGGGGAATGGCCGGACCCCGAGGTCGATGGTCCGCAGCCGGCGCTCGTCGATGGCCAGGATCCGGCGCCAGTGCGGATACATGTCGATCTTGGTCAGGGCCACCAGGATGACCGGCCCGGCGTCGACCGCGCTGGCCAGGAACTCGAGCTCGGATTGGGTCAGCTCCGCCGACGCGTCGGTCACGAAGACGAGCGCGTCGGCGACGGGCAGGAAGGCCAGCGTCGCGGCGGCATGGGCCGCGTTGAGCCCGCCGATCCCGGGCGTGTCGACCAGGGTGATGCCCCGATCCAGGAGCGGATGGGCCAGGCCCACCTCGACACGATCGACATTCAGGCGGTTGTCGGGGTTGCCACGCTCGGTCACCCAGCTGGCCAGCTCGTGCGCGGGGATCGTCTCGACCACGGGTGCACCGGCCTCGCGGCGGTGGACGGTCACGGTGGGGCGGTCGCCGTGACGGACGGTCGTCACGGCCATCGTGGCCAGGTCGTCGTCGACCGGACAGACATCGGCTCCGAGCAGGCCGTTGATCAGGGCGCTCTTGCCCTGCTTGAACTCGCCCACGACGCAGACCACGATCTCGGAGCGCTCGAGCCGCAGTCGGGCGGTCGACAGGCGCGCGACGAGGTCCTCCCGACCGCGCGCCGTGGCCACGCCTCGAACGGCCTCCACCAGGTTGGCCACCGCCGCCGGATCGGGGACCGCAGCCGGGTCGGGGACCGCAGCCGGGTCACCGCGCGGCGCAATGCCGTCCGTGGGCATACCCGAAACCATCCTCCCTCGCGTTCGAGCGATGCCGAGTGTACCCGCCGCCCGTTCCTCGGGGCATCGCGCGGAGGGTACACTCGGGGACCCTCGGGAGGTGGAGGACCGTCGGTGGATTATTCGCTGGGGATCGATCTCGGAACGACCTACTCGGCCGCCGCGACCGCCCGTGGCGACCGGCTCGAGATTTTTCAGCTGGGCGAGCGGGCGGCCACGATCCCGTCGGTCATCGTCCTGCGGGCCGACGGCGAGGTCCTGGTGGGGGACGCCGCCGAGCGCCGAGCGCTGTCCGAGCCCATCCGCACCGCCCGTGAGTTCAAGCGCCGTCTGGGCGATCCCACACCGATCATCCTGGGTGGGACGCCCTACGGCGCGGAGGCGCTGATCGGTCACCTCCTGCGCAGCATCGTCGCCCGGGTCTCCGAGCAGATGGGTGGCCCGCCGGCAGCGATCGCGGTGTGCCACCCAGCGAGCTACGGCGAGTACAAGATCGACCTCCTCCGACAGGCGGTCCGCCAGTCCGACATCGGTCCGGTCGAGCTGATCGCCGAGCCCCAGGCCGCCGCGCTCCATTACGCCCTCCAGGAGCGGGTACCGACCGGGGTGGTTGTGGCCGTCTATGACTTCGGCGGCGGGACATTCGACGCGACCATCCTGCGCAAGACCGAGGACGGCTTCGAGCAGCTCGGACGGCCGGAGGGCATGGAGCGCCTGGGCGGGATCGACTTCGATGAGGCGATCTTCGCCCACGTGATGACCAGCGTCCGGGCGGCCGGCGTGCAGCTCGATCCCAACGACCCCGCGACCCTGGCGGGGGTGGCCAGGCTGCGCGAGGAGTGCCGGCGGGCCAAGGAAGGCCTGTCGACCGATACGGACGCCACGATCGCCGTGTACCTGCCCGGGATCCAAACCGACGTCCGCCTGACCCGTGAGGAGTTCGAGTCGATGATCCGGCCCCGGATCCGGGAGACGATCCTGGCCCTGGATCGGGCGACCCGCAGCGCCGGGCTGGAGTTCGGCGGGCTCGACCGGATCCTGCTCGTCGGCGGCAGCTCGCGCATCCCGCTCGTGGCCGAGATGGTCCGTCAGGCGACCGAGCGGCCGATCGCCCTCGACGCTCACCCCAAGCACACCATGGCGCTCGGGGCGGCGTGGGTGGCCGAGCGGAGCCGACTGGCCGCCGGGACGGCAACGGCGGGCGGGCCGATCCCGGCCACGAGCCGCGATGAGTTGGCCGCGGCAGCCACGGCCGGTGCGGACCTCGCCGCAGCCTCGCCGGTGGCGCCGCCGCCGACGGTCCCGGTCGCGCCATCGCCGGCAACGATTCCTGCCGCCGACTCGGGGCGCCTGCCTGCCGCGGCCGCGACGCCCGCGCCCGGCGGGCGATCGCCGCGCCTGGCCGCGGCCGCCGTGGCCGCGGTGGTGCTGATCGCCCTTGTCGCCGCGGGCGTCTTCGCCTTCCTGCCGCGCGGCGGCGCCACCGGATCGCCGACGGCCAGCGTGCCCGGAATCGGGGTCGCCTCGATCCCCGCCGGGTCGGCCGCCAGCCAGCCCCCCGCGAGCGCGATCCCGTCGGCAGTCGCGGCCTCGCCCACTCCAACGCCGGTGCCCACGCCGACGCCGACCCCATCGGGCGAGCAGGCGCGCATCCTGAGCATCAAGGTCAGTGGCGGGCGGTATGTCGTCGACTACCAGGTGTTCGGCTACAAGCAGCAGCTTCCCGGCAAGCACGTCCACTTCTTCTTCGACACGGTCCCGTCCACGCAGGCCGGCATGCCTGGCAAGGGCCCCTGGTACGTCTACGCCGGTCCGATCCCGTTCAAGGGCTACAAGCTCAGCGACAAGCCCGCCAAGGCGACCCAGATGTGCATCCTGTTCGCCAACCCCGACCACTCGGTCGTCCAGAACACCGGCAACTGCGTCGACCTCCCCAAGTAGCCCGAGGCCCAAGCTTGTCGACCGATCCGGGGAACCTCGTCGAGGCGATCCGGCGGATCGCCGCAGAGGCCGCCCGGCTGGCCCAGGACGGCGACCTCGCCCCGGCGGTCGAGGCGGCGGTCCAGCGTCTCGACGAGCCGCTCCGGGTCGCCATCGCGGGCCGGACGAAGGCCGGTAAGTCGACCCTGCTCAACGCCCTGGTCGGGGAGCGCCTTGCGGCCACCGATGCCAGCGAGTGCACCCGGATCGTGACCTGGTATCGCCATGCATCCGGCTACCGCGTGGTGGCCGAGCTTCGGCCTGCCGCGGTCGTGGAGCTGCCGTTCCAGCGCCAGGACGGCGCCCTCGTGATCGAGCTCGGTGAGCTCGATGAGCGCACGGTCGAGCGGATCGAGGTCGGCTGGCCGGCGCGGACGCTCGACGAGCTGACCCTCATCGACACGCCGGGGCTCGGCTCGGCCGATGCGGATACCTCGGCACGCACGACCGAGGCCCTCCTCGACGAGGACCGGTCCGGTCCCGCCGAGGCGGACGCCGTGATCTACTTGATGCGCCACCTCCATCGCTACGACGCGCAGTTCCTGGAGGCATTCCTCGACCGCTCCCTGGCCCATGCCTCGCCGATCAACGCGGTCGTGGTCCTTTCGCGAGCCGACGAGATCGGCGCGGCCCGGCCCGATGCCCTCGAATCGGCGGCAGGGGTCGCAGCCCGCTATGCGGCGGATCGCCGGATCCGCGAGCTCGCCTCAGCGGTCGTGCCGATTGCCGGGTTGATCGCCGAGACCGGCGCCACCTTGCGCGAGCAGCAGGTCACCTGGCTGCGCGAGATCGCCCGGCTGGACGCCGACCGACGGACTGCCCTGCTGCGCTCGGTGGATCGCTTCCGGGACCCGGATCTCAACCCGCTCGGCACGGACATTCGCGAAGAGCTCCTGGATCGGTTCGGGCTGTTCGGCCTGCGGCTTGCGGTGCGACTTCTGGTCGAAGACCGGGTCGCCACGGCGACCGAGCTCTCCGATGCGCTGCTGGAGACGTCCGGAATCCGGACGCTCCAGCGGATCCTGGCCGATCGGTTCGCTGGCCGCTCCGACGTGCTCAGGGCACGATCGGCTCTGGCGGCGCTGCGCGGCGTGGCAGACGAGCTCGGACGTCGCGGCGTAGCTGGGGCGAACGGCCTGGCGGCCGACATCGAACGGGTCGAGGCGGGCTCCGAGCAGCTCGCCCTGCTGCGCCTGCTCCACCTGGTCCTGACCGGATCTGTCGAGGTCACCCCCGCCGAAGGCAGCGAGATCGATCGCTTGACCGGCGCGGCGCCGGCGGCCGAGCGCGCCGGGTTGGCCCCCGATGCGCCAGCGGAGGCCATCCGGGCGGCCGCTCTGGCCGGGATCGAGCGGTGGCGATTCCGCACGGCCAGTCCGCTGAGCGACCGACGCACGATCGAAGCGGCCGAGATCGTGATCCGCGCCTACGAGCAGATCCACGCCGCAGCCGGCTGAGACAAGCGCCATCTCAACGACCGTCGCAATGCCGCTGCAAGACCGGGCCGCGTCCGCGGATACCGTTTCTCGCCGACCTCGGTCGTATCGTTCGGCGCTGGGGCCCGACCTTCCGCCCGAGGGTCGGGCCCCAGCTCGCCTGAGGGGGCCTGTCACGGCAGCGCGTTATGCTGGCGGCCCAAGAGTTCAGGTGACATGGCCCGCTCCCGGCGCTCGTTCGCCTACCCGACGAACCACCTCCTCGCCGTGTTCGACGATCCCGCCGCGGCAGCGGCCGCGGCCGCGGAGCTGATCGCCGCCGGCTTCACGAGCGATGACGTGACCATCCTGCGCGGCGACGAGGGCGCGGAGCGGCTGGACGGCTTGGGGGCCGTCGGCCCATGGCGCCGGATCCTGCGCCTGTTCCAGTTCATGACCATGGACCAGATGCCCGACTTCCTGACCTACGAGGCCGCGCTGCGCGCCGGTCGCGCGGTCGTCGCGGTCCGGGTCAGGGACCGGCCGTCGATGCTCGCGGCGCGCGACGTCCTGCTTCGGTCGGGCGGCCACTTCATGAACTTCTTTGGGCGACTGTCGACCGAGGAGCTCGTTCGCTGGCGCGGACCGGAGCTCGAGCTGCCGAACTACATGCGCCGCTAGTTCGAGGCGCTGCGATGCGGCTGCATCGTCGGGCCTGGGTCCGGAAAGGCCCTGCGCCGACCGAGGGGCTACAGTGGGGTGTCAAGTGCCGTACCCGAGGAGGCCCGATGAGCCCGACCCGTACCCTGAGCTCCACCCGCCGAACCAATGGCCGCCGCGTGTCCCCCGAGCCCCGGACCGACGGACCACGGCGCGAGATCCAGCGCTACGGCACCCTCCGCGATCTGCCGCTGGCACTGCCCGACACGTCGCGCGCCGAGAGTTGCCGTCTCCTCAACCAGATCCTGGCCGACACGACGATCCTGTACGCCCTCTACAAGAAGCACCACTGGCTGGTCGCGGGACCGACTTTCTATCAGCTGCATCTGCTGTTCGACAAGCATGCCGAAGAGCAGCTCGAATTGATCGATCTGCTCGCCGAGCGGGTTCAGACCCTCGGAGGGATCGCGGTCAGCGATCCCCGTCACGTGGCCGAGATCACCAAGATCAAGCGGCCACCGGACGGCGCCGAGGAGGTGCCGGCGATGATCAGCCGACTCCTCGACGCGCACGAGACGATCATCGCTGAAGTTCGGGCCGGGATCGACGCCACGGAGAAGAACGGCGACTGGGGCTCGAACGACATCCTGATGAGCGACGTGCTGCGCCGCAACGAGCTCCAGGTGTGGTTCGTCGGCGAGCACTCGGTCAACGTCCATCTGGTCGAGGGCTAGGGCTACTTCGCCTGGCTGATCTCGATCAGGTGCCCGTCGGGATCGCGGAAGAAACCACGGATCTCCCAGGCGGATTCGCTCGGAGGCGCGAGAAAGACCGCCCCGCGCTCTGACAGCGTCGCATACGCGGCCCGGCAATCCGGAACCCGGATGGTCAGTTCGTGGGCGACGAGATCCGGGTCCGGGGGCGGCTCGAAGGTGACCGTTGGCTTGTCCGGCGTCGGGCCGCCGGGCGTGACCAGCAGGAGCCAGGTTCCGAGGAAGCGCAGCACACACGAGGTGCCGCCGTAGGCCCGAAAGACGGTGGCGCCCAGGACGCCTTCGTAGAACGCGCGCGAGCGATCCAGGTCGCCGACCACCAGGAGGTGGGTCAGCTCCATCTCCTCCGACGGGAACGGAACCGTCACGGCTGGAACTGGTGATCGACGCCGGTCATGAGGTCAGGGTACGTCTGACCGGGCCGGGGCGCTCATGCATATCTGCTCGTTATCCAGCATGTCTTGCATTGGCTCCGGTCGGTCTGCTACTGTCCGGGCATGTCGCGCAGCACCAGCAGCGAGCTGAAGCAGAAGCTCTTGCGGCCCAGCCGGAAGGCACGGGCCCTGGGGCTCTGACGCGCGTACCGTACGCACCGACCGGAGCCTCCAGGGACGGAGGATCCGAGGGCCGCGACACCACCGGGTGCCGCGGCCTTTGTCGTTGATGCGACGCGATCGATCCTCCGAACCGATGGGCCCGGCAGCTGCCGGAGGACACGATCATGGACACGCTCATCTTCGGGGACGGACATCTCGGCCGAGCGATCGCCGGCGAGCTGATCGCACGCGGCCAAGGGACTCCGACGATCCGGGGGCGGCCCGGGCCTGCCGGCCACGATCCCGCGGGGCTGCCCGCCGCGGACGTGGTCTTCGAAGCGTCGCGGGGCGAGGCGGTGCTCGACAACCTCGGGGCGGCCCTCGCCGCCGGCTGTCGCCGGTTCGTCATCGGAACCTCCGCCTGGGAGCCGATCGCCGCTGAGGTACAGGCGCGCCTCGAGCGCTCCGGGGCGAGCGGGGTCGCGGCTCCCAACCTGAGCCTGGGCGTGGCCCTCTTCGGCCGACTGGTCGAGCAGGCCACGGCGCTCTTCGGCCAGCTCGTGGACGTCGATCCCTACCTCGTCGAATGGCATCGCCGTTCGAAGGCCGACCGGCCATCGGGCACCGCCAAGGACCTTGCCCGACGCATGCTGGCGATTCATCCGACGAAGCGGCGGCTGGCCGATCCGCGCTCCGGGCGGCCGCCGGCGGCCGACGAGCTCGAGCTGGCCGTGGTGCGGGCCGGCTCCTCGCCCGGGATGCACCTGGTCGGGTTCGACGCCCCGGGCGAGACCGTCGAGCTGCGCCTCACCGCGCGCGACCGGTCCGCGTACGCGGCCGGGGCCCTGGCCGCGGCCGCCTGGCTGATGGCCGCGCCGCGATCGCCCGGAATCCATCCCTTCGACGAGGTCGTGGACGACCGACTGGCAGGGGCGGGATCGACCGCCTCGGTGGGCGCGGTCGGCGCGGCGGAGCAACCGATCCCGACGCTCGCGGCCGTGGCCGGAGGCGCCTGATGGCCGACGGCTGAACCCTCGCGTTGGACACCTCATCCCGCCAGTCCCCCAAGGAGATCGTCATGACCCGGTTCGACCGAACGGCGCGGACGCGCCGACCGCTCCTCCACGGCGCGCTGACCGCGCTCGTCACTCCGTTCACCGCCGACGGTGCCGTCGACGAGGCGGCATTCCGCCGGCTCGTCGCCTGGCAGATCCTGGCCGGCATCGACGGGCTCGTCCCGTGTGGGACCACCGGCGAGTCTCCGACCCTGCGGCCGGCCGAGCGCGACCGGCTCATCGAGCTGACGGTCGAGATCGCAGCCGAGCGAGCGTCGCGCGGCCGGATCGCGGTCGTGGCCGGAACCGGTACGAACGACACCGAGGCGACGATCGCCGCCACGCGCCGGGCGGCCGAACTGGGTGCCGACGCGGCACTGGTCGTCGCGCCGTATTACAACCGGCCCGACCAGCGCATGCTCGAAGGCCATTTCCGAGCCGTGGCCGACGAGGGCGAGCTGCCCATCGTCGTCTACAACGTCCCGTCCCGGACCGGCACCAACGTCGAGGCAGACACGTTCCTGCGGCTGGCCGAGCACCCCCGGGTGATCGCCACGAAGGAGGCTTCCGGCAACCTCGAGCAGATCGCCCGGATCTGCCGGGACCGCCCGCGCGACGTGGCCGTGCTGGCCGGCGACGACGCCTGGACGCTGCCGCTCCTGGCCCTCGGCGGCGACGGGGTCGTGTCGGTCGCGAGCAACGAGATCCCGGCCGAGATGGCGGCCCTGTGCGCCGCGGCCCGAGCCGGCGATTGGGAGGCGGCGCGACGGACTCACGAACGTTGGCTGCCGCTGATGCTGGCCAACTTCCGGGGCGGGCCCAATCCCGTGCCGGTCAAGGCGGCCCTGGCCCTGATGGGCCTGATCGAGTCGGACGCCACCCGACGACCGCTCCTGCCGCTGACCGACGAGCCACGCGAGGCCCTCGCGGGCCTGCTTCGGACCCTCGGCCTGGTGGCCCTCCCGGCGGGTCGCTCGGTGCCGGCCGGTGCCACCCGCGAAAGCGCCGTGGCATGAGCGCGGTCGTCGCGTCGCTGATCGACGAGCTCGAATCCGGACGTCTGCGGGCCGCCTGGCCCGACCCCGACGCGCCCGATGGCTGGCAGGTGGATGCCGCCGCCAAGACGGCGATCCTGGCCTGCTTCGCCGATCGAGCTACGCAGGTCTGGGCGGTCGGCCCGCTGGCCTTTCGCGATCGGGTCGGCGTGCCGCCCAAGGCCGTCCTCGCGGCCGAGGATGCGCTGGCCGCCGATGCCGCCGGCCGATCGTGGCGGATCGTCCCCGGTGGCACGAGCATCCGGGCCGGAGCGCATCTCGAGCCGGGCGTCGTCGTCATGCCGCCCTCGTTCGTCAACATCGGAGCCTGGATCGGCGCCGACGCGATGATCGACTCGCACGTCCTGGTCGGCTCGTGCGCCCAGATCGGGGCCCGGGTCCATCTCGGCGCCGGCGTACAGATCGGAGGTGTCCTGGAGCCGCCCGGGGCGCGGCCGGTGATCGTCGAAGACGACGCGTTCGTGGGGGCGGGGGCCCTCCTGCTCGACGGGATCCTGGTCCGGAACGGCGCCGTGATTGCGGCGGGAGTGACCCTGACTGGAACGTCCACGATCTACGACACGGTCCGCGAGACCGCCATCGAGGGGACGTCGGCTGCACCGGCGGTCGTGCCCCCCGATGCCGTGGTCATCCCTGGCACTCGGCCGCTCCGATCCGGGTTCGGCGCCCGCCATGGACTCGCCCAGACCGTGGCGCTGATCGTCAAGTACCGCGACGGGGGCACCGATCGACGGGTCGCCCTGGAGGAAGCGCTGCGCTGACGGGGCGCGCCGGTACCCGGGGTCGAAACAGGCGGCGTCGCGCTGGCGCCGGTATGGTGGATCCGTGGCCGACGTCCTCGCCCTGATCCCGGCCTTCGACGAGGGGCCGCGCGTCGCGGATGTGGTTCTCGGCGCGAGCGCGCATCTGCCGGTCCTCGTCGTCGACGACGGATCGACGGACGAAACCGCAGCTCGGGCCGAGGCGGCCGGCGCCACCGTCCTCGTCCAGCGCCCGAACCGGGGCAAGGGGGTCGCCCTTCGGGCGGGTTTCACCTGGGCCCTCGAGCACGACTTCGCGGCCGTCGTGACGCTCGATGCGGACGGTCAGCACGATCCCGCCGAGATCCCCGCCTTCCTGGATGCGTTCGAACGGACCGCGGCGGACCTGATCGTCGGGCGGCGGGACTTCGCCCGAATGCCGCCGGTGCGGCGGCTGGCCAATCGCCTCGGTGAGCTGGCGATGTCGTGGGCGGCCGGACGCGAGATCCCCGACAACCAGTCGGGCTACCGGCTGTTGAGTCGTCGTCTGATCGAGGCGATCGGCCACAGCGACGAGGCCGGCTTCGAGTTCGAGATCGAGATGATCGGCACCTGCATCCGGAGCGGGTTCGGGCTCGGTTGGGTCCCGATCCGGACCATCTACGCCGGCGAGCCGTCGCACATCCGTCCGGGCCATCACCTGGCGAGCTTCGTCCGGATGGTCCGGGCGACCCGGCGGGCGGTCCGGACGCCGTTGCCCTGAGGCGAGGCGGCGCGGCTCAGCCCAGGCTCGCCTCGGCGAGCTCCGTGATCCGGTCCGGGCCGACCCGGCAGCAGCCGCCGACGGCCCGGGCGCCGGCCGCCACCCACCGCCGTGCCGAGGCCGGATCGACGCTCGCCCCCACCTGGCCGGTCCAGCGTCTGGTCCGGGCGTCCCAGCGCTCGCCGCTGTTGGGGTAGACCACGATCGCCTTGTCGGTCACGCTGCGGGCCCGCCCCACGAGCTCCTCGGCGTGCTCAGGAGCCGTGCAGTTGATCCCGACGGCCACGATCCGGTCGGTGGCCTCGGCCAATGCGAACGCCGCCTCGACCGGCTCACCGTGGCGCGTCCGGGTGCCGTCGGCGCAGGTGAAGCTGAGCCAGGTCGGTGGTCCCGTGCTCGTCGTCAGCAGCTCGACCAGGGCCCGGCCCTCGTCGAGCGAGGGGATCGTCTCGATGGCCAGAAGATCGGCGCCGGACGCGGCCAGAACCGCCAGTCGGGGCTTGTGCCAGGCGGCCAGCTCGGCCACGCTCAAACCGTAGTCGCCGTGGTACTCCGACCCGTCGGCGAGCATCGCCCCGTAGGGACCGACCGAGGCCGCCACCAGCAGCCGGCCATCGCCCTGCGCGGTAGCCGCGCGGTGGCGCCGGCGACCCTCGGCGGCCAGCTCCACACTTCGGATGAACAGCGCGGTCGCCGCCGCCCGGTCGATGCCCCGCGCGGCAAAGCCATCGAAGCTGGCCTGGTAGCTGGCCGTGGTGGCGACCCGCGCGCCGGCCCGGAAATAGGCCTGGTGGGCCGCGACGATCTCGTCCGGGGCCTCGATCAGCAGGCGGGCAGACCAGAGCGGGTCGGACAGGTCGTTACCGCGCCGCTCGAGCTCGGTCGCCAGCCCGCCGTCGAGGATGGTGACCTCGCTGGCGGAGAACGGCGCTCGGATCGGACCAGTGATCACGTCCCCATCCCGTGCCGGCCTGACGATCCGATCAGGCCCCGTGGCGCCGAGCCGCGCCGACGGTCGCCGATCAGGCCCTGGCCGCGCCCTTGGCGCCCCAGCGGGCGACCTCGCGGTCGATGTCGAGGGGCAGGATCGCGCCGCGGTGCTCGTACTCGCCCCAGGCCTCGCGCGGCACCCGCCACATGATCTCGAACTCGTTGCCATCGGGATCGTGGCCGTAGAGCGACTTCGATACGCCGTGGTCGCTCGCGCCGACCAGCGCGCCGGCCTCGGACAGGACCCCGGCGGCCGAGGCCAAGTCGTCGATCGTGGGGACCTCCCAGGCCAGGTGATACAGACCGACCGACCCGCGTGGGGGTTTGGGTGCGGCCGGCCCCACGGAGAACAGCCCCAGGTCGTGGTGGTTGTCGCCGCCGGCCGCCCGCATGAACACGGCCCCGCCGTCCATCTCGGTGCCGACGACCTCGAACCCAAAGAGGCGGCCGTAGAACTCGGCCGCCGCCCCCGCGTCGCGGACCCACAGGACCGCGTGATTGAGACGTGCCACGGGAATGCTCATCGTTCCATCTCCGTCTACCTGGCGGCAGCTGGCTCGGCGACGCCGGCCGGGACGCCGATCAGCTTCCAGCCCATTCGGCAGCCATTCCCGAGGGTACCTCGGAGACGGAGATCGAGTCAGGCTCGCGCATCGGGGTTGGACCGGGAATGACGGAGGGGGCGTGCCGCTGGCACGCCCCCTCCGGGTCTCGGGGACCCTGATTCGGGGTCCGGTGGAGGCCGCCGGGGCTACTCCCGGTGGTTCCGCCGGCGGGACCGATTGGACGTCGGGCTGAGCAGCCCGATCGCCACGGCGATCCCGAGGAGTGCAAGAAGAACGATGGTCAGGCCGGAGCCGGGCCCACCGTCCGAGCCGTCGAGCGTGTCGGTCGGCGGCAGGGTGGTGCGCGGCTTCCCGGTCGCGCCCTTGACCTCGCCCGACGGCGACCTGACCGAGTCGGTCGGGGTTGGTCCGGGATCGGTCGGGG
>JAXDKT010000114.1:0-3142 GCA_034666965.1 Chloroflexota bacterium | reverse complement strand
ACCCGCAGGGCAACGCCTCGACCGCGCTCGGGGTCGCCCACCAGCGAGGCGTCCCGTCGACCTACGACGCCCTGGTCGACGGTGAGCCGCTGTCGGAGGTGACCACCGAGTCCCCCGCGCTGCCGCTGCTCCACGTCGTCCCGGCCACCATCGACCTGGCCGGCGCCGAGATCGAGCTGGTCAGCGTCGTGGCCCGCGAGAACCGGCTCCGCCGGGCGATCGCCGGGCACGCGCTGATCGGTCCCGCCGAGACCGCCGGCGCGGAACGTTACGACTACGTCTTCATCGACTGCCCCCCGTCTCTGGGGCTGCTCACCCTGAACGCCCTGGTCGCCGGTGCGGAGATGCTGATCCCGATCCAGGCGGAGTACTACGCGCTGGAGGGCCTGGGCCAGCTCATCGAGACCGTCGAGATGGTGCGCGCCCACCTCAACCCGGAGCTGGAGATCTCCACGATCCTGGTCACGATGTACGACGCCCGCACCCGGTTGGCGTCCGGGGTCGCTCAAGAGGTCCGCGAGCACTTCGGTGACCAGGTGCTGCGCACCTCGATCCCGCGCTCGGTCCGGGTCTCCGAGGCTCCGTCGTACGGCCAGACCGTGATGACCTACGACCCGGCGTCGCCGGGCGCGCTGTCGTATCTGGAAGCCGCCCGCGAGATCGCCAGGAAGGGCGCCCCCCGATGAGCCAGGACCGACCCCGCCGAGGCCTGGGCCGCGGCCTCGGCTCACTGATCCCCACCGGCCCTCCCGCCGGCGAACCCGGTGAGACCTCGCAGCCGACGGTGATCGGGAGCGGCGGGAGCGAGCAGCCGGCCGTGCCGTCGGGCGCGTACTTCGCCGAGATCCCGATCGGCCAGATCACGCCCAACCGGGTCCAGCCGCGCGAGGTCTTCGACGAGGACGCGATGGCCGAGCTCGTGCACTCCATCAGGGAGGTCGGCCTCCTCCAGCCGGTCGTCGTGCGGGCCACCGGCCCGGACGCCTTCGAGCTGGTGATGGGCGAACGGCGCTGGCGCGCGGCGCAGGCGGCCGGCCTGGAGCAGGTGCCCGCGATCATCCGGCAGACCGACGACGGCGACATGCTGCGCGACGCCCTGCTGGAGAACCTGCACCGGTCGCAGCTCAACCCGCTGGAGGAGGCCGCGGCCTATGCCCAGCTGCTCGAGGACTTCTCCTGCACCCACGAGGAGCTTGCCGAGCGGATCGGCCGCTCCCGGCCGCAGATCAGCAACACCATCCGGCTGCTCAAGCTGTCGCCGGCGGTCCAGCGGCGGGTGGCGGCCGGCGTGCTCTCGGCCGGCCACGCCCGCTCCCTGCTCGCGGTCCCCGACGCCGACCAGCAGGACCGGCTGGCGTCCCGGGTCGTGGCCGAGGGCATCAGCGTGCGCGGGCTCGAGGAGCTCGTCGCCGTCGGCGCCGCGGAGTCGACCCAGCCCACGGTGCGCCGCAACCGGCCCACCGCGCCCGGCCTGGCCGACCTCGCCGAGCGCCTGTCCGACCGCTTCGAGACCCGGGTCAAGGTGGACCTCGGTCAGCGCAAGGGCCGGATCAGCGTGGAGTTCGCCTCCATGGACGACCTGCGGCGGATCGTCGACATCATGGATCCGCGCAACCGGAGCGACCGGCCGATCTAGCCATTCATCGATAAGTCGACAAAGTGACTAACCGACTTGTCGATGAACTCAGGAACGGCGGGCGGCGCGCTCGGCGGCGCGACGCTCGGCGCGCTGCCGCTTCTCGGCGGCGTCCAGCTCTGCTGCCCGTTCGAGCGTCGGCGCGGATCCGCCGTACGCCGCGGGCAGCCACCAGGCGCCCGGCTCGTGCTGGGGATAGGCGGCGATGGATGCCGCCAGCAGCCCCTGGAGGGACTCGCGCAGGGCGGCGGTCTCGGCCATCGGGTTCGCACCGGTCAGCGGCACCGGCGCTCCGATCCGGATCGAGATCGCGGTGCCCCGGGAGAAGTCCTTGTCGTGGTCCTTGGTCATCAGTCGCTGGGTGCCCCAGAGCACCATCGGGATCAGGGGGACGCCGGCACGGTGCGCGATCCGGACCGCACCGGACTTGAGGTCCTTGATCTCCATGGCGCGGGAGATCGTGGCCTCAGGGAAGATCCCGACCAGCTCGCCCGCCTCGAGGTGACGCAGAGCGTCGGCCAGCGAGGCCTCGCCCTCGGCCCGGTCGACCGCGATGTGCCGGCAGGCCCGCATGATCGGGCCGCTGATCCGATGGTCGAAGAGCTCGCGCTTGGCCATGAACCGCACCCGGCGGCCGATCCGGTCGGGGGCGAAACCACCGTAGACGAAGTCGACGTAGCCGATGTGGTTGAGCGCCAGCAGCGCGGGCCCGGTGCGAGGCAGATGCTCCAGACCGGTGATGTCGATCGGCTGGCCGAGGACGCGCATGGCGAGCTTCGCGGTGCGGATCACGTTGGTGTACACCACCTCGGCCATGCGACCAGCCTAGGGCCCGACGACGGCGCGGTGGGCGGCAGGCCCGGCGGATCAGCGCCGGGTGGCCAGGAACTCCGCGATCCGGCCGATCGCCTCCTCGAGCACCGCCACGTCGGGCAGGGTGACCAGGCGGAAGTGGTCGGGCTCGAACCAGTTGAAGCCGGTGCCGTGGGTGACCAGGATCCGCTTGGCCCGAAGCAGGTCGATCACGAAGGCCTCGTCGTCGTCGATGGCGTAGACGTCGGGGTCGAGTCGCGGGAAGCAGTAGAGCGCGCCACGCGGGGTCACCGAGGAGACGCCCGGGATGTCGTTGAGCAGCCGGTCGGCGAGCATCGTCTGCTCGTGGAACCGGCCGCCGGGCACGACCAGCTCCTCGATCGACTGGTAGCCGCCGAGCGCGGTCTGGATCGCGTGCTGGGCGGGCACGTTGGCACACATCCGCATGTTGGCGATCAGGGTCAGGCCTTCGAGGAAGTCGGTGGCCAGCTCCTTGGGCCCGGAGATCATCACCCAGCCGGCGCGGTAGCCGCAGACCCGGTAGGCCTTGGAGAGCCCGCTGAAGGTCAGGCACAGCACGTCGTCGCCGGCGTGGGTCGCCGCGTGGTGGTGGACGGCGTCGTCGTAGAGGATCTTCTCGTAGATCTCGTCGGCCATCAGCACGAGGTCGTGCCGGCGGGCGATGTCGACCAG
>JAXDKT010000113.1:0-4471 GCA_034666965.1 Chloroflexota bacterium | reverse complement strand
CCGAGCACGCGTCCGTCTGGGCCGTTCCCGGCGACGCCACCGGGGAGAAGGCGCGGTATCAGGCCAAGGTGAAGAACGACGCTCGGCTGATCAACTGCGTCCTGCCGAATCCGGTTCCCGAACCGATCCTCGGCGCCGGGACGGCACTGGGTGCCCCGGTCAAGGTCGCCTTCAGCTGTCAGTTCAACATCATCACCCCGGTGATCTCGAACATCATCGGCAACCCGATCACGGTCAGCTCCGAGACGACGTATCCGGTGAAGGAAGGGGCTGTCGCGACGGTCCCGGGCGGTGGCGTGCCGATCGTGCCGGTCCCGGTCGCGAAGTTCACGGGGTCTCCCCAGTCGGGTTGGGGGCCGTCGTTGCAGGTGACGTTCACGAACGAGTCGACCGGCGCCCCGACCAGCCAGGCGTGGGACTTCGACGCCGGCCATGGCGGCACCGGCACCCCCACGGTGTCTCCGGCCACCGCCTCCACGGTGGGGCCCCACACGGTCACCTACGGGTGCACAGGCACGGCCGGGCAGTTCTGCACCTTCAGCGTGCAGCTCCAGGTCGCCAACGCCGGCGGCTCGAACACCGCCGCGAAGCCCGCCTACATCACCGTGACCGTGCCGCCCGTCCCGCCCGCGCCCATCGCGGAATTCACGGGGACGCCGCGGAGTGGCATCGAGCCCCAGACCGTCGCGTTCAGCTTCGTCGATCTTCGCGCCGGGGCGGTGACGTACACCAACTACCAGTGGGACTTCACCAATGACGGCACCTTCGATACCACCGGCAGGAATACGACGCATGCGTACTTGACCGATGGCGCCTACGACGTTCGGCTCAAGGTCACGGACAGCACCGGGGCGACGAACGAGGTGATCAAGAAGGCCTACATCGTCATCACCAACAAGATCTGCACGGTGCCGGACTTCGGCAACACCAAGACCAACCAGGCGCAGAACAAATGGGCAGCCGCGGGCTTCACCACCTCGATGCTGTTCGATCCGGGTCCCAACAACTACGCGATCGTGACGCAGTCCATCACCGGCGGGACCATCGATCCTCAGCCGGGCGGATGCGCCGCGGTGATCCGGGTCGGTCCGTGATGCGGCCGCGCATGTTGCGCCGCTCGCGCACCCGGCGGCGCGGTCAGGCGCTGGCCGAGTTCGCCCTCGTCTTCCCGATCGCGATGCTGATCCTGATCTCGGTCTTCGATGTCGGCCGGGCCGTGTTCGCCTACAACGGGCTGACGAATGCCGCCCGCGAGGGCGCGCGACTAGCCGCCGTGAACCAGGACGTGACCCTCATCAAGCAACGCGTCCAGCAGATGACGTTCGGGACCTCGATCACCAACCTCGCCAGCCCGACATTCGTCCGGTTCTTCAAGGAAGGCCCGACGCTGACACCCGTGACGGCGAACGCGGTCTGCCCGGCCGCCACGATGGCCGTCGGCTGCGTCGCGGTCGTCAATGCGGAGTCGAACTGGTCGGCGATCACGCCGATCATCGGCCAGATCATCGGACCGATCACCTTCAAATCCGACACCCAGGTCCCGGTCGAATTCGTCTGTCCCAACCCGGCGATCCCGGCCTATGCCTCTGCCGCCTCGTGCCCAAGGCAGCCCTGATGTCCAGGCTGCCTCATCCCGAAAGGAAACCCCAGATGCGACTTCCGTCATCGCGCGAGGCCGCTCGTGGCCAGATCCTCATCGTCGCCGTCCTGGCTCTCGTGGCGATCGTGGGGATGGTCGGGCTCGTCATCGATGGCGGAGCCCTGTTCGCTCAGCAGCGCATCTCGCAGAACGGCGCGGATGGAGCGTCGACCGCGGGGGCCGTCGTCATCGCCGAGTACATGGGCGGAGCGACCACGCGGACCAACCACGACGTGTTCCAGGCCGTAAGCAATAGTGCCGCTGCCAACCGCCTCGACAGTTGGACGGCCGAATATACGAACGACTTCGGGGCACCGATCGGCGTCCCGCTTGTCGACGGTGGCGGCGCGATCCCGGCGGGTGCCGAGGGTGTCCGGGCGACCGGCACCCGGATCGTCGGCACGACGTTCAGCCGCATCTTCGGTTTCGACCAGATCCCGGCGACGGCCGAGGCGACGACGGTCGCCGGCCCCCTCAGCGCAAGCTGCGTCGCAGACGAAAACGGCTGCACGGTGCTGCCGGTCACCTTCCCCGTCCAGGTGTCGGAATGCGACACGTCAGGCAGCCTCATTCAGGGCAACTGGGTGGGCGCCCCGCCCCCGGGCCACGAGTCGGAGGGCTACTGGCCGCTGGTTGGTGCCGAGTCCCTGCCGGGCGGGGCGACCCCGGGCGGCGATATGTCCAAGCTGGCCATCCTGCCCTTCTGCAAGAGCTCGAGCGGCGGATCGGGCGCGTTCGGAAAGCTCGATCTCGCGCCGGGGATGAACTTCCCGCAGGAGATCGTCGGGCCGATCAACGTCACCATCAACCTGCCGGGCTGGTTCCAGACGCAACCCGGCAATGTCTCGTCGGTCGATGGCGAACTGAGCGCCTGGATCCACAAGCCGATCCTGATTCCGCTCAATAACGGCGCCTGCCGCGTCAACCCCGGGGTCGGCGTCGACTGCCCACCGGGCCAGGAAGGCGTCGACACCGTCGGCAATAACACCTGGTACTACGTCCACACCCTGGCCGTGTTCTACATCGACCAGGTGCTCATCCAGGGTTCCGAAGGCGACGACTGCAACAATGCGCCCGGCACGCCGCTGGTTCCCACGACCGACACCGGAACAGGGTTCCTGGGCTGCATCAAGGGTTGGTTCGTGAACTACGTCACGGCCGGCCCGATCGTGCCCGGCCAGGACATCATCCCGGGCACCGTTGCGATCGGGATCCAGCTCATCAAGTAACCTCCTCTCCGCACATTCCGGGGGAAAACGAGGAGCCGCGTCCGGGGGGCGCGGCTCTTCGGATTCTGGGCAGGCGGCCGGCATGCGCCGGGGCGGGAGCCAGCGCCTGACGTGCGCGAACGGCGGCGCGGCGGCAGGACCCGGACCGGACCATCAAGCCCCCGCCGCTCACCCGTCCGGGCTATGCACGCCTGCACCGTTTCAAGGGACCGTGAAAGGTGCACCGCCGAGTGTTGGTGACACACCTCGAACCCGCCATCCAAGGAACCCTTGATGCGCCTCCTCAACAGCCTCCTCGAACGCCGCCGACGCCGACCTCGCAGCCGGGGCCAGAGCATCGTCGAGCTGGCCCTGATCCTGCCGGTCCTCATGCTGCTGGTCGCGGCGACGCTTGACCTCGGTCGCATGTTCTACTCGCAGATCACGATCACGAACGCCGCCCGCGAAGGCGCCTACGAGGCGGCCTACTCGCCGGCCTCGTTCCAGGCGAACGCCCCCTGCAACGCGACCCTCAACCGGGTCATGTGCCGCGTCCTCAGCGAGGCGAAGGGCTCCTTCGTCGAGGTGCAAAAGGCCGATGTCACACTTGCCTGCACTCCGTCGTGCGCGAAGGGCATCGGCAACAACGTGAAGGTCACGGTCCTCGGCCACTTCTCGCTGATCACGCCCTTGATGGCGCCGTTCTTCGGCGGCAGCAACGTGACCCTCACGTCGACGGCCTCGGCGCAGATCATCACCGATCCGCCGCTGGCGGCGGCCGCGCCGACCGCGACCCCCACGCCGACACAGTCGCCCTCGCCTTCGCCGTCGCCCTCGCCGCCGCCCGCCCCGACCGGTGCCCCTCCACGGGCCCCGACCGCCAGCCCGACCCCGACCCCGACACCCGTCCCGTGTCTCCTGCCCACCGCCAACTTCACCGTGGCGCCCACAAGCGGCTTCAAGAACACGACCACGTTCAACTTCACGGACCTGTCCACCAACATGCCGGTCGGCAGCTGCAACACCGTCTGGTCCTGGAACTTCGGTGACGGGAACGGCCAGGGAAATGGCGCCGGGACCTCGACGAGCCGGAACCCGACCTACATCTTCACGAAGTCGAACACCAATCCGGGGTTCAGCGTCACCCTTGCGGTGTCGAACTCCGCGGGCTTCTCGACGAAGGTCGTCCTCGTGAAGGTGGCCAACTGATGCGCCTCCTTCGTCAGCCGCGCCAGCGCGGCCAGGCCCTCGTTGAGTTCTCGCTCAGCATCGTCATCTTCCTCGTCCTGATGATGGCCATCATCGACCTGGGCCGCGGGATCTACATGTTCAACGGCGTCTCGCAGGCCGCCCGCGAGATCGCCCGTGTCGCCAGCGTGCATCCCGGCACGGTATTCGGCGGCACCGAGATCACCGCGGTCGTGAATACCCAGAAGGGCCTCATCCCCAACCTCGGCAACCCCACCTTCGCCTGCGTCGATATCGCCGGCGGGCCCGGGCTCGACCCGGTCTACGGCAACTGCCCGACCGGGGCCCAGGTCACCGTGACGATCTCCGCTCCCTACAGCCCGATCACCCCCGTCATGGGGCTGCTCGGCACCTGGAACTTGCAGTCGAAGGCCAG
>JAXDKT010000112.1:0-15151 GCA_034666965.1 Chloroflexota bacterium | reverse complement strand
CTGGTGTGCCAGTTGTCCTGCCAAGGGCATTGCTGGGTAGCCAAGTTCGGTTGGGATAAGCACTGAAAGCATCTAAGTGCGAAGCTCGCCTCGAGATGAGGTTCCCCACCGGGTCAACCGGGTAAGACCACAGGGAGATGACCTGTTTGATAGGCGGCAGGTGGAAGCTGGGCAACCAGTGCAGCTGAGCCGTACTAATGGTCGAGGGCTTGACCTCTTCAGCAACTGATCAAGGGTCAGACGCTGATTGGTCCGAGATCACCGGCGCCCATCGGGGCGCAGACATCGACTCGCGAGATCGAAGCTCGATTGCCGCCGCCGTCCCTCGCGGGACCGCGCCGCCGCGATTGCCGAACAACGTCCAGTACGCTCGAGATCCTGGTGACTCTAGCGGAGAGGCCACACCCGTTCCCATCCCGAACACGGAAGTTAAGCTCTCCAGCGCCGAAGATACTGAGAGGGCAGCCTTTCGGGAACATAGGTCGTCGCCAGGGTCTTTTGCGTTTCCGGGGGAGATGACCCACCCGTCCACCGGCGCCGGCTTCCCGCTCGACGAGCGACTGCCGCCCCTTGGGTATCCTTGCGGCCGATGACAACCTCGCCGGGCCGCGAGCCAGCCGTCCTCGTCGAGCCGCACGCGGTCTGCCCGTACCTGTTGACGGGCTCCGGCCGGTGGCGCAATGCCGAGCCCTCGCGCGAGCATGTCTGTTGCTCCGAGCCGGACCCGCTTCCGATCGGCCTCGAGACCCAGCGTCGGCTGTGCTTCGACGACTTCGAGGCCTGTGCCCGCTTCGAGGCGGCCACCGCCGCCTATCGCAGCGCGGTACCCCTCGCACCCAGCCGACCGCTCGCCCGGACCGTGCCCGTGGTGGTCGATCGAGGACGGGCACCGCTGCCCGTCCCGCACCTGGTCGGGCGGCGAACGCTCGGCCAGGCCGTCCTGGCGCTGGCCATGATCGGAGCCGCCGCCGCCCTCCTGCTGGCGCGCCTGGGGAGCCCGCCGGATGGCGCCGCCGGGCCGAGCCTCGGTCCCTCGGGCCCTCCGGCCGGGTCCAGCGTCGCCCTGGCCAGCCCGTCGGCGTCCATCGGGCCGAGCTTCGCGCCGAGTCCCTCGGAAGCGGCCAGCGCGTCGCCCGTACCGAGTCCCACGCCCGAGCCGAGCGCCACGACGAGCTCGGCTGCCACTCGGACCTACACGGTCCAACCGGGCGACACGATGCATTCGATCGCGGCTCGGTTCGGGACGACGGTCAAGAAGCTGTCGGCATTCAATGGGATCAAGGATCCCTCCCTGATCCACCCGGGCCAGATCCTGAAGATCCCCTGATTCCGCGTCAGCGCTGGCAGCCCCGGCAGTAGGACGTGACGAAGCCGCCCGGCTTGACCTCCGTGATCCGGGTCCCACAACGCGGGCAGGCCGTTCCGCCCTTGTTGTGGACCGACAGGAAGTCCCGGACCTGCGTCTCGAAGGTCGGCGGCACCCGGACCCGGAGGACCTCCACCGCCGACGACAGGGTCGACCGCGTCGCGCTGAACAGGGCGTCGACCTCTTCCGCCGCGAGGCTCGAGCGCTTGCGGAATGGCAGCAGTCGGGCGGCGTGCAGGATCTCGTCGCTGTAGGCGTTGCCGATTCCGGCCACGAAGGCCTGATTCTTGAGCAGGTTCTTGAGTTCGCCGGGATGGCGCCGGATCCGCGCCCGCCAGTCATCGAGGGTCAGCGACGGGTCGTCGGCGTCCGGCCCGAGATCGTCGTCGAGTCCAGGCACCGCGCGCTCCAGACCGACCGGCAGCAGGTAGACCTTGCCCATCTGGGTCGGATCCCGATAGCGGACCTCGACGTCCGCCTCGGCCAGGGGTAACCACTCAGCCCCGCGAGTCCACGCGGCGACGCCGTCCGGCGCGGCGCCTTCGCGTGGGCCGAACCCGAGGATCACCGCCGTCTTGGTCGGCAGCTTCGTCGCCGGCGCGGTCAGCTGGAACCGGCCGGTCAGCATCGGATTGACCACGATTCGGTCGCGCTCCAGGTCGACCAGGAGGAATTTCCCGCGCCGGCGGACGGCCTCGAGCCGCTGGCCGACGAGCGCCGCCAGCTCCGCCGGTGTGCCCCGCACGGCCAGCGGCGCGGGCGCTTCGGCGCGGACGATCCGACGGCCGGCGAGGGCCGCCTGGAACGCCTCCACAACGACGGTCAGATCGGGTGCTTCGGGCACGGTTCGCCGATTGTAGGTCGCGCAAACCCTGTGCTAGACTCACCCGGCCCTCGCGGGCAGGACAGCTGAACAGCGTCGCCAGCGCCATACGACACGAAGGAGCGGACCGAGGCCCAGCAAGCACCGGACCGGCTGATCGTCTCTCGAGGCCTGAGCCGTCGCTCGGGCCGTTCTGATTCTCGGGGAGCTGACGAGCAGGAGAGACAATCAAGTTGACCGAAGAGCAGCAGGGCGGGACCGCGCCCGAGACGGAGGCCACCGCCCCCGTCACCGATGCGGCGCACCAGGCAGCCGTCGCCGTAGCCGACGAGCCCGCCGAGGCCACCCCAGAGGCCGTGGCTGAAGGCTCAGCCGAGCCACCGGCCCCCGCCCCCGAGGCGACCGCCGAGACCGCCGAGCCACCGGCCCCCGCCCCCGAGGCGACCGCCGAGACCGCCGAGGACGGCGAGTCGAGCGAGACGGCCACGGAGCCCACCGCGGAGACCGCGGGCGAGGAGAGCGCGGCTGAGGACGGCGCGAGCGAGCTTGCCGCCGAGATCGCGGACGCACCCGCCGCTGCCGAGGAGGAGACACCCGAGCCGGCCCGCGACCTCGGTCCCGAGCCGTCGACGATGGAGGAGCTCCTCGCCGAGCAGGACTCGGACATCAAGAGCTTCAAGCACGGCGACGTGGTCGAGGGCAGCGTCGTCCGGATCGACAAGGACGAGATCCTGGTCGACATCGGAGCCAAGAGCGAGGGTGTCGTCTCCAACCGCGAGCTGTACGGCCGCAACGCCGAATCGCAGCCCGCTCTGGCGATCGGCGACACGGTCCTGGTCTACGTCCTGCAGCCCGAATCCCCCGAGGGTCATGTCGTCCTGTCGCTCCGGCGGGCGGGCCTCGAACGCAAGTGGCGCTCGATGCAGGAGCAGTTCGAGAGCGGCGTGATCATCGAGGCACCGGTCATCGACCACAACAAGGGCGGACTCATCGTCGACTGCGGGATCCGCGGCTTCGTGCCGATCAGCCAGATCGTCGACTTCCCGCGCCGGCCCCAGAACGACCAGCCCCGCGATGCGGCCCAGGAGATCGCCGAGAAGCTGATGCCGTTCGTCGGCCGCAAGCTTCGACTCAAGATCCTCGAGGTCAACCGCAAGGCAAACCGGCTGATCCTGTCGGAGAAGGTCGCCCTCTACGAGGAGCGCCGCGAGAAGCGCGACGAGCTGTTCAGCAGTCTCCAGGTCGGCCAGAAGGTCACCGGAACGGTCCGCTCGATCGCACCCTTCGGCGTGTTCGTCGACCTCGGCGGGATCGATGGCCTGGTTCACAAGAGCGAGCTCAGCTGGAACAAGGTCAACAACCCCGAGTCGGGCTACCAGGTCGGCGACGAGGTCGAGGCCGAGGTCATCGACATCAATCACGAGCGCGGCCGGATCAGCCTGTCGATCCGACGCCTCCAGCCAGACCCGTGGCACTCGACCGTTGCCGACTTCAAGGTTGGCGACGTGATCGACGGCACGGTGACCAAGCTGGTCAACTTCGGAGCCTTCGTGCGCGTGCGCGACGGACTCGAGGGGCTGATCCACATCAGCGAGCTGTCCCACCAGCGCGTCGCTCATCCTGGCG
The DNA here is from genome assembly GCA_034666965.1 of Chloroflexota bacterium. Classification (GTDB taxonomy): domain Bacteria; phylum Chloroflexota; class Limnocylindria; order Limnocylindrales; family CSP1-4; genus Chersky-267. The sequence continues at coordinate 11,336 of JAXDKT010000112.1, read as the reverse complement.
ATGTCGTCCACGAGGGTCAGACGCTCAAGCTCAAGATCATCTCGCTCGACTCGGAGCGGCACCGCCTCGGGCTCAGCCTGAAGCAGGCCGAGGAGGCACCGGCTCGCCCGGCAGCGCCCGAGCCTGGCCCGGGGGCACCAAGCGGTCCGCGCGCCGAGCGTCGCCCGCGCCCCGAGCGCGGCTACTCCATGGCCGATGCCGTCCAGGAGCCCGAGGGCGGGATCGACAACACCCTCGCCTCGGCATTCGCCCAGGTCCGTCAGCAACTGGCCGAGGCGGAGGGCGACGACGCACCCGAGGCGGCCGCGGTGACAGAGCCCGCCGAGGCGGAGGCGGCCGAGCCCGCCGAGGCGGTGGCCGAGTCGACCGGCGCGGAAGCCACGACGACACCGGCCGCCGGCGAGACACCGACCGCTGCCGAAGCCACAACCGCTGAGGAGGCACCGGCCGCTGAGGAGGCACCGGCCGCCGCGGAGGCGATGGCCGAGTCGACCGGCGCGGAAGCGACCGCGCCACGGGACGCCGCCGAGGCATCGGCCGTCACCGAGGAGGTCGCCGACATCGTTGAGACCGTGGCCGTCGCGGACGAGGTCGAGGAGAGCATCGCCTCGGAGGTCATCGCCGAAATCGTCGAGACCGGCGCAGCCGAGGACACGAGCGCGGAGGCCGCCGAGGCAACCGCCACGGACAGCGCAGCCGCTTCCGACGAGGTGGCTTCGGAAGAGGCGCCGACCGCGCCCGCCGACGAGGCGCCGGCCGCGACCGCCGACGAGACCCAGGCCCCGGCCGACAAGGCTGGGGACGCCGCCACGGCTGAGAACGACACCGATGTCGCCGAGGAAGCGCCCAAGGACAGCACCACGGCCTGACTCGCGTCGGCGCCCTCGACCCCGGCCCGTCGGACCGCCCGGCGGGCCGTTCCGTTTGCCGGGCCAGATCCACGCCGGCCCGCCCGACGAAACCATGACTGACGGCGGCTCTGGACCCTACGACCGGGCACGGGTTGCTAGGCGTGGTTGCCGTGCTAGCATGGCTGAAGGCGCCCGTCGTGGCGCCCGGCAGAAGGAACAGGCGTTCGACCGGATGGACCGTTTCGACAAGTTCACGGACCGCGCCCGCAAGGTCCTCACCCTGGCGCAGGATGAGGCTCAGCGGTTCAACCACAACTACATCGGCACCGAGCACCTGCTGCTCGGTCTCGTCCGCGAGGGCGAGGGCGTCGCCGCGCGCGTCCTCGAGAACATGAACGTCGAGCTGCCCAAGGTTCGGACCGCGGTCGAGTTCATCATCGGGCGGGGCGACCGGCCGGTCGTCGGTGAGGTCGGCCTGACGCCGCGGGCAAAGCGGGTGATCGAGCTGGCCATCGACGAGGCTCGTCGCCTGGGCCACAACTACATCGGCACCGAGCATCTCCTGCTCGGCCTGGTCCGCGAGGGCGAGGGCATCGCCGCCGGCGTCCTCGAGTCGCTCGGGGTCAATCTCGACAAGGTCCGCCACGAGGTCATCCGGGTCCTGTCCCAGAGCTCGTCGGCCGGGCCGTCGGCCCAGGAGACGAAGCGCGCGAGCAAGACGCCGACGGTCGATCAGCTCGGGATCAACCTGACCGAGCTGGCCCGGGCCGGCAAGCTCGACCCCGTCATCGGCCGCGAGAAGGAGATCGAGCGGGTCATCCAGATCCTGGGCCGGAAGACGAAGAACAACCCGGCTCTGATCGGCGAGCCCGGCGTCGGCAAGACGGCCATCGCCGAGGGGCTGGCCCACCGGATCGTCACCGGAGACGTGCCCGACATCCTTCTCAACAAGCGAGTGCTGACCCTCGACATCGGCTCGCTGGTGGCCGGGACCAAGTACCGCGGCGAGTTCGAGGAGCGGCTCAAGAAGATCATCGAGGAGCTGCGCAACACCAACGACGCCGTCCTGTTCATCGATGAGCTCCACACCCTCGTTGGCGCCGGCGCCGCCGAGGGCGCGATCGACGCGGCGAACATCCTCAAGCCGCCCCTCTCGCGCGGCGAGCTCCAGTGCATCGGCGCCACGACCCTCGACGAGTACCGCAAGTACATCGAGCGCGACGCGGCGCTCGAGCGCCGCTTCCAGCCGGTGATGGTCGAGGAGCCGACCCTGGAGCAGACGATCGAGATCCTGCTCGGCATCCGCGAGCGCTACGAGCAGCATCACAAGGTCGCCATCAGCGACGCCGCGGTCCAGGCTGCGGCCGACTTGTCGATCCGCTACATCACCGATCGCCATCTGCCCGACAAGGCCATCGACCTCATCGACGAGGCCGCCAGCCGGGTCCGACTCCGGCATGCCTCCGCTCCACCGGCCCTGCGCGAGGCCCAGAAGGATCTCGACCGGGTGACCAAGGAGAAGGACGCCGCGATCAACGCCCAGGAATACGAGGACGCCGCCGGGCTGCGCGAGGCGGAGGCCACCGCCAAGGAGCTCGTCGAGGGACTTCGCGCCGAGTGGCAGGCGCAGATCTCCAGCGATCAGCCGACGGTCGGGGAAGAAGAGATCGCCCAGGTGGTCGCGATGTGGACCGGCATCCCGGTCACCCGGATCGCCCAGGAAGAGTCCCAGCGCCTGCTCAACATGGAGAATGCCCTGCACGGCCGCGTGATCGGCCAGCAGGAGGCCATCGAGATCGTGTCCAAGGCCGTCCGGCGCGCCCGGGCCGGGCTGAAGGATCCCAAGCGGCCGATCGGGTCGTTCATCTTCCTGGGCCCGACCGGGGTCGGGAAGACCGAGCTGGCCAAGGCCCTCGCCGAGTTCATGTTCGGCAGCGAGGACGCGCTCATCAAGATCGACATGAGCGAGTTCATGGAGCGCCACAACGTCAGCCGCCTGGTGGGTGCGCCCCCCGGCTATGTCGGCTTCGACGAGGGCGGCCAACTGACCGAGGCGGTTCGCCGCAAGAACTACTGCGTGGTCCTGCTCGACGAGGTCGAGAAGGCGCATCCGGAGGTGTTCAACATCCTCCTCCAGATCCTGGAGGACGGCCACCTGTCGGACGCCAAGGGCCGCCGGGTCGACTTCCGCAACTGCATCATCATCATGACCTCGAACCTCGGCGCCAAGCAGCTCCAGACGAACTCGTCGCTCGGCTTCCGGGTCCAGGGCACCACCGACGAGGCCAAGGCCGAGGCGTCGTACGAGCTCATGCGCGACAAGGTCCAGCAGGAGCTCAAGCAGAGCTTCCGGCCGGAGTTCCTCAACCGGATCGACGCGACCGTGGTCTTCCGCAGCCTGACCGTGGAAGAGATCACCCTGATCGTCGACCTGATGCTGGACCGCGTGCGCGACCAGCTCCGGGCCCAGCAGATGAATCTCGAGGTCACCCAGGCGGCCAAGGAGCACATCATCAAGCTGGGCTATGACGTGGCCTACGGCGCGCGACCCCTCCGCCGGGTCATCCAGAACATGGTCGAGGACGTCCTCGCCGAGCACCTCCTCCTGGGCAAGTACGAGTCGGGCACGACGATCGTCGTCGACAAGGGCGAGGAAGCTGGCCTCGACATCCACCCGGCCGACGAGAAGACCCCCGTCGAAGCTCGCTAGCGGCCCGATGGCCAAGAGCCAGAGCCGCTACGTCTGTCAGGCCTGTGGCGACGCCTTCCTGCGCTGGGAAGGTCAGTGTCGGACGTGCTCCGCATGGAACACCCTCGTGGAGACGGTGATCCGCGAACCCTCGCGCACATCGCGCTCGGCACCGGCCCTCGTTGCCGGCGGGCGCAGCCCCGAGGCTCTCGGCGCCGTGTCCGAGGCCGACCTGCCCCGCCTGCCGGTGGGCATCGGCGAGGTCGACCGGGTCCTGGGCGGCGGTTTGGTGCCGGGTTCGCTCGTCCTGGTCGGTGGCGAGCCGGGGATCGGCAAGTCGACCCTGCTCCTTCAGGCGGCGGCCGGCGTGGCGGACCGCCTCGGCCCGAGTGGCGGCCACGTCCTGTATGCCAGCGGCGAGGAGTCGGCCGGTCAGGTCCGCCTTCGTGCCGCTCGGCTCGGGCTGCTCCACGGTCCGGCGGGGGAGGGGGTGCGGGTGTTCCCCGAGAGCGAGATCGGCAGGATCGTCGAGCTGGCCCGGGCCGCACGACCGGCGCTGGTCATCGTCGATTCGATCCAGACGGCAACGGTCGACGAGCTCGACGGGCCCGCCGGCAGCGTCGGCCAGGTGCGCGAGGCGGCGCTCCGGCTGATGGAGCTGGCCAAGGGCGAAGGGATCGCCGTGGTGCTCGTCGGCCACGTCACCAAGGACGGGACGATCGCCGGGCCCAAGACCCTGGAACATCTCGTCGACGCGGTTCTCAACCTCGAGGGCGACCGGTCCGGCGGGTTGCGCCTCCTGCGTGCCTCCAAGAACCGCTTTGGCTCGACCGAGGAGGTCGGTGTCTTCGAGATGGGCGAGCTCGGCCTGGCCGAGCTGTCCGATCCCGCTCGGGCGTTTCTCGTCGAGCATGACGGCGCGGCGCCAGGCAGCGTGGTCGCACCAACCCTCGAAGGATCCCGGCCGCTTCTGGTCGAGGTCCAGGCCCTGGTCGCCCCGGTCAGCTACGGGACGCCCCGGCGGACCGGCGTCGGGATCGATCCCAACCGTCTCGCGCTGCTCGTCGCGGTCCTGGGCCGACGGGCCGGCATCGGCCTGGCGGGCCACGACGTGTATGCCAATCTGGCCGGTGGCCTGAGCCTCGAGGAGCCCGGGCTCGACCTGCCGCTCGCGCTGGCCCTGGCCTCTTCGCTGCGCGACCGAGCCATCCGCCCGGCGACCGTCGCGATCGGCGAGGTCGGCCTGCTGGGTGAGCTGCGCAGCGTCTCCGGGCTCGAGCGCCGGCTGCGCGAGGCGGCCCGCCTCGGCTTCAACCGGGCCGTCGTCCCGCGACCGCCGCGCAATGGCACGCTGCCCTCGATCGATGGCCTCGACGTGGTCGCCGTGGCCACCCTCCGCGACGCGATCGCCGAGGCTCTCGAGGCAGACGCTCGCACCCCGGCGATGCTAGGCTGACGCCCGCACCGCGTGCGTCCGCGGTCCCCATCTCCGACCGAAGCGGGAGCGCGCCCACGACCGTGATCCGGAACATCCGTATTCTCGGCGCCGCTCTTGGTGGGATCGTCGGGCTTGCCCTGGCGACGTCGCTGGGTGGGGTCTTCGATCGCGGCGGTCCCTACTACGGGTTCTTCCTGGCGGCCTGGGTCGTCTCCTGGATCGTGGTCGGCTTTGCGGTGCTGCCCTACCTCACGATCGTCCCGGCGGAATGGCTCATTCGCAGCGCCCAGGCCCTCTCGACGGCAGAGTTCGTGACCGCCGTGGCCGGTCTGATCATCGGCCTCCTGATGGGCCTTCTGCTCGGGATCCCGCTGTCCAACCTGCCCGGCCCCCTCGGCGCCTGGCTGCCCCTGGCGACGTCATTGGGGCTGGGTCTCGGGATGGTCGGCCTGACCGTGGCCAAGCGCCAGGACCTGGTCACCGCCGCCGAGGCGCTGGGCATCTTCCGCCGCCCCGAGCCCGAGGGTGGCGGCCCCCAGCGCGGTGACCCGCGCATCGTCGTAGACACGAGCGCGATCATCGACGGCCGGATCGCCGAGATCGCGGAGTCCGGGTTCATCTACGGGACGCTGGTCGTGCCCCGCTTCGTCCTCGACGAGCTCCAGCACATCGCCGACAGCGCCGAAACGCTCCGCCGCAACCGCGGCCGGCGCGGCTTGGAGATCCTGGCCCGGATGCAGAAGGATTCACCGACACCGGTCGAGATCGTGGACGACGACTTCCCCGACCTCAACGAAGTGGACGCCAAGCTGGTCGCCCTGGCTCGGCGCCGGAGCGGGGCGATCCTGACCAACGACTTCAACCTCAATCGGGTGGCCGACCTGCAGGGCATCCGGGTCCTCAACATCAACTCACTGGCGAACGCGGTCAAGCCCGCGGTGTTGCCGGGCGAAGAGCTGCGCGTCCGGGTCATCCAGGAGGGCAAGGAGGCGGCTCAGGGAGTCGGCTTCCTCGACGACGGCACGATGATCGTGGTCGAGGGCGGCTCCCGCTTCATCGACAAGGACCTCGACGTCACCGTCACGCGGGTCCTCCAGACGGTTGCGGGGCGGATGATCTTCGCCCAGCCGCGGCTCGATTGAGCGATCAGGCGAGCGGACCAACGACGTCGGGCGAGGGCATCCGGGCGGACGCCATCGTGGTGGCCGCGGGCTCGTCCCGGCGGATGGCCGGCATCGACAAGGTGCTCGCGCCGATCGGCGACCGCCCCCTCCTGGCGTGGACCCTGGCGGCCGTGGCCGCCGCCCCGGAGATCGAGCGAATCGCGCTGGTCGTCTCGGCCCAGGCACTGCCTGCCATTCGGGCCGCCGATTGGCTGCCGGCCAAGGTCGCCGGGGTCGTCACCGGTGGAGCCCGCCGACAGGAGTCGGTCGCGGCCGGCCTGGCCGCTCTGGACACGCTCGGTGTCCCCGCCGGGGCGGCCAACTCGACCGGGTCGTCGGCCGACCGTGTCGTGCTCGTCCATGACGGTGGCCGGCCGGTCGTCTCGGCGACCCTGGTCGGCGCCGTGGCCCATGCGGCCGCGGCGCACGGTGCGGCCATCCCGGTCGTGCCCATTGTGGAGACGGTCAAGCGCATCGACGACGACCGGGTGGGCGCCACCGTAGAGCGGTCGGGATTGGCCGTTGCCCAGACCCCGCAGGGCGCCCGGCGCAGCCTCCTGGGCGTGGCCCTTGAGCGCTTTCCGGCCAATGGCCCACGCACCTTCACCGACGAGGCCGCCCTCCTGGAGGCTTGTAGAATCCCGGTCCATGCGATTCCCGGCGAGCCGATGAACCTCAAGGTGACCACCGCCGATGACCTCGATCGAGCGGAGCTGGCGCTGCTCGGCCGGAGCGGACCGCGGGTCGGCTACGGTGACGACAGCCACCCGTTCGGGCCGGGCGAGCCGCTCGAATTGGGGGGCATCACGATCGACGGCGCGCCCCGCCTGCACGGCCATTCGGACGGGGACGTCGTCCTCCACGCGGTCGCCGACGCGCTCCTCGGTGCGGCGGGACTGGACGACCTCGGGCGGCTCTTCCCGGCGGGCCCGGCCACGCCCCGAGGAATCGCCAGCCGGGAGCTGCTTGGCGACGTCGTCCGGCGCTTGGCCGCCGTCGGGCTCAGGCCGGCCCAGCTCGATCTGACCGTGGTGGCCGCCCGACCGAGGCTGGGCGACCGTCTCGGCTCGATGCGGGCCGCGATCGCGGGCCTGCTCGAGCTGCCCGTGGAACGGATCAACGTCAAGGCCTCGACCGGCAACCTGGCCGGCGCGGAGGGTGCCGGGCGGGCGATCGCGGCACGGGCGGTCGCCGTCGTGGAGCCGATCCGATGACCGTCAGCCTGCTCGACACGCTCACCGGCGAGCGCCGCGAGCTGGTCCCGCTCGAGCCGGACCATGTCCGGATCTACAGCTGCGGTCCGACCGTGTACGGCCCCTCGCACATCGGCAACTTCCGTTCGTTTCTGTTCGTGGACGTGCTCGTTCGGCATCTGCGCTGGCGGGGCCTGCGCGTCACCTGGGTGATGAACATCACCGACATCGACGACAAGATCATCCGCGGAGCGGCCGCCACCGGCGAAACCATCGAGGCCGTGGCCGAGCGCTGGACCGAACGCTTCCAGGCCGACGCGCACACCCTGCGGATGACCGAGCCCGACGTCCTGCCGCGGGCCACCCAGCACATCGACGAGATCGTCGCCCTGGTCCAGACCCTGCTCGACAAGGGTCACGCCTACCGGACCGACGACGGCTCGATCTTCTTCCGGATCTCTTCGTGGCCGGCGTACGGCCGGCTGGCCCGGATCGACCCGGACCAGATGCGGGTCGGCGAGCGGGTCGAGGCCGACGAATACGGCAAGGACGACATCCGGGACTTCGCCTTGTGGAAGGGACCCAAGCCCGGCGAGCCGTCCTGGTCGACCGCGGTCGGTGCGGGTCGGCCGGGTTGGCACATCGAGTGCTCGGCGATGTCGATGAAGCATCTCGGTCCGACCTTCGACATCCACACCGGCGGGGTGGACCTGATCTTCCCCCACCACGAGGACGAGATCGCCCAGAGCGAAGCGGCCACCGGCCAACCGTTCGTCCGGACCTGGCTGCACTGCGCCCACCTCCAGATGGGCGGCACCAAGATGGCCAAATCGCTGGGCAACATCGCCCGGGTGGGCGACCTGCTCGAGCGGGGGATCTCGCCACGGGCGCTCCGCTACCTCCTCATCTCGGCCCACTACCGGGCGCCGCTGACCTACACCGACGAGTCGCTGGCCGGGGCAGCTGCGGCGATCGAGCGCTACGACGCGGTCTTCCTGGCGCTGTCCACGTATCGCGAGGAGCGCGCCGACGATCCCGGTCTGCCCGCGGTTCTCGACGCGGCCCGAGCCGCGTTCGGAGCCGCCCTCGACGACGATCTGAACGTGTCACCCGCCCTGGCTGCGGTCTACGACCTGGTTCGCGAGCTGAACCGGCGGATCGACGCGCGGACCCTGTCCACCGCCGACGCTGCCCGGGCGACCGCCGCCCTCCGTGAGCTCGATTCCGTGCTGGGCCTCGGCCCCGAGGACGCCGAGACGACGCTCGATGCCAGCCTCCAGGCCCTGCTCGACGCACGGGCCACCGCCCGCGCCGACCGCGACTGGGCGGCATCGGATCGACTGCGCCACGAGCTGGCGGCCGCCGGCGTTGTGGTCGAGGACTCACGTGACGGCCAGCGCTGGCGCCGCGCAGGATCGACCTCCGATGGCTAGCCCGCGGCGCCCCAAGCAGTCCGGCTCGAGCGGGGGGCCGGGCGGCGGCCGCGGCGGGGCCGGTCCATCCAGGGGCGGCGATGCCCGCCGGCCGGCGCCTGGCGAGGGGTCCCCCGGTGGTCTTTCCGGTCCGCCGGGCGGGTCAAAGGGGCGGCGTCCGTCGTTTGGCTTCCGCGAGGCGGGCCCGCCGTTCGACCAACCGATCGAGCGCGGCGGGCGCTCCCGACCCGGTGGCGGACGACCCCTCCCGGCTGGACCGGGCGGACCGTCGTCGCCCGAGCGAGGAACGCCTCCCGGCCCGTGGTCCGGTGGCGATCGCTCCGGCGGCCGGAGACCGGGTGGCGCGCGCCCTGGCGGTCCGCGCCCCGGCGGTGCCCGCCCCGGCGGGTCGCGCCCGGGCGGGGGCCGGACGGATGATTCGTGGTCCGATGCCGGGCGAAGCCAGGGTCCAGCAGGCGGCGGACAGGGTTGGCGTCCGCGACCGGCCGATGGCCGGCGCGGGGCTCCATCGTCGGGGCGATTCGAGGATCGTCCCTCGTTTGGTCCAGGGCCGGGGGGCCTGCGACCGTCGGACGCCCGGTCGTTTGGTCCCCGACCCTCCGATCGCCGGCCCAACCCCGCGCCGTTCGGGCCGCGCGCGTCCGGCCCGCGAACTCGTCCCCCCGGCCCGCCCGGCTCGGGCGACCGTCCGTTCCCCCGACCACCGGCGCGGCCTGCTGGCCCGCCGGCTCGGAACTTCGGCCAACCGGCCAAGCCGTGGGTCGACCGCCGCCCCGCTCACGGTCCCGGGCCGGTGGCGCGTGCCTACCCGAGCGCCCCGCCGCCGCGAGCCGATCTGCTCGACGCCGAGCTCGACGAGCTGGTCGCCGGACGGCGTCCGGTCGAGGAGGCATTCGTCGCCCGGCGTGAAGCGCGCCGGCTGCTGGTCGTGCCCCAGCGCCGCCAGGCGCTCGAGAAGCTCGTGCTGCACGCGACGAACCTGCGGATCCCGATCGTCGAGGTCGAGGGCGGGACGCTCACGGCCCTGGCCGGCTTCGACGGACACCAGGGGATCGCCCTCGTGGTCGCTCCCCGGCGATACGTCGAGGTCGACGACATCCTGGCCCGGTCGATCGAGCGCAACGAGCCGCCGTTCGTCCTCGTCCTGGATTCGCTCGAGGACCCCCAGAACGTCGGTTCGCTCCTGCGCAGCGCCGAGGCGGCGGGTAGCCATGGAGTCGTCTTTCCCACCCGCCACCAGGCGCCGCTGACCCCGTCGGCGGTGAAGGCCTCGGCCGGAGCGGTCGAGCATCTCCTGCTCGCGCCGGTCGACGACCTGGCCGGAGCCCTGGCCGACCTCCATGTCCGCGGTCTGCGCATCGTGGGCGCCGATGCCGACGCGCCGCTGACCGTGCGCGAGGCGGACCTGCGTGGCCCCCTGGCGCTGGTCGTCGGCAGCGAGGGCCAGGGTCTGGGGCCGGCTGTTCGGCGTCGCTGCGACCTGCTTGTGCGCATCCCGATGCGCGGAGCCGTCGGTTCGCTCAACGCCGCGGTGGCCGGCTCCATCCTGCTCTACGAGGCCACGGCCCAGCGCGGCGGCTTGGGCGAGGGGGAGGGTCCAGCCTTCGAGCCGGTGGCTCGGAACCTTGAGGTCGAGAGCGTCGAGGTCGAGCCCGTGGCGGTCGCGAGCCCGGAGATCCCGAGGCCGGAGCTCGCGAGCCCGGTGATCGAGGACCCAACCGTCGAGCCCGCGGCGGTCGCGAGCCCGATCGACGGCGAGGGCGACCTCGTCGCCCCGACGAAGGCACGTCCGAGGCGCGCCGGACGGGCAGCGGCGGCGAAGCCCGACGACCCGGAGGACGATGCCCTGCTGCCGCAGGACACGGCGCCGAGCCTGGCGGTCGTGCGACCGCGAAAGCGGCGCTCGGCGCCGCCACCGGAGTCCCCGTCGGAGCGCGGTTGACGCTCGCGGCCGGCGGGCCCTATCATTCGCGGGCGCCACAGGGTCTTCCTGCGGTATGGTCCTGCGCGCGCCGACGTAGCTCAATTGGTAGAGCAGCGGTTTTGTAAACCGCAGGTTCCGGGTTCGAGTCCCGTCGTCGGCTCCAGCGCAATGAATGCGCGTGCCGGGTGCACCACGACGCCGCAGCGTTGCCAGGCACGTCCAGTGGGTAGGTTGAGCAGGTGGTGAGCTCAGCTGGCTGTAGACCAGCCGCCTTCGGCTATGGGGGTTCGATTCCCTCCCTGCCCACCATCGTCTCGGCAATCGGCAAGGGTTCACCCGGGCCCACATAGCTCAGCTGGCAGAGCACTTCCTTGGTAAGGAAGAGGTCATCGGTTCAAGTCCGATTGTGGGCTCCACCTCCCCGGCGACGGTCACGGTGGTGCCCCCGGCGGCAGGCCGGTCTGGCTCAGGTCCCGAAGCGGCCCGGCCGCATTGTAAGTTTGGAGTAAGCGCTCACGTGGCCAAGAAGAAGTTCGAGCGGACCAAGCCGCACGTCAACATCGGCACGATCGGTCACATCGACCACGGCAAGACCAGCCTCACCGCGGCGATCACCAAGTACCTCGCCCTGAAGGGCGGTTCGGA
>JAXDKT010000111.1:0-14404 GCA_034666965.1 Chloroflexota bacterium | reverse complement strand
TGGTCTCGTAGCCACGTCCACCCTGCCCGGCGTGGACGATGCCCGGTCGGCGCTCGCGCGCGATCCGGGCAATCAGCCACGCGCCGAGCGCCAAGGCCTCGTCCGCCGGCGTGACGCTGGACCACGTACCGCCCGGGTCGAGCTCCTGCGGTTCCGAGCGGTCGCCGGTCTCGACCGCGACGGTTGGGATCGGGCTGGCCGAGCCGATCCCGGCGCCGATCCGCACGACCGTCGTCGGGTCCGGCGCCACGATCGGGCGGGCTGGCCCAGGGATCCTGGGCGCCGAGCGCGGATCCGTCTCGAGCAGTCGACCCCGGGCCAGGCGCTCGTCGCGTTGGAGTGAGGGACTGTCACGCACGGCGCGCATGGCCCGGATCGTGGTCAGGACCGCGGCGAGCTCCCCGCGCCGCTCCTCGACCTCGCGGCGGACCTCGAGCGCCGCCAGGCTGTCGGCGTTCCGCTCGAGGACGGCCGTGGCATTCCTGAGCGCGCGATCGAGGTCACCTTCGGCCACGGCCCGCTGAGCGCTCAGGAGCCTGGCCGGGTTGACCGGTGGATCGCCGGCGAGGTGGCCGGGTGCCGGGCCGCGACCGCCGATGAGGCCGACCACGTCGCGGACCAAGCCGGTCAACGCCGCTCCTCGTCGCCCCGGCAGGAGCCGGACGTAGCCGCGGGCGAGCAGCCGGGCGGTCGCGAACGGGCTCCGCGGCGTGGGTCGGTCCGGCCGCGTGCCGACGGGCTCGGTCATGCCACGCCCAACCGCTCGTACAGCTCGCGGTAACGCCGGCCGTTCTGGATCCAGGTCCGGTTGGCGCTGACCCAGGCACGAGCCGCCCGACCCAGTCGCGCCCGCTCGGCGGGATCGTCGAGGAGCGGCTCGACCACGTCGGCCAGCGCAAGGGCATCTTCCGGGGCGAACGCCCGGCCCGTTTCGCCGTCGCTGACGATCTCGAGCAGGGCGCCAACGCCGCTGACGACGAGCGCCCGCTCCATGGCCATCGCCTCGTACGGCTTGAGCGGGGTCACCAGCTGCGACACCCGGTCGTTGGTCCGGGGCACGACGAAGACGTCGATGAGCCGGTAGTAGTCGAGCACCTGATCGTGCGGGATGCGACCGGTGAAGATGACCGTTCCGTCGTCGACGCCGGCCGCCCGGGCCGCGGCCTCGAGCAGCGGCCGCTCCTCGCCGTCGCCGACGAGCAGGCAGCGGACCGTCCGGCCGCGGCGCTTGAGCTCGGCCGCGGCCTCGATCAGATAGCGGATGCCCTCGTAGCCCGTGAAGCTGGAGATGTAGCCGATGACCGGGTCGTCGCCGATCCCCAGCCGGGCGGCCAACCCCGGATCGCGCGGACCGGGCACGAATCGCTCGACGTCGACGGCATTGGGTACGACCACGACCCGCTCGGGATCCGTGCCCCCGCGCTCGAGGATGTCCCGGCGCATGGTCTCGGACAGGGTGACCACCGCATCGGCCTCGCGCATGCACGCCGTTTCGACCTCGCGTGACGCCCGGTAGCGGTCGCTGTCGCCGACGTCAGCACCGGCTCGCGAACGCCAGGTCTCCTCGAGGAAGCCGCGGACCTCGTAGACCACCGGGATGCCATAGCGGTCGCGCAGGGCCAGGGCGACCTGGGCGTTGACGTGGTTCGAGGCCGGGTGGAGGACGGCCGGTCGGAGGGTTTCGACGAGGGCCTGGGCGGCCTCCGCGTTGGCCCGAACGAGCTCGTCGGCGACCGTCCGTGGATCCAGCTCGGGCAGGACCCGGTGGTAGGTCACCCCGTCGACGGTGGACGTCGGCGGCACGCCGCGGATGCCCTCGTTGCGCGGGAACCCGGCGCGGGTGGCCATTCGCGGATCGAGCCCGACGGCGATCTGGCAGCGGGCGATGCTCTGCGCCCGGACCGTGTAGCCGGCCTCCCGGTAGGGCAGGGAGTTGGTCAGCAGATGGAGGATCCGGCCGGGGATCGGCTGGGGCCGGCCACTGGCCGGCTCGAGGCGCGGTCGCCAGCCCGGGCTGAGGACCGTGAGCTCGCCCCGGGCACGATCCCGGATGAGCCGCGCCGTCCGGTCGCCCGGGCGCAGCTCGACCGCCCGAGCCGCGCCATCGGCCGCCGCGCTGTAGCGACCCAGGCGCCAGTCGACATCCGCCCGGAGGATCAGCTCGGATGCGTCACCCGGCGCTGCCGCAAGGCGGTCGAGGATCCGGGCCGCGCTCGCCACGGACCCGATCTCGAGGCAGGTCCGGGCCATCCGGATGGCCGCCGTCCGACTGAGGCGGGGGTCCCCGGCGAGCTCCTCGGCGTAGGCTGCGGCAGCGGCCGCCGAGGCCGTCCAGCGCAGGCCCAGGGTGCGCAGCGCCGTTCCACTGGCGCTCACCCTGGAGCGCATCAGAAACGGTCGCGAGAGGGTCAGGAACAGGCGCCCGATCGCCCGCTGGCGCGAGCTGCCGAGGCTGTCGGTCAGGCGCACCGTGAGGCGCAGCTTGTGAGCCCGGAGGACGTCGACGGCCGAGCGAGGATCGGCGACCGCGTGGCGGAGGGCCGCGGTCGGGCCGGTCGGGCGGCTCAACGGATGGAGTCGGGCCCGCCCGGATTCGGGGATACTGCGCCGAAGGCCACGGCGCAGGCGTCGACCGCGGGGCCCGTCGGGAAGGGGATCATGGCGGAGACCGTAGCACACGTCATCGGCGCGCGGCCGAACTTCATGAAGGCGGCTCCGGTCATCCGGGCGCTCGCGGCCCGCGGTGTCGCGCAGGTGGTGATCCACACCGGCCAGCACTACGACGACAAGATGTCGGACGTCTTCTTCCGCGACCTGGACCTGCCCCGGCCAGACCTCAACCTGGGCGTCGGATCGGGCAGCCATGCGGTCCAGACGGCGGCGATCATGGTCGAGCTCGAGGCGGCGTTCGCGAGCCTCGATCCCAGCCTGGTGGTCGTCTACGGCGACGTGAACTCGACCCTGGCGGCGGCGGTCGTCGCGGCCAAGACCGGACGGCCGATCGCGCATGTCGAGGCCGGCCTGCGCAGCTTCGACCGGACGATGCCCGAGGAAGTCAACCGGGTCGTCACCGACATCCTGGCCGACCTGCTGTTCACGACCAGTCCCGAGGCCGAGACCAATCTCGCCCGCGAGGGCGTCGATCTGAGCCGGGTCCATTTCGTAGGCAACTCGATGATCGACAGCCTGCTGGCCAACCTCGACCGATTCGACGTGGCCGCGGCCCGCGCCCGCCATGAGCTGCCCGAAACGTATGGCGTGGCCACCCTCCACCGTCCCGCCAACGTCGACGACCCGGCGACCGCCGGCCGGATGGTTGCCGCCCTGCGCGCGATCGCCGAGCTGGTCCCGCTGGTGGTGCCCCTCCACCCACGTGGCCGGGCGACCCTCGAGTCGGTCGGGCTGGGGACCGACCCGCGCATCCTGGTCGTCGAGCCGCTCGGCTACGTCGAATTCCTGTCGCTGGTCCGGGGCGCCGCGATCGTGGTCACCGACTCGGGTGGGATCCAGGAGGAGACCACGGTCCTGGGCGTGCCCTGTCTGACGCTGCGGCCAAACACCGAGCGGCCGATCACGATCAGCCACGGCACGAACCGGCTGGTCGAGCCGGAGGATGCCCCCGCCGCCGCACGCGAGGCGCTGTCCCGGCCACGAACCGCCCGGCCCGATCCGCCGCCTCTGTGGGATGGCGCCGCCGGCGACCGGATCGCGGCCATCGTCGAGCGCTGGCTGGCGGCCTCCGCGCCCGTCGCCTGAGCCGAGCCGAGCGGTCGGCCGGGACGAGACCGGGTATCCTCTCGCGGTGCGCTGCGCCCCGCCTGCCCCGTCCGCGGCGCCGGGTGCGCGACCCCGGCAACGCCGGTGACCGGACTGGAGGATCCATGAACGACGACCGACGTCTGGCCGTGATCGGCCTTGGCTACGTCGGACTCCCGCTGGCCATCTCGTTCGTCGAGGCCGGGCTCGAGGTCGAGGGCATCGACGCTCATCCGGGCAGGGTGGCGGAGCTGAGCGCCGGCCGGTCGCCGATTGACGACATCCCCGACACCCGGCTATCGGGTGCGCTCGCCATCGGCCTGCGGCTCGTTGGCAACGACGCCGCCCGGCTGGACGAGGCGGACGTCATCATGGTCTGCGTCCCGACCCCGATCGACGCGGCCAAGGACCCCGATCTCGGCCCGGTCCTGTCGGCCGCCGAGCTCATCCGCCGCCACCTGCGCAAGGGTCAGCTGGTGATCCTCCAGTCGACGACCTTTCCGGGCACGACCACCGGCCCGTTCCGCAAGGTCCTCGAACAGAGCGGGCTCATCGCCGGCCGCGACTTCGACCTCGCCTACGCCCCCGAACGGGTCAACCCGGGCGACCCGGCCAGCGCCTCCAAGGACGTGCCCCGGCTGGTGGGCGCCACCACTCCGGAGGCGACCGCCCGCGCCGCGAGCCTGCTGCGCCGGATCAACGATCACGTCATCGAGCTGTCGTCGCCTGACGCGGCCGAGCTGGCCAAGCTCCTCGAGAACATCTTCCGCAACGTCAACATCGCCCTGGTCAACCAGCTCGCGCTCCTGTGCGAGCGGATGGGCCTGGACGTCTGGGAGGTCATCTCCGCCGCGGCCACCAAGCCCTTCGGGTTCATGAAGTTCACGCCGGGTCCCGGCGTGGGCGGCCACTGCATTCCGGTGGACCCCTACTACCTGGCCTGGCGCGCCCGCGAGTTCGACTTCATCGACCGCTTCGTGGAGCTGGCCGGCGACATCAACTTCGCCATGCCCCGCCACGTCGTGGACCTGGTCGCGGAGGGACTCAACGATCGGGGCCGCTCGCTCAAGGGTTCCCGGGTCGGGGTCATCGGGGTGGCCTTCAAACGGGACGTGCGCGACGCCCGCAACTCGCCCGCCGCGGCGATCCTGGCCGGCCTGGCCGGACGCGGCGCGGACGTCACCTATCACGATCCGCACGTGCCCCGCTTCCGGGACATCGCCGGCGTCGCCCGTGAGTCGGTCGGGCTGGATGCGCTCCTGGCCGAAAGCGACGCCGTGGTGGTGGTGACCGCCCACCAGGCGATCGACTGGGAACGGGTCTACGCCAACGCCGGGCTGGTCATCGATACGGTCGACAGCTCGCGCGGCCGGACCGCCGCCGAGCGCCAGGTCCTGCGGCTCGGCGCGGGCTGGTCGGTGCGGGCATGAGCGCGACGCTCGACGGCCCTGTCGCCCGGCTCCGCGGCGCGATCGCCATGGGTCCCGCCGACATCGTCCTCGAGCGGCGGGTCAGCCTCTTGATCCTGGCCGCGACACCGATCCTGTTTCTGCTGTTCCTGACCATCGCGCCGTCGGTCAATCCCACCTTCGACGATGCGAAATACGTCGGGGTCGGTCGGAGCTTCCTGGACGGCAACGGCCCGACGACGGTGTTCGGGGTGATCTTCCTCAAGCACTCCCCGCTGTGGCCGATGCTGATCGTCATCCCCGAGCGACTGTTCGGGATCCACCCGATCGTGACCGGCCACCTGATCAACGCCGTGAGCGGGGCGATCACGATCGTCCTGATCGGCTACCTCGGCTGGCGCGTCCGGCCGGCGATCGGGGCGGTGGCCGCGGTCCTGTTCGCGGCTCTGCCGTACGTCTTCGACATCGCCCGGACGGCCGGGATCGACCTGCCCTCGATCGCGCTGACCCTGGCCTACGTCATCATCGGCTTCAGCGTCGTACGGACCGGTTCGATCTGGCGAGCCGCGCTGCTGGGCGGGGTGTTCGCGGTCGCGTTCCTGATCAAGGAAACGATCCTGCCGTTCGCCGTCGTGCCGTTCATCCTGGGCATCCTGTGGGGGGTCCGCTGGGCGGTCCTGGCCAGGACGGCCGCGGTCACCCTGGCCGTGGCCAGCATCGGGATGTCCTGGTGGTTCGCGATGTACGCCGGCTACACCCACGAGGTGTACCGGGCCGATTTCCCCGAGTGGACGTTCATTCCGACGGTCCTGGCGATCGTGGCCATCACCGTCCTGGGCCTGGCCGCTGAGCCGATCGCCAACGCGATTCGGGCGCGCGGCTGGGATGCCTCCGTCGCCCGCCGGGCCCCGGCCCGGACCCGGACCCGGTGGTTCCTGGGCTGGGCCGCGACCCTGATCTGGTTCGTCCTCCTGGTGATCTTCTTCGGGCGGACCCCGAAGCTCCTCGGCGCGTCGCTGTTCGACCCGAACCAGATCGTGTACATGATCGTCCACTCGCTCGGCTCGGTCCGGCTGGCGTTCGCCTTCGGGCTCGGCTCGCTGCTCGTCGTGGCGGATCTCGTCCGGGATCGCGCCCGGGTGGCCCAGGCCAGCGTGGACGTGCTGATCGCCACCATCTGCGGGATCCCGCTGGTCCTGCTCGTCGTGGGCGTGGGGGAGACACCCCGGCACTACATCGCCGAGATGGCCCTGGTCGTCCTGCTGGGCACCATCGGCTGGTACCACGGCCTGCTCCGGCTGCGTGAACGGGACCGGCCCACCGCCGTCCTGTTCGTCGTGCTGGCCGGCCTGGGCGCGGTCATCCTGGCTCTGTCCTCGATCCAGCGGATCAGCCCGCGGGGGATCATCGTCGGGATCGTCGGCGTCATCGCGGTCATTGCCGTGGTGACCTTCCTGGCGCGCTGGCTCCGGCGGCGCGGTCGGCTGGCGGCGCTCGGGGTGATGTTCGCCACGGTCGTGTTCGTGGTCGGCATGGGCACCCTCGGCGTCCGCGCCGCGCGCCTGCCCGGCGTGGCCGACGCCAACGAGACCCGGGCCACGGCCGACACCATCGCCTGGATCAAGGCCAACGTGCCCGACGGCGGGACGATCGCGCTGGGTCCCTACCTGAGCATGGAGACCTCGATCGACATCCCGTCGCGCTACCACGCCATCCAGGTCCGGCACTACCTGGCCACGGCCGACGCCAGGGCACCGCTCGGGCTGCGCAGCGCGACCGGCACGCCGAGCGACTATGTCGCGATCGACGTGGCGCCGATCAAGGCCAACCAGTTCAACGTCTATTCGGCCAGCCAGATCGTCGGCCAGCTCAAGGACGGTCACGCCCTCTACTACATCTACCCGATCACCCGCGACCGGTCATCGAAGATGGTCCTCAACGTTCTGACGACCAAGAACGGCTTCACCGAGATCGACACCCGGACCTACGTCGGCCCCAACGACACGATCGACGTTCACACCTACCGGGTCGATCTCGATCGGCTGGCCATCCCCGCCGACGAGATCTTCGTCGCACCCGATGCGCTCGACCGGCTCATCGAGCGGATGTCGGCGACGCCCGACGCCGCCAGGGCCGCGGCCGGCGCGCTGGCCGACCGGATCGTGGCCCCGACCGACGGATCCGAGACCGCCCTGCTGAACCGCCTCAACGCCCTCGCGGGCCGCTGACTCGGTGACCGACCGGGGCACCGGCCAGAGCCGAGTCCGGCCGGTGTGCATGATCGTCCATGCCTATTACGAGGAGGACCCCCGGGTCCGGCGCGAGGCTGAAGGGCTGGCTGCCCGCGGTCGACCGGTCGACGTCATCGCCCTGCGCCTGCCGGGCGAGCCGCCAGAAGGCGTGCTCAACGGCGTGCGGGTGACCCGTCTGGGCGTCCAGCGCCACCAGGGCGCCCGACTGTGGGTCTACCTGCGCGAGTACCTCAGCTTCCTCGTCCGGGCGAGCTGGGCAGCCGCCCGGGCCCATCGCCGCCGGCGCTACGCCATGGTCCAGGTCCACAGCCTGCCCGACTTCCTGGTGTTCGCGGCGCTACCGCTCAAGCTGGCCGGCGTGAAGGTCATCCTCGACCTCCACGAGGCGATGCCCGAGTTCTTCAAGACCCGCTTCCCGCACGTGCGCAGTCCGCTGATCCGGCGCGGCCTGCTCCTCCAGGAACGGCTGTCGATCGGCTTCGCCGACCGGGTCTTCGCGGTCAACGAGCTGATGGCCGATCGCCTCCTCGGTCTGGGCGTCCCGCCGGCCAAGCTGACGATCGTGCCCAATTCGCCCGACCTCGAGCTGTTCGATCCGGCCGCCCATCCGCGCCGCTCCTTCCGCGAGGACGGCTCGCTCCGGATCGTGTACACCGGCGCGCTGACCCCCACCTACGAGCTCGACGTTACCGTCGACGCGATCGCTCGACTGGCTCGCGAGCGTCCGGACCTCGACGTCCGCCTCGAGCTGTACGGGCGCGGCGACAGCGAGCCAGGTCTGCGCGACCAAAGCCGGCAGCTGGGTATCGCCGACCGGCTCACGTTCCATGGCCGGATCCCGATCGAGGCCGTCCCGGCGGCGGTCGCCGCGGCGGACATCGGGATCGCCCCGACCCGGCTTGACGAGTTCACCGCGGTCAGCCTGTCGACCAAGGTCTTCGAGTATGGGGCGATGGGCAAGCCGGTCGTCGCGTCGCGGCTGCCGCTCGTCGAGCGCACCTTCGCGGCCGAGGCCGTGCTGACCTACCCATCCGGTGACGCGGCGGCGCTCGCTGCGGCCATTGCCCGGCTTGCCGACGATCCGCTCGAGCGCGAGGCGCGCGTGGCTCGTACGGGGGATCGAGTGCGCGAGCTCGGCTGGGCGGCGGAGGCGGACCGCTACGCGTCGTTCGTCGATCGGCTCGCGGGCGACTCGCCGGCTGCCCCTGGCTGATCCAACGGGACGTTCGCCGGCGCGGTGTACGATACGCGCCCCAATCCCGCCCGCTCGTTGGGCCCATCTGCAGGAAACCACGTCCGAATGACCCTCCGCTCCAAGCCCGCCGAGAAGCGGTCCTACCGCTCCGGCCGGGATTCGCACGATCGTCACAACCTCTACGTCAACCTCGCCTTCGGGCTGGTGATCTTCATCGGCGTGCTGACCCTCGTGGCGGCCGCGGCCGCGACCTACATCGACCAGCACTTCGGCGAGGTGGCCTCGGTCAACGGCCAGAAGATCAGCAAGGACGCGTATCGCGACCGCGGGCTGGTCGATGCCTTCCGGATCGATCAGGCGGAGGCCCAGCTGCGCGACCAGCTTCAGCTCGGTCGGATCACCCAGGCCGAGCACGACAGCCGGACCCAGGTCCTCGAGCAGCAGCGCCAGGGTCTGTCGAATTCGACCCTCGAGCGGCTCATCGACACGGCGCTCCAGGGCCAGCTCGCGAGCGCCCGGGGGATCACGGTCGACGACGCCCAGATCGACGGGCGACTGGTCACCGAGGCGACCACCAAGGAACAGCGCCACATCGCAACGATCACCGTCGAGCCCGAGGTTACGACCGGCGCGACCGATCCGACCGAGGCCCAGAAGACGGCCGCCAAAGCCAAGGCCGACAAGGCCCTGGCGGACATCACCGGCGGGAAGACGTTCGAGGAGGTCGCCAAGGCGGTCTCCAGCGACAGCTCGGCGGCCAGCGGGGGCGATGCCGGCTGGGTGGCGGCCGACGACAGCGCGCTCGACCCCACCTTCCTCACGGCCGTGTTCGCCGCTCCCCAAGGCGGCACCACCGCCGTCGTGGCCGGCGCCGATGGGAGCTACCGGATCGGGCGGGTGCTCGAGATCGGTACCGCGACCGTGGACTCGACCTGGACCGACAAGATCAAGGCCGCTGGCATCCCGTTGGGCTCGTACCGCGATGCGGTTCGGGGCGACATCGTCCGCGACGCCCTCGAGAAGGCGGTCCTTGCCGAGGTCACCGACCAGCCCACGACCCAGCGCCTGGTCAGCGACATCTTCATCTCGACGGGTAGCTACCAAGGCCCCGGCGACGAGGTCAGGGTCCGCCACATCCTGTACACCCCCGGCGACGCCGCCCCTGGCGCGGCCAGTCCGCTGCCCTCGACCGATCCGGCCTGGGCCTCGGCCAAGACCAAGGCGCAGGCGACCTACGCCACGCTCAAGGCCCTCGTCGGCAAGCCCGATGAGCTGACCGCCAAGTTCGCCGAGATTGCCAAGAAGGACAGTCTGGACACGGGCTCCGGCGCCGACGGGGGCGAGCTGGGCTACTTCACCCAGGGCAGCCTCGACAAGGGCTTTGGCGACGCGATCTTCAAGGCCGGGCTCAAAAAGGGCGACCTGCTCGAGCCGGTCGCCAGCCAGTACGGCTGGCACGTCATCCTGTTCGAGGATCGACGCCCGGCCCCCGAGGACCGGATGAAGGCGATCAAGGCCCAGGCCGATGCGCCCGGGGCGGACTTCGCCAAGCTGGCCAAGGACAACTCGGAGACCGCCGAGGCGGCCAAGGGTGGCGATCTCGGCTGGATCGCCAGGAACCAGCTCGATGCGGCCCAGGAGACGGCCATCTTCGCCGCCCCGATCGGCAAGCCCAGTGACGTGGTCACGACCGACAACGGCCTGTACATCTACCTGGTCCGCGAGGAGCAGTCGCGCAAGCCCGACGCGACCCAGCTCGAGGCGCTCAAGGCCAACGCGTTCCAGAACTGGTACGACGCCGAGAAGCTGAAGGCCGACATCACGCCGGACCTCACAGCCCCGACCTCGTAACCGCCGACCGTGCTCGACGCGCTGCTCGCCGAGGCCCGTCTGCGCTGGGGGCTCGACCCCGCGGACGGCCTCCAGGTGGTCACCGCCGAGCACCTCGTGGCCAGCCCGATCGAGCCGTCCCGGCCGCTCCTGATCGTGCCCCTGGCGGCCCTCCTCGGGCGGGGCTCCGGAGCGGATGGCGCGACGGCGACGCCCTCCCCGTCGCCACCCAGTCCGTTGCCCGGCCGGGCAGGCCCCGGCGGTGACGATCCACTGACCCTGCTCGGGCGGCTGTACCCGGCCGGGCATCCCGTCGGGAGGTTCCGGGTGGCCGAGGGCACGACGGTCGGCGAGCTGACCGTCGAGGACCTGGCCGGCCCGCTCTACCTGGGCCCGATCGCGCCCGAGCTGGCGGCCGCCGGTCCCTGGTCGATGCCCTGGATCTCCGACCGGCTGCGCCGGCCCGACGGCTGTCCCTGGGACCGCGAGCAGACCCACGAGTCGCTCCGCAAGCACCTTCTCGAGGAGGCCTACGAGGTCTACGACGCGCTCGGACGGGGGGCCACGCCCGACCTGGCCGACGAGCTCGGCGATCTCCTCCTGCAGGTCGTGCTCCACGCGCAACTGGCGGCGGAGGCCGGGATCTTCGACCTGGCCGACGTCCAGGCCGCACTGGCGACCAAGATCGTCCGCCGCCACCCGCACGTCTTCGGCGACGCCGAGGCGCGCACCGCGGCCGACGTCAACCGCCAATGGGAGACGATCAAGGCAGCGGAGCGGGCCGCCGCCGCTGATACGGCCACAGCCGGGGACGCTCCGGCGAGCGACAGCGAGCGCGGTGCGCCGACTGCCCCGCGGAGTGCCCTCGAGGGCATCAGCCGATCGATGCCGGCTCTGGCCGCCAGCCAGGAGATGCAGGAACGGGCGGCCTCGCTGGGCTATGACTGGCCCACGATCGAGGGGATCGTGGACAAGGTCCACGAGGAGCTGGCCGAGCTGCTGGCCGCCGAGACCCCGCCCGACCGGTCGGAGGAGATCGGCGACCTCCTCATGGTCCTGGTCAACCTGGCCCGGCGCCATGGAGTGGAAGCCGAAGCCGCCCTCCGTTCCGCCAACGACAAGTTCCGGCGCCGGTTCGGGTCGGTCGAGCGGGCTGCCGCCGCACGCGGTGTCGCCCTGCGCGAGCTCGACTTCGCCCAGCTCGACGAGCTGTGGGATGCTGCCAAGGACGAGGAGCGCGCCAGCCAGGCCGCGACGGGACAGCCCGCGGTCGAGACGACCGCCACCAAGGAGCCGCCGCGATGACGATCGGCAACCCGCCCACGATCCGGGCCGACGGTCGTCGCCCCGACGAGCTCCGGCCGGTCACCCTCACCCTGGGCGTCCTCAAGTGGGCCGAGGGCTCGTGCCGGATTCGGGTCGGTGACACCGAGGTGCTGTGCGCCGCCACCGTCGAGGACCGGGTGCCGCCCCATCTCCGCGGCAAGGGCACAGGCTGGGTGACCGCCGAGTATTCGATGCTCCCACGGGCCACCGCCGAGCGCAGCCAGCGCGAGTCGGCCAAGGGCCGGATCGGAGGCCGCACCCACGAGATCCAGCGCCTGGTCGGGCGCTCGCTGCGCGGCGTCGTCGACCTGGCCAAGCTCGGCGAGCGGACGGTCACGGTCGACTGCGACGTCCTCCAGGCCGACGGTGGCACCCGCACGGCGTCGATCACCGGCGGCTACGTCGCCCTGGCCGCGGCGCTCATCACCTACGGCATGGAGCGGACCCTCCTGGGCCGGATCGCGGCGGTCAGCGTCGGCATCGTCGACGGGGTCCCGCTGCTCGACCTGGACTATCCCGAGGATTCCCGGGCGGACGTCGACTTCAACGTGGTCGGCGCGGATGCCCAGACCTACGTGGAGGTCCAGGGCACGGCCGAGGGCCGGCCGTTCGACCGGGCGGCAATGAACGGCCTGCTCGACCTGGCCCAGCTCGGACTGTCTCAGCTGTTCGAGGCACAGGCCGCGGCGGTCGCCACCGTCGAGCGGTGAGCCGGGACCAGCGCGACCGTCCGCGAATCGTCGTCGCCACCCGCTCGCCCCACAAGCTGGCCGAGCTGCGCGAGCTGCTGCGTCCGGCCCGGGCCGAGCTCATCTCGCTCGACGAGGCGGGCGTGCCGGCGGAGGCCGACCCGATCGAGGACGGGACGACCTTCGAGGCCAATGCCCGGCTCAAGGCCCGTGCCTACGCCCGCCTGAGCGGGCTGCCCACGCTGGCCGACGACTCCGGGATCGAGGTCGAAGCGCTCGACGGCGCACCCGGGGTTCGAACCCGTCGCTATGCCGGCCCGAACGCGAGCGACGTCGACAACAACGCCAAGCTGCTGGCTGCCCTCGATGGCCTTCCCCCCGAGCGGCGCGGGGCCCGCTACGTGTGCGTCCTGGCCCTGGCGGATCCGGCCCAAGCCGCCCGACCCGGGCAGGTCCCGATCGTCGCCCAGTCGCGGGGCACGTGCCGGGGTCGGATCGCCGCGGCGCCGCGCGGTTCCGGCGGTTTTGGCTACGACCCCATCTTCGAGCCGGCCGGCGAGTCACCGGGAGGTCGGACCCTGGGTCAATGGTCGGCCGTCGAGAAGAACCGGATCTCGCATCGGGCCAGAGCCGCCCGGAGGATGGGCCGGCGCCTGGCGGCCCTCGGGTACTAGGCTCGATCAGCCACCGGGGCTGTCGGTCGGGATCGCCCCCGGGTCGGTGCTCGGCTCGAACGATTCCTTCGGGTCCCAGGATTTGGGCGTGCCTCCGGGCGCCGGGAAGAGCGCCGCGGCCATGGCCAGGATCCGATCGATCTCGGGCAACTGGACCGCGCCGTACTTGTTCTGGCCAGGTTTGGCGGGGCGGACCAGGGGGTAGCGGACGACCACCCGAACGATCTGCTTCGACGGGATTTCGCTGGCCAGGACGGCCAGGTCCGGCAGGCGCTCCGCGGGCAGGTCCGTGGAGACGGTCTGGCCGACCCCCGCGAGCAGGCTCGGCAGGTTGAACAGGGCATCGCCCTTGACCACCTTCGCGCGGAGCGCCAGGAGGATCTCCTGCTGGCGGGCCTGGCGGGTGAAGTCGGTCTGTCCCACCGAGCGTCGGACGCGGGCATAGGCGAGGGCATCCGCGCCGGCGAAGTGGTGCTCACCCACGTCGACCGACCAACCGCCCTTGCCGATCCCGTAGCCCCCGTACTTGGGGTCGTCGAGAGGCTGCTTGACGTTGACGTCGACCCCACCGACGGCATCGACCATCTGGACGAATCCCTGGAGGTCGATCGTCGCGTAGTAATGGATGTTGATCCCGAGCAGGGAGCCGACCGCGTTCTCGAGGGTGCGCATGCCCCCGTCGGGAAACTCGTCCTTGCGCGCGCCGGCGTAGCTCAGCAGGCTGTTCAGCTTGGGGGCGAAGGCTCGCCCGTCGCCCAGCGGGACGTTGACCAAGTCGCGTGGCAGCGAGGCCATGCTGACCGACTTGGCGACGGGATCGACCGACACCACGATCAGCGAATCGGTCAGGGCATGATCCCGGCCGCGTCCGGCGTCGATGCCGACCAGGAGGACGTTCAATCGGTCGTTGGGCCCGGGCTCCTGGCCGATCTCGCGACCCGACCGGGCGGCCAGGACGTCGCCGTCGAAGACGTCGGCGAAGGTGGACCGGGCGATCCCGCCGACGTACTGCGCGCCGACGTGGGGCAGAACGGTGACCAGGACCACGATCGCCAGCCCGACCACCCCGAGGCGACCGAGCCGGCCGAAGCGCGTGTCCAGGAAGGCCTGCCCAAGCGCCACCAGGCGCCAGCCCAGGAGCAGGACGTTGAGACCGAGCAGCTTGTCGAGGTTGCCGGGGACGACCGCGGTCGCGATCAGCCGTGGTGCGGGGAACATCCACACGACAAGCCCGGTCAGGGCGACCACGATCGCGAACGGGATGAACAGCGTG
>JAXDKT010000110.1:0-19782 GCA_034666965.1 Chloroflexota bacterium | reverse complement strand
CCGAGTTGGCCCTCCCGACGAACCCCCTCAATCACGTTCCTATTGGCGCCTATGAGGTTCCCGCCACGACACTGATCGCGGACGTTTCAGGATCCTCGATCACTCCTCGCGCGATGACGCCAACCCTAAGCCCAGCTGGACTGCTTGCCAGCCCACCCCTCGCGATTACAGACCTGGCGGCCGCGCAGCTCTTGCGCGGACAGGATCCCATCGACGCTGTGCGCGTGCGACTGGCCGGTTTGACCGGGTTCGACGCAGCAGCCCAGGCGAAGGTCGAGGCGGTCGCCTCCACGATCGCGGCCATGGGTCTCGATGTGGACATCGTGGCTGGCTCTTCACCTCAGGCGATCGACCTGTACGTACCGGGATACGACGTTTCGACAGACCCACCCGGTGACCTCGGCTGGGTTCGCCAGAACTGGGCGACCATCGGTTCTGCGCAGCGAATCGAGCGAGGCTTCAGTACCACAGACACCACGCTGCTCGCGCTTTCCCTCTTGGCAGCGTCTGTCTTCTCCGTGGGGTTGCAGGTTGTGCAGCTGGCCCGCCGGACTCAGGAGATCGCCATCCTTAGGGCCATCGGCTGGTCTCGGCGAGCGATGCTTCGCTGGACGGTCGCCGAGGCGCTTGTGGCTACGGGTGTCATCTCTGCGCTTGCTGTTGCCGCCTGGTGGCTCGGCGGCCGAAGCCTCGTCGCACTCGGTGCAGGCCAACTGCTCGCGGGCATCTGGCTGACAAGCTCTGTGGCGGGCACCCTCGCAGCGGAACGCACGGCCGGCATCCACCGGATCGACAGCGGCGAGATTGCAGTTGGTCGTTCGCCGTTCCTGCGTCTACCTGTCCGAGGGATCCTCAGTCTCGCATTTCGCTGGGCCGTCGCGCGACCGAGTCGAACCGGCGTGGAGATACTCGGCCTTGCCACGGCTGGAACGGCCGTGGGCCTCTCCGTGATCACGTTCGCGCTGACGGCAGCGCACAGTGGTCCGACTCTGCTTGCGGCGGCAGTCGCTGAGTCCCTGGGGATCCTTCAATTGCTGCTTCTTGCTGGCTCCGCCATTGGTTCAGTGGCATTCGTCCTGGCGACCATCCAGCTCGACCTCTCATCACGGAGACCGTCTATCGAGGTCATGCAGGCAACCGGGTGGTCGGGTCGGCAGGTTCGACAGCTGGTCTTCGTCGGCCGCACCGTAGTCATGCTGCCGGCGGCGATTCTGGCTGCCATCGGAGCGTGGCTTCTAGGGTCGGGTCTCCAGTTGGCCTCGTCGCTGCCGGTGGCCATCGGCCTCGCCGCCGCGGCCTCGTTGATCATCGCCTTGGTCGCGACATGGCTGGGACTCCGCCGACTGCAGTCATGATCAACTCCAATGCTGACGCGAGTTCAGGGCTCCCGATGATCGCCTTGCGGGACATCCGGATTTCGTTTCCAACACCGAGCCGCCCTGGTGAGATCCAGGTCTTGACTGGTTTGTCGCTCGATGTCATGCCGGGCGAGTTCCTCGCCATCGCGGGCCGTTCGGGATCCGGCAAGACCACCCTCCTCCGTATCGCTGCCGGGCTGCTGACGCCCGCAGCCGGGACGGTCACATGGCAGGGAGTGGCGCTCGAAGGATCACCTCGAGGCGCTCTAGCGGAGCGACGGCGAGGGTTGATCGGGTTCGTGTTTCAATCGGGAGGACTTCTCGAGCACCTGACGGCGGCGGAGAATGTCGCTCTTGGACACATTCCCACCGGCATTCGGATTGACGGCCGCAAACGAGCACAAGACTTGCTGGCCCGCGTAGGACTTGACGGACGATCGAGCCACTTTCCGGCTCAACTGTCGGGTGGAGAGCGCCAGCGGGTAGCAATTGCTCGGGCCCTCTTCGGCGATCCGCCATTGGTGATCGTCGATGAACCAACCGCAAACCTCGACCGCTCCACCGCTGACGAGGTCATTGGCCTTCTAGCGGAACTCCGTGGCGATGGTCGAACGCTGCTGGTCGCATCACACGACGTGCATTTGGTGCAGCGCGCCGATCGAGTCCTCCACATTGACTAGACGCGAGGAGTGGGAGCCTCAGGGGCGCCTCGAGACCCGCACCTTCGGCTCGGGGGTGGTCTACCTCCGCTATGGGGCGGACACGGGTCGCTGAGACTGCCCTTCGCGGGCCTCGATCACCGCGGCGGCGTTGATCCCGGACGAGACCGCCGCCTCGATGCAGCCGACGTTCCAGTCGGTCCGGGTCCAGTCGCCGGCCAGCACCAGGTTCTCGTAGCCCGATCCGTCCGCGGCCAGGCGGTAGCGGGCCGTGCCCGGGAGCGAGAGCACGTAGCGCTCGGACGGATCGATGTTCGCGCGCAGGTACTGGGCGGCGAGCCGGTCGGAGCCCAGGCCGCCAGCCGGGTCGTGGAGCCGCTCCCAGTCGAACCCGCCGGTCGCCGATCGGGCGCCCGGCCACATGGCGATTCCCGCGCCCGACAGCCAGGTGGCCGTGATCGAGGCGACGTCGGCCAGGGCGGCCGCCGGGACGCCCGTGTCGGTTGGCGGCCGGAGATAGTCATCACCGGGGATGGCCCCGCACAGATATTGGAGCGAGCGTGGGCCCGGCGCCGGCCAGTGCTCGAGGTGCAGCAGCTCCGATCGGTCGGCCCACACGTCCAGCGGCTCGGGCGCGGCGTCGGCCGGGACGGGACCCAGGTTCCAGCCGAGGTCGGCCAGGGACGAATCCATCCAAAGCTGGGCCGATGCGCTCTGCGTCGTGCCAAGGTGGTCGAGCATGTCGCGCCAGCGATCGTCGGCACGGAAGTCGGCGGCGATGTCGTGCAGGCCACCGAGCGAGATG
This sequence comes from Chloroflexota bacterium, assembly GCA_034666965.1. GTDB lineage: Bacteria > Chloroflexota > Limnocylindria > Limnocylindrales > CSP1-4 > Chersky-267. The sequence goes on along the minus strand of JAXDKT010000110.1, from coordinate 16,960 downwards.
CCCAGGACAGCGACGTCGAAGTCACGGTCGACCTCGAGCACGGGATGGTCGACGTCTACCCAACCGCTCCAGCGCGACTCGAGATCCACGCCACCGAGCGCTTCGCCATTCTTGATCTGATCGATGAGCGGTTCGCTCGGCCAGCAGGGCAACCCGTCGACCGGCTGCAGCGGCCGATAGCCGGTTGTCGAGCCGTCGTTCAGGCCGACCTGGCGGGCGAGGTGGATCCGGGCGAGACGCGTGCGGTCGGGCGTCAGCTCCAGCCGTTCGACCCGATGGAAGAACGCGAACTTGACCCCGCGGGCTTCGAGGACCTGATAGATCGGGGCGATGACCACCTCCCCCATGCCGGCCCGCATCTCGTTGACGACGGCCCCCTTGTAGCCGAGGGCCAGCAGCAGGACGGCATGGATCGCCACGCCGGCCGCCAACGCCGGGCGAGACTGGTCGCCGTCCTCGTAAGCGAGGTAGAGGTCGTACAGGGCCCGGATGGGAGTCGAATCGACCGTCGTCGGGGCGGCCCCGTGGCGGCGGAACCACGCTCGCGCATCCTCGTCGTCGATCGCCCCGAATCCCTGCCCCGGAACCCCGTCGCGGAGGCAGCCGATGACGAGGGTGAGCCCGAGGTCGAGCTCGATGACGGCCCGCCGCAGGTCCGTGCTCGACGACGACTCCTTGGCGAGGTGGGTGAGGAGCCAGGTCTTGGCTTGCTCGAGCAGCCACAGCAGCGCGGCGAGGTGGACCGGCTCATGCGCCGCGGGGTCGCGAGGGATTGTCCGCGCCACATGGAGCGCGGCGCCCAGCGCCGCATCGGGGCCGCTCATCACCGGATGCGGCACGTGCGTGGCCAGCCAGTGGGCGATGCCTGGGTGCGGCGGCGCGGCCGGAACATCACCCACCGCCGGATCCCCGCCCCGTGGCGCCCCGGTCAGGTGGAGGAGCGCCTCGGCGCCGTGGACGATGCTCTCGATCGCCATCACCAGGTAATCCCAGGTCGAGGGCATGTCGCCGCCTGTGCCGGGCCGGTCGGGCCCCGGTGGGAACCACAGCGGCCAGACGGTCCAGTGACCGTCGACGCGCTCGAAGTACGGCGTCTCGTTCTGGGGCGTGAAGGCCTCGTCCATGGTGGCGAACGGCGAGCCGGCGGGCCGAGCCAACTCCTCGTAGCAGGCTCTCAGCGTCCGAAACGCGTGGTCGTAGCAGCCGAACCAGACATGCAGGCCATGCTCCTCGATCCGACCGTACGCTGCGGGGTTCCGGCTGCTCGCACCCTTGCCGCCGAGACGCCAGCCCATCTGGTACACGGTGATGTCGTAGCGCGTCGACCAGTCAGGCGTGCTGGTCAGCTCCAGCGCCGTGGTCAGGGAGGCCATTCCTCCGCCCAGGATCGCGATGCGGCGGACAGGGGCCATCGGTCGAGGCCCTCCAGGTTCGATCGGCCCCAGACGCGGGACCATGGGCCGGAGTGTTGCACACAGCGAGTATCCTCACGCCGATGTTGGAGGGGTCCTTCGCCCCGTTCGTTCCGGCGATCCTGACCGAGCGATTGGTCCGCGGCGGGATGGACGTGGCCGAGCCCGACGGATGGCGGACCTCCGGAGCCGTCCTGGTCATCGACATCACCGGCTTCACGGCCCTGACCGAGCGCCTGGCCCAGCGCGGACCGGACGGTGCGGAGACGCTGGCCGGAATCCTGGACGCCTCGTTCGGCGACGTGATCGACCGGATCCGGGCCAACGGCGGCGACGTCGTGAGCTTCGCCGGCGACGCGATCCTCGCCGTCTGGCAGGCGACCCCGGACGCGACCGCCGCCGCGGTGGTCGCTGCGGCCACCGCTGCGCTGGAAGGCCAGGAGATCCTCAGTGCACGGCCACCCGTCGAGCGTGAGCGGGTCCGAGCCCGGGCCGGCATTGCGATCGGGGCGATCTGGGTGGGCGTCGTGGGTGGTGTCCGGGACGAATGGCGCTGGGTCGTGGGCGGCCCACCCTTCGCTGGCGCCGGCGCCGCAGCCGCCCACGCCGGACCTGGCGAGCTGGTGCTCACGGCGGCGGCGGCATCCGCGAGCGGGTTGAGCGGTCCCTCCGTCGAGGACAGCCCCGATCTCGTCGTCGTGACCGCGATCGGCCGCCCGCCCGGGGCCGGCCGCGAGCCGCGGGCCGCTGATGCCGACCGTCCGATGGATGCCCACGAGACGGCGGATGTGGCTACCCGACCGTCGGAGGATCTGCTGGCAGGATTCCTGCCGCGCGAGCTCGTGGCCCGGGTGCGGGCAGGCCAGACCGGCTGGCTCGCCGAGTTCCGGCGACTCACGGTCCTCTTCGTCGGAATCCACGATCTCGACCCCGATGCGCCCGGTGCGCTGGACCTGGTCCAGCGGGCGTTCGGGTCGGCGCAGGCCGTCATCGACCGTTACGACGGCAGCCTCAATCAGATCGTGGATGACGACAAGGGACTCACCCTCGTCGCCGCGTGGGGCCTTCCGGACCGAACCCATGAGGACGACCCGGCGCGCGGCGCGCTTGCCGCCCGCGCGCTCCTCGACGCCCTGACCGGTCTGGGGCTTACGGTCAGCGCCGGCGTGACGACCGGCCGGGCGTTCACCGGCATCCGGGGAAGCCCCGAGCGGTGCGAGTACGCGATGCTCGGCGATGTCGTCAATCTCGCCGCCCGGCTCATGCAGTCGAGCGCGGGCGAGGTCCGCTCCGACGCCACCACGGCCGGCGCCGCGACCGTTCGACTGGCCGCGGCTGGGTTGCTGATCAGCCCGGTCGGGGGCCTCCACCTGAAGGGGAAGGCTGAGGCGACGGAAGCCTTCCGGGTAGAGCCGCAGACCGCGGGCGGCGAGCCGGTTCGGCCTGCGGCCCGCCAGGGCGGACCTCGGACCATGGTTGGCCGTGCGCCGGAATGGGCCACGTTGACCGACCGCGTCGAGCGGTTCGCGGCGGGCGGGCGCGGCGGGGTGGTCGTGATCGAAGGCGAGCCGGGCGTTGGCAAGTCCGAGATCCTCGCTCAGCTGGTCGCCGAGGCGCCGGGCTCCGTGCGCTATCACGTCGGCGAAGCCGACGCGATCGAGCGGTCGACCGCCTACTACGTCTGGCGCCGACCGCTGCTGGAGCTGCTCGGCGTCGACGGCACGGATCGGCCAGCGGTCGAGGCGGCCGTTCTCGCGAGCCTGGCCGACGAACCCAACCTGCTCGAGCGCGCCTCCCTCCTCGACGCGATCCTCCCGATCGAGCTGGCCCCGACGCCGCTGGTCGCGGGCCTGGAGGCCGACGTCCGGGCCGATGCGATCCGCGACCTCGCCATTCAACTGATCACGAGTGCCACCGCTTCCGGTCCCCGCATCATCGTGCTCGAAGATGTCCACTGGGCCGACTCGAGCTCGTGGGCGCTGCTGCTTGCCGTCGCCCGGCGGGTGCCCGGCGCCCTGCTCCTCCTCTCGACCCGGCCGATGGGCGCCGGGGCTCCACCCGAGTTCGCCCGCGCCCTGGCCGAGCCCGGCGCGCGACGGATCGCGCTCGGCCCACTCGCGGCCGACGACGTCGACGCGCTGGTTCGCCACGCCCTCGGCGTCAACACGCTCCCGCCGGGGGTCGGCAGCTTCATCGAGGAACGGGCCGAGGGCAACCCGTTCTTCAGCGAGCAGCTGGCGTACGCCCTCCGCGATGCCGGTCACCTGATCGTGACGGGCGACACGTGCCGCCTCGCCGTGGGGGTGACCGACCTGCGCGACCTCGATGTTCCGGATTCGGTGCATGGCGTCATCGCCGGCCGGATCGACGGCCTGTCGCCATCGGAGCAGCTGACGCTCAAGGTCGCGAGCGTCATCGGTCGCCTGTTCCGGGTCGGGATCCTGAGCGACGTCCATCCGTTGAAGGACGCGCGTGGCTCGGTCACCCTGGCGCTGGAGCGGGCCACCGGCCTCGACCTCACCCGCCTCGAGACGCCCGAACCCGATCTCGCCTACCTGTTCACGCACGTCATCACCCAGGAGGTCGCCTACGACCTCCTGGTCTACGCCCAGCGAAGACCCCTCCATCAGGCCGTCGCCGAGTGGTACGAGGCGCACGTCGCGGACCTGGAGCCCCTGGTGCCACTGCTCGCTCACCACTGGAGTCGATCGGGTACCACCGAGAAGGCCCTCCACTACCTGGGTCGCGCCGGCGAGCAGGCCCTCCAGAACTACGCCAACGCCGAAACGCTGGGCTTCCTCGGCGAAGCCCTGGCGCTCGACGAAGCCAGCGGTCGACCGACGCCGGCGTCGACCCGAGCCGACTGGGAACGCTGGACCGGGATCGCGCTGGTCAAGTCGACTCGGTACCGCGAGGCGCTGTCCCACTTCGAGGCCTGCCTCGAGCTGCTCGGCGCCCCCAATCCACGCGGGCGCGTCCGGCGGTCGCTGTCGATCGGACGTCAGCTGGGGCTCCAGGGCTGGCGACGGATCCATCAGCGCCGGATCGCCGAGTCGGAGCGCGACCGCGCCCTGGCGATCTCGGAATGCCACCGCTACCTGGCGGAGGTCTCGTATTGGCGCAACGACCTGTTCCGGATGGTCCACGCCATGCTCGCCTCGCTCAATCACGCCGAGCCCGCGGGCGACTCCAAGGAAGGGGTGGTGGCCTTTGCTTCCGTCGCGTTCCTGTTCGGGTTGGTACAGATGCATCGGATCGCCCGGTCTTATCGCCGGCTGACCGATGGCGCGAGCGCTCGGGTGGGCAACCCGGACGCCGCCGGGTACGCGGCCGAGCTCGAAGGGGTCTACCACCTCGTGGTGGCCGACTGGGACGCCACGCGCCGAACCGCGCAGCGCGGGATCGCGATCTTTCGCGACGTCGGCGATCGAATGCGCTGGCACACGTGCCACTCCCACGTCGGCTACGCCTATCTCCATCAGGGTCAGTTCGACCTCGCGGGCGCCAACGCCCGTGAAGCGGTGACCGCCCTCGGGCCGGAGGGGTTGATCCAGAGCCGGCTGTGGAGCCTGGCCGCGGTGGTGGCCACCGACCTTGCCCAGGACCGGCTGGACCTCCAGGTGGTCGATGAGCTCGCGGGGCTGCTGGGACCGCAAGTCCATCAGTCGGACGAGATCCTGCTCCGCGGGCTGGTGGCCAAGGCCCACGCTCGAGCCGGGGACTCGGCCGCGGCCTTGGTCGACGCCCTGGCGGTCCCACCCCTCGTCGACGGCTTCCCTCCGCCGTCCTTTCACACGATGCTCGGCATCGAGGGCGCGGCCGAGGTCCTGATCGACCGCTGGGCCGTGGCGCCGACGGATCGCGAGGCGCGCCGGCTGGCCCGCCACGCGATCACCGGTCTGCGGCGGTTCGCCCGGTTCAACCGTGCCGCTCAGCCGCGGGTCGCGACGTTCGATGGGCGGGCCCATCTGATCGAAGGCGACGTCGCCCAGGCCCGCCGCGACTGGGAGCGGGCGCGCTCGATCGCCGCGCGGCTGGACATGCCCTACGAGGCGGCCCTCGCGGACATCGAGCTCGCGGCGAGCCACGCGGCCGGGTCGATCGAACGGTCAGCCGCGGTCGCCCGGGCGCTGGCCAACCTCGAGCCGCACGGCGGGCACTTCGACGCTGCCCGCGCCCGGGCCCTGCTCGACGCTCCGATCGGGGGCGTGGGCCATGTCAGCGGCGTCGGAGGCGGTAGCGGAGCGCGATGACGAGCCGGCCCAGGACCGACAGGATGGCGTGCACGATCCGGATGGGCAGCGGCGGCCGAGGGTCCCAGGGCAAGCCGCGAGCGTACCGGCGGGCGTCGTACCAGCGCAGCGGCGCCAGGATCCAGGGCTCGTAGATCGGCCACACCCGACAATTCGCGGCCGGCGAATCCGTGGCGTCGAGGATCCCGTTGACCGCCCGCCGGGCCGCCTCGTTGGCCGCCTCCATCGTGGCCAGGTTGGTGTTCGTGCGGACGTAGTCCGAGGCCAGGAACAGGTTCGGAATGCCCGTGTGGGCGGTGGGTCGGATGTTCCAGCGACCGGCCTTGTTGACCAGCAGCGGCTCGGCGTCGACGTCCATCTCGTCGACGTGGATGTCGCCCGGCTCCACCGTGGAGCCGCGGGAGATGTCGCGGTCGAGGTACCACCCACGCCGCAGGTCATCCGAGAGGATCACCTGTCCGTGCTCGTTGACCGCATGCTTGAGCTGCGCCCAGACCTCGGCGGCGATCTCCTCCGCGGTGCACTGGTCCGCCGGCTTGGTCGTGGCGTGCACCCCCGGCGCGTCCCAGTCGGAGATATCGACCGACAGGATGTCCCGGACCGTGCCGTCGCCGTAGTTGGCGAGGTCGTAGCCCGTCCAGAACTGGGCTTGCGAGATCGAAGTCAAGGCCCACGGCGTCTCGATGTAGGTGACGTGACCGGCGACGATCGGAACCTGCTCCGCCAGATAGAACTGAATGCCGGTCATCCAGCGGACGTCGCCGGCCAGCGTCGCGATCCCGGCCAGGATCGGATCCACGGCGCACATCGCCTTGGTCACCAGCGGGGCCATCCGCTCGACCGGAACGGCGGCGACGTAGTAGTCGCCGGTGACCGTGGTCTCCACCCCGCCCTCGCGGACGGTCACCCCCGCGATGCGCCGGTCGCGACAGTCGATCGCGGTGACCTCCGCATCGAGGTGGTAGTCAACCCCGCGCGAGCGCAGCCAGGCCAGCCAGGGCGTCAGCCAGACGTCGTTGGTCGGCCCGCACAGGAGGCGGTCGGCGCTGATCCCGGGTCTGGTGGTCGCATAGACCAGCTCGGTCAGGACCGTGCCCCCGACATCCGTGCTCGCCTCCTTGGGCGTGGCCGCGATGAGCGTCCGGGCAGGCCTCCGACCAGGAAGCGCCGGAAGGCCTCCGACCGCTGCCCGGCACCGAGATACGTCGTCCACGGCAGGCGCTCGTACTCCTGGAGGGAACGCTCGCGACAGCTCGTCATCAGCTGCCAGACCCGCGCCGCGAAGACGTCCTCGTCCTCGGCCGTGAGGCCGAGCTCCTTGATCGAGACCCGGTCGGACAGCATCAGCTGGATGTCGGCGATCGAGCGTGGGAACCAGGCCGTCATCACGATCGCGGTCCGGCCGTCGAGAGCGATCTCGTCGCGACTGGCCTCCACCAGGTTGTCCGCGGCCGACCGGCCGCCCCCGACGGGTGTGTGCTCCATCGTGTCGATGATGTGGCGGTAGAAGCGCGGAAAGAAGCGGAAGCCGTGCTCGCCGGGCAGGTCCCGTCGACCATCCGTGCCCGTCCCGCCAACCGACACGCTGCGGGCCTTGCCGCCCGGCAGCGACTGGCGCTCGAAGACGCGAACGCTGTACCCGCGCTCCACCAGCTCGTGAGCGGCACTCATCCCGGCCACGCCGCCCCCGATCACGATGACGGTCGTCATTCGACCCTGTCCCTGGCCCGATTGCGCACGGATCGACCGCTCCGGTTCTGTGGCCTCAGTGCGGGATCTGCTCGCAGTCCTGGCGGCGGTCCGCCCAGTACGAGGGCGGCTTGCTCACCTCGGTCACCTTGAGCGACAGCTGACGGAGCTGGTCGTACAGGGTGGTGCACTGCGCATAGCTTCGGTAACCGGTGATCGAGCCGTCGCCGCGACTGATTCGCTTGTGGACCAGCTCGAGCTCCTGGCCCTGTTGGCGCTGATAGGCCTCGATGCCGCCCGGCGTCCCGGGAGCGTTCTCGAAGCTCGGATACCAGTACTTGGTGACGGTCGTCATGTCACCCAGCTGCAGGGCGAGGTCCGCCCGCGAGAGCTGGTAGGTCCAGTCCTTCGGACGCAGCTTGAGGGCGGCGTCCATGGACTTGGGATCCTGGTTGGCCCGCCCCTTGGCCATGGCCTCGTCGGCCTCCTTGAGCTGCAGGATGGGCCCGCCCGCCTCGACCGCCGCGTCGACGTACGCGTCACCACTGGGGAGGCCCATCTGATTCTTGGCGATCTCGCCGGCGTGGTCGAGTGCCCACTGCTTGATGAAGTCCTGGGCGAGGGCCAGGTCTTCGTCGCAGCCAGCCACGGCCAGCGCGGTCACCAGGAGCAGGGCCAGGACGCGGCGGCTCATGGCGCGCTCCCTCCGGACAGCGGGTCGAGGGCGGCGCCGGGGTTGAAGGTGCCGCTCAGGGCGTTGCTGAACGCGGTCTCATCGATCGCCCCCGAGGCGAAATCGTTGATGCTCGACTTCGATGCGGTCAGGACCCCGAGGGTCTGGCCCGCCGGATCGCGGTACTCGATGGCGACCTGGGCTACCCGCGCCGCGGTGGCCGCGCTCCCGCCGGTCAGGCGGACGAACATGTCCGGGATCGGGTTGCGTCCGCTGGTCGTGGCGGTGGGGAATCGGAAGCCGGCGCTGGTGTCGAGGATCGCATAGGCCAGCGTGCCGTCCTTCCCCTCCACCGGCATCACGTACAGGGTCATCCCCGCGGTGTCGATGCCATCGGCCTTGACCTCGTCGAGGATGGCGGCGGCGCCGGCGCGATCCGGCGTACCCGACAGCAGGCTCGCCCCCGATGGCCACAGACCGAGCTGCTGGGGGAGACGGGCCAGGAGCGCGCCGACGGCCGCGATCACCAGGACGAGAACCAGCAACGTGGTCAGGCAGCCCTTGAAGAAGCAGCCGTGGCCCTTCTTCTTCGCCACGGGGGGCGGGGGGACGGGCTGGGTGGGTAGTGCGGGCGGCGGCGTGACCGGCACCGTGGTGGGCGGCACGATGGTGGGCGGCACCGGAGGCGGGACTGTCGCGGGCGGGGACGTGACCGGCTGGGCCGGTGCCACCGGCGGCGGCGTACCAGGCTCCGTGTTCGGTGCCACCGGCGGCGGTGTCGCAGGCTCGGTGTTCGGTGACCCGGGCCCCACGGCCGGCCTCCCCTCAGAGGTTGATTGGGCAAGAGGATGCGCCTGACCGACAGCGTGGGGCGGCCACCGGGAGGCTGTCAAGTTGACGTTTGTCGACGGGCCGTGGACCGGGGCCCTCGTGGGCGCGACAATCGTCGCGACAGGACGTCGCAACGTTAATCGGCAAGGAGACGGCATGAACCTCAACAGCATCCTGATCGGATCCGAGGATCCGGAGCGCCTGACCGAGTACTACACCAGGCTCTTCGGCAAACCCGGCTGGGACGACGGCGGCTACGTCGGCTGGCTCATCGGCTCGGGCGGGTTCACGGTCGGGCGCCACGACCAGGTCAAGGGCAAGAACCCGGAGCCTGGTCGGCTGATCTGGAACATCGAGAGCGCGGATGTGAAGGGCGACTTCGACCGGCTCAAGGCGGCCGGGGCGACGGTCGTCCGCGAGCCCTATAGCTTCGAACAGGCACCCGAGGTCTGGATTGCCACGTTCGCCGATCCGGACGGCAACTATTTCCAGCTCGTCAGCCCGATGACCCCGACAACCGGCTAACCGCCTCCAACCGACTCGAACCGGCCGAGTCAGCGGCCGTGACCGACTTCCTCGGGCTCCTCGTACCAGGCGATCCGGTCGCCGACCCGCGCGCGGAGCCGCCACCTGGTCGACTTCGGCGCCGCGTCGATCGCGGCCCGCAGCGCTTCGACCTGTGCCGCCGGCCGATACCGGTTGGGCCGCCCCGTGTCGAGGTCCGTGGGTCCGATCTCCGTCTCGAGGAAGGCCAGCAAGCGCTCGAGGTTGCCGGTCGCGGTCCGCCACCAGCCCCAGTCGGCCGAGGTGAGGTCCGTGACTCTGGTCGTGTTGATCCCGCTATCGTCCGGCGTCAGCGGATGCTCGGCGAGGAGGATGAGGATGTCGAGGACGTCCTTGCGGTTGAGCTTCACCACCTGCAGCTTGGACAGGAGCAACTCGGCGAGCGGCAGGGTTGGCCGGTCGAGGGCGAGCCGGTCGGAGAACACGAACGCGTGGCACATCTCGAGGCGGTCCACGAGCACGTCGACCGGGCGTTGCCGGGCCGGGTCCACGAAGTAGAGCTGCTTGTGGCCGTACAGCGCGTTGTACTGGCGGTCGGGGACGTAACCGTTGCCGGCCAGGAGCTCGGTCACGGCCTTGCGGTGACGGCCCGTCGTGGCGAGGTCGATGTCGCGCCGCTCGCGTTCCACCCCGGCGGTCCAGTCCGGCGCCTGCGCGTGGAAGGCGAGACCGCCCATCAAGCGCAGCACCGCGCCCTGTGTCTCGGCCAGCTCGATCAGCCGGAGCGCCTCGGCGAGCGGGTTCGCAAGAGTAGTCGGTAGCGCTGTTTGGGCCACGGGGCCGTCAGTATACTGGCGGCACTCCGACATCCGGAGGACGACTCGACCCGACGGGGGCGGGAGAGCTCGGCTCGGCGACCGCCCGTGGTCTCCCGGCGCGGTTCGACCAGAAGGGAGGGTCGCGCCGCAATGGCCTCCACGTCCGAGGGTCGCGCGCTGTTCACCCGGCAGTCGTCGGGGTTGGTCCGCGAAGTAAGCGTGACCAACGCGCTGTTCTTCAACGCCGCCGCGTTCATCGGGGCCGGCGTCGGCTGGTATCCGGTCTTCTACTCGCTGGCGTTCGTGCCCATCGGCGTCGCCGGGTTCACGACGTACGGATGGGGCGCGATCATCGTCGGGGCGTTCTGCGTCCTGCTGGCGCTGATCTTCACGTCGCTCACGTCGGTCATGCCCCGGTCCGGCGGTGACTACGTGTTCACGTCGCGAATCGTGCCCCGGATCGGGCCGTTCATCGGCTGGCTGGAGAGCTGGACGCTCGCCTTTGCTTCGCTGGCGATCATCGCGTTCGAGGTCCCGATCGTCGTCCGGAATCTGCAGATCACGGGCCGGGTGATCGGGATCGGAACGGGCTCGGAGTTCTTCAACGGGGCCAACTCGTGGCTGACCGACAGCACCGGCGCGATCACCGGCGTGCCCGGCTTCCTCGCCTCGCTCGTCGTCCTGGGCCTGATCGCCTTGATCACCTTCCAGCCGGTGCGCCGCTTCCACTCGATCATCACCGGGCTGGCGGTGCTGGGCCTGGCCGGGGCGGTGCTGATGTTCGTCGTCGGCATGGCCGCGATCACGCCCGAGGCCTTCGCGGCGAACCTGCCGGCGCACACCGGTGGCCTGACGGTCGACCAGCTGGCCGCGGCCGGGGCGGCGGCCGGGTTCAAGGCCGAGGGCATCAACCTCGACCCGAGCATCTTCGCGTTCATCGCCGGGATCGTGCTGCTCAACTACATCGGCTTCCAGTACTCGGCCTACATCTCGGGTGAGATCCGGGGCAACGTCCGGCGGGGCACGCTCACCGCGCTCCTGGGCGCCTTGCTGATCGCGGTCCTGATGAGCTCGGTCTACACCGACTTCATCAGCTACCGGCTCGGTCTCGACGGGCAGGTCGCCTGGGGCGCCCAGTACTGGGGATTCATCACGGATCCGCCGCTGGCCCTCGGGCAACCGAACTCGATGCCCCTGATGGGCGCCATCGCGGTGCCGGGGTTGTGGCCGATCTGGACCCTCGTCAGCCTCGCGGTGACCCTCTTCCCGTTCCTGCTCTGCCCGGTCTACATCGCCTTCCTGTCACGCGTCCAGCTCGCCTGGAGCCTGGACCGCCAGGTGCCCGAGTGGTTCGGGGCCGTGTCCGAGCGGCTGCGGGCGCCGGCCAACGCGATCCTGGCCGCGATCGTCGTGGCGGCCGTCTTCGCGTTGTTCCAGAACTTCGCGATCCTGCCCAGCATCGGGCTCGGGTTCCTGGCGCCGGTCGACGGTAAGCTCAACCTGGTCTCGACGCTGTGGTTCTCGATCCTGGCCGCCGGCCTGACCTGGATCATGCCCGGGATCAATGCCCTGCTCGTGCGTTTCACCCGGCCGGACATCGGCCGGGACGCCCCGTGGGGTCGGCTGCTGCCGGTCCTGGGGCTGATCTGGGTCGTGTTCGCGGTGGTCCTGTACTGGTTCGCCGGGATCAGCCCGATCCTCAACTACGTCGGGATCGGGGAGACCGAGAGCCAGCTCGACTACCTCAACCGGACCGGGGTGACCATGACCCTCCTGATCTTCGGGCTGGGGATCGTGATCTACGCGATCCAGTCGTTCCGCAACCGGCGGGCCGGGATCGACACGAGCCTGATGTACCAGGAGCTGCCACCGGACTGAGCAGCCGAGTGACCTCCGATGCCGGAGCCGGCAGCTGGGCGGTGGGGATCGACGTCGGGGGGACGTTCACCGACGCGGTGGCGATCCACGCCGACGGAGCGACGCGCCTGGCGAAGGTCCCGTCCACCCCCGACGATCCCGCCCGAGCGCTGATCGCCGCGCTCGACGCTCTTGCCCGCGACGGGGTCGAGCCGGCCGCGATCGGCCGGCTCGTCCACGGGACCACGATTGCCACGAACGCGCTGCTGGCCGGGTCGCTCGCTCGGGTCGTGCTGGTGACCACCGCCGGGTTCCGGGACGTCCTCGGGATCCGCGCTGGAATGCGCGCCGCCATGTACGACCTGTTCGCCGCTCGGCCAGCGGAGCTCGTCCGGAGAGTCGATCGCCTCGAGGTCCATGAGCGAATGGCCCCCGAAGGACGGCCGAGCGTGCCCCTGACCTACGCCGAGATCGGGCGCGTCGTCGCGGCGGTTCGGCGCCGACGGCCCCGATCGATCGCGATCGCGCTGCTGTTCTCGTACGCCTCGGACGCCCACGAGCGGCGCCTCGCGACGGCGCTCCGCAAGGCCTTCCCCGGAGTGCCGGTGACGTGCTCCTCGGACGTCTCGCGCGAGTTCCGCGAGTATCCCCGGACGGCGACGGCGGCCGTCGCGGCGGGTCTCCGTCCGGCCGTCGAGCGCTACCTCGGCCGCGCCGAGGCACGGGCCCGTGGGCTTGGGGTCCGGGTTCCGTTGCTGGTCATGGAGTCGAGCGGCGGCGTGCTCACGGCCGCGCGCGCCGGCCGGGAGCCGCACCGGCTGGTCCTGTCCGGCCCGGCCGCGGGCGTGGGCGGAGCCATCGAGCTGGCGGGTCGACTCGGCATCCGCGCCTGCCTGACGGTGGACATCGGGGGGACGAGCGTCGACGTCGCCCTCGTCCGCAACGGCCGGGCGGCCACGGTCCCGATCCAGCACCACCAGGGGACGCCGCTGGTGGCCCCCGCCGTCGACATCGCCACGGCCGGGGCCGGCGGCGGCTCGATCGCCTGGCTCGATCCTGCGGGCGCGCTGCTGGTCGGACCCGCCTCGGCCGGCGCGGATCCGGGACCCGCCTGCTACGGGGCCGGCGGACGGCTGCCGACCGTGACCGACGCCCACGTCGTCGCCGGGTCGTTGGGCGAGACCACGGCCCTGGCCGGCACGCTCCGGCTGGACCGCGCCCGCGCGGTCGAGGCGATCGCGACCCTGGCCGGACCGCTGGGCCTGCCGGTCGATGCCGCCGCCGAGGGCATCCTGGCGATCGCCACCGCCAACGTCGCCGCGGTCATCCGGCGGGTGTCCGTCGAGCGCGGCGTCGATCCGCGCGAGCTGCCCCTGGTCGTGTTCGGCGGGGCCGGTCCGCTCCACGCCGGCCGGCTCGTGCGCGAGCTCGGTCTTGTCGAGGCGATCGTGCCGCCGACGCCCGGACTCCTGTCGGCCGCGGGCCTGGTCGGCGCGGACCTGCGCCTGGACGACGCCTTGACCGTGCTCGTGCGTCTCGATGCCGCCGACCCACGCGCGCTCGTCGCCTGGTACCGCGAGGCGAGCGCCGCACTGCGGCGCCAGCTCCTCGACGACGGCGTGCCCCGCGCCGCCCAGCACGTCTCGGGCTCGGTCGACTGCCGCTATGTCGGCCAGGGCTATGAGATCGGCGTGCCGCTGGAGACGATCGACGCCCGCGGGATCCGGGCCGCGACCGAAGCCTTCCACCGCGAGCACGCGGCCCGCTACGGCCACCGCTCGACCGATCCGGTCGAGGCCGTGACGCTGCGCGTGTCCGTCGTCGGCCGGCTGAGCCATCCGGCCGTGGCTGCGATCGATCCGCGCCGTCGCGCGGCACCACCCGCGGAGGCTCGCCTCGTCGCTCGATCGCTGGTCCTCCCCGGCTCGACCGAGCGGCTGGCCGCGGGCGTCTGGCGGCGTGACCGGCTCCGCCCCGGCGACCGGATCGCCGGACCGGCGATCGTCGAGCAGCTCGATGCGACGACCGTCGTCCTGCCGCGCCAGGTCGCCACCGTCGGCCCCTTCGCCGAGCTGCACCTCCGGGGCGACCGACGATGAGCGGCCGGAGCCGCGATCGGCTCGACCCGGTCACCTTCGGGGTCCTCTCGTCCGCCCTCGTCTCGGTCGCCGAGGAGATGGGCGCGGCCCTGCGCGCCTCGTCCTACAGCCCGATCATCCGCGAGATGCAGGACTACTCCTGCGCGTTGCTGGACGCCGACGGTCGGCTCGTTGCCCAGGGCGAGTTCATCCCCGCCCAGCTTGGCGCGATCGCGTCCGTCATCCGGTCGACCCTCGAGGCCCACCGCGGGTCGCTCGCCGCTGGCGACGTGTTCATCGCCAATCATCCCTACCGCGGCGGCGCCCACACCCCCGACGTGAACGTGATCCGGCCGATCTTCCAGCCCGGCGGGCGGTCGGGCCGGCTCCTCGGATGGGCGGGCACGGTGGCCCACCAGGTCGACTTCGGTGGGCCAAATCCCGGCACCGAGGGCGCCGACCATCGCGACCTGTTCGCGGAGGGCCTGATCCTGCCGCCCATTCGGCTCGAGACCGCAGCCGGGCCCACGGCCGACTTGTACGAGCTCGTCGCCGCCAACGTCCGCGACCCCGTGGCCACGCTGGCCGATCTCCGCGCCCAGGTCGCCGCCTGCCGGGTCGGGGAACGGCGCCTGCTCGAGCTCCTGGGGGTGTATGGCCGATCGACCATCGAGGCGGCGTTCCGGGACGTCATCGACCACGCCGAGCGACGAACCCGCGCGGCCCTCGCGGCGCTCCCGGACGGCGAAGCGGCGGCCGAGGCGTGCCTCGACGACGACGGCGCCGGCGGTCCCCCGGCCCGGATCGCTGTCCGTCTCCACAAGCATGGCGACCGGCTGACGGTCGACCTGTCGGGCTCGGCCGGTCAGGTCCCGGGCGGGCTCAACGTCCCGTGGGCGAGCACGCTCGCCTCGGTGGCCTACCTCGTCCGGGCCGTCTCCGATCCCACGATCCCCGCCAACGAGGGCACGCTCGCGCCGGTCACGATCGTCTGTCCGGAGGGCTCGGTCTTCCGGCCCCGGCCACCCGCGGCCGTCTCGGTCCGGCATCTGACGATCCAGCGCCTGGCCGACGTCATGGTCCAGGCGGCGGCGACACTGTGGCCCGAGCGCGTCCCGGTCGCCGGTCACTTCGTCGGGTTCTTCTCGATCATGGCGGTCGGCCCGTCCCCGCGCGACGGCCGGCCGGTGGTGCTCCAGGATGTCGTCGGCGGCGGGACGGGCGCGCACGCCGGCGGGCCCGGGCTCGACGCGGTCGACACCCACCTCTCGAACGTGGGGCTGCTGTCGGCCGAGGTGTGCGAGACGGAGTACGCGTGGCGGCTCGTCCGCTCGGAGCTCCTGCCGGGGTCGGGCGGGCGCGGCCGGTGGCCGGGTGGCCGCGGTGTGCGGCGGACCTACGAGGTGCTCGCCGCTCGCCAGCCGGTCGTGCTCTACTGCGAGCAGACGGATTCGCGCTGGCGACCGCGCGGGGCGGCCGGTGGCGGTGACGGCGCCGTGACCCGGCTGGTCGTTCGCGACCCGGCCGGCCGACGTCGGTTCGCGCCGAGAAAGGGGACGATCACGCTGGAGCCAGGATCGACCGTGACGATCGAGACGGGTGGTGGCGGCGGGTACGGAGCTCCCGCGTCCGCCGCGCCCAGCCGTGACGTGCGCCGGTGAGCCGCCCGTTCCGCCTGTACGTGTGCTCCGACATCCACGCCGCGGAGCGGGTCTGGCGCAAGCTCCTCAATGCCACCCGCGCCAACGTGTACAAGGCCGACGCGGTTCTGATCGCCGGGGACCTCACCGGCAAGGCGCTCGTCCCGGTGGTGGCATCCGACGGCGAATGGCGCGCCCGGGTCCTCGGCCTGGAGCGGCGGGCACGTGACGAGCTCGAGCTCGCCGCGCTCGAGCGGTCGATCGCCGACCTCGGCCACTACGCGGTCCGGGTCACGGCCGAGGAGCGGGCGGCCATGGAGACCGATCCCGAGCTCGTCCGGCGCCACTTCTCGGAGCAGATCGAGCGCCGGGTGCGCGACTGGATGACGCTGGCGGCGGAGCGGCTCGACGGCTCGAGCGTGCCGGTCTACGTCATGCCCGGCAACGACGACGAGTTCGGGATCGATCCGATCCTCGCGGAGTCGGCCTACTGCGTCGACGTCAACGAGCGGGTCATCGACCTGACGCCGTCGCACCAGCTCGTGTCGATGGGATGGTCGTCGCCGACGCCCTGGTCGACCCCGCGCGAGCTGCCCGAGGAGGAGTTCCTCGACCGGCTGTCGGGGCTGATGGCCGGGGTTCGCGACGTGCGCCGGACGGTGATCATGACCCACGTGCCGCCGTACGACTCGGGGCTCGACACGGCACCCCTTCTCTCGCCCGACCTGCGACCGACGATCTCGGCCGGCGACGTCCTCCGCGGCCCGGTCGGCTCGCATGGGGTGCGCACGGCAATCGAGCGATTCCGGCCGGTTCTCAGCGTCCACGGCCACATCCACGAATCGGGCGGCGAGCGGCGGATCGGGGACACCCTGAGCATCAATGCCGGGTCGGAAGCCAACGTCGGCATCCTGCGCGGGTACCTCGTCGATCTCGGACCGGACGGCGTCGAGCGAACGCTGCGAGTCGAGGGCTAGCGCTTCTCATCACCGCCGCCTCGCCCGTCTTGACGTCGATTGCGTAATGCGCCTGATGCGCGACGGGGCTTGGGCAGATAAGCGATGTAAGGCTCGCGCACCGATCGTGCTGCCGACAGGTCACCCGCGACCACGGTCGCATGACTACCACTCGAAGGAGGACAAGAGCATGGGTGAAGCCAAGATGGGCGAAGAGTTCATCAAGCACGAGTTCGACGAGGCGATCGC
>JAXDKT010000109.1:0-8326 GCA_034666965.1 Chloroflexota bacterium | reverse complement strand
CCGCCAGGATTCGGCGGCGGTCCGTCGGCCCGGTGTCGGGCCGGATCCTGGTGGCCTGGCGCAGGTCTTCGTCCCCCGATGCGACGCTGATCGGCTCGCGGGCCTCGGGGCCAGTCTAGACCGCCGGGCGTGGCGACGCCGGGCGGCCCCCTGTTGCCTGCCAGTCACCGCCCGGCGTCGTTCCTCGGACGCGCCGCACCGCGGCCCTGTTGCGGCGGCCGCGGCAATGCGGCTGCGGCAATGCGGCCCGGGCTGGTTCATTCCCGCCGTGCCCACGGTCGGGCAACAGGGGGCGAGTACCATGGGTCGCCCCAGGCCGGACGGTGGAGGTTGACATGACGCAGCTCCTCGTGATCGGGTTCGATACGGCCGACGAAGCCCGGGAGGTGCTCAAGTCGTTGCGCGACCTCGAGCGGCGGGGTCAGATCGCCTTCGAGGACACGGCCGTCGTCTCGCGCGATCCCGACGGCAAGACCCACGTCCACAACGAGGTCAGCGGCACGACCGAGACCGCGGCCGTGGTCGGCGGACTGATCGGCGTCCTGGTCGGATCGCTGCTGTTCCCGGTCGTGGGGCTGGTTCTCGGTGCCACGGCTGGGGCGGCCATCGGCGCCTCGCTCGACACCGGTGTGTCCGCCAGCTTCATCGAGGAGGTCAAAAAGCAGCTCCAGCCGGGCAAGTCGGCCCTGTTCCTGGTCGTTCGCGAGGCCAACCTGGAGGCCGTCACGGCCGCGCTCCGATCGCACCGCGGCAAGATCCTGCAGACCACCCTCGACAGCGAGCTCGAGGCCGCCCTGCGCCAGGCGCTCAACTGATCCGAACGCGGACTGCGGTAAGGTTTCACCCGGGATCCCTCGGGGTGTAGCGAAGCCTGGCATCGCACGTGCTTTGGGAGCACGAGATCGTGGGTTCGAATCCCACCGCCCCGACCACCACCGCGGTCCGACCCGGTCCCGCCCAGGCGCCGAAGCATCCATCCGTCCGTCGGTCACCGGGACCGATGGGGGAGGGTCGCGCTGCCCGGGCTGCCTATGATCGAGCCATTGGAGTAGCGCCGTTCACGCGGAGTGGGACACGCGGACGGCTGCGACCAGGTGCCCGCTACATCTTGAGGGTCATGTCCCGCTCGCCTTCCCCGACGTTCCAGCGGCGCGCGCTCACGTGGCGCGGCCTGTCTCGCCACGTCGTTCCGGCTCTCCTCGTCACCTACGTCGCGATCTACCTGACCTGGCTCGTGGGCCCGCTGGCCGGCTTGGGCGATCGGTCCCAGGTCGCGGTCCTGGCCGTGCTGCCGGTCCGCTTCGCCGGTGCCTGGCTGGGGCTCGCCGTCGCCAGGAGCAGACACGTCGAGGCCGCAACCCGGCGGGCCTGGCGCTACCTCGGCGCAGCCCTGCTCTCATACGCCGTCGGCACGAGCATCATCGCGGGCGCGGGCCTGACCGGGAACGTTCTGCCATTCCCGTCGCTGATGGACGTTGCCCTCCTGTCGTTCTTCCCGCTCACCTTCCTCGGGCTCGTCCAGCTGCCGTCGCTGCCGGGCACGCGGGTCGACCGCCTCCGATTCCTCTTCGATGCCGTGATCTGGACCATCGGCGGCGGACTGGTCATCTGGTTTGTCGTCATCGGCTCGGTCCAGGGCGCGCTGGCCAGCGATCCGCTCGTGCTGGCCACGACGGTCGCCTACCCGCTCGGCGACCTGCTCCTCCTGACCGGGCTGGCGACGACCGTCCTTCGTCGCTCACCCCTCGTCGATCGCCGGACAATCGGCCTGCTGGTGGGCGGCATCGCGGCACTCTTCGTCAGCGACCTCGTGTGGACCTCTCTCCAGGGTGCGGCCTTATACGCTCCCGGCCATCCGATCGACGGTCTGTGGACGATCTCGACCCTGCTCATCGCGCTCGCGGCCTGCGCCCAGCTGAACGCACGGCCGATTGAGATCGTCGCCGGCGCCAAGGCGGGGCGCTATCGGATGAGCCTCGTTCCGTACGCCTTCCTGGTGGCCGGCTACCTGGCCCTCGTCGTTCACAGCGACCCGTCCTTCTCGAGCAGAACACGCGACCTGGTGATCGGTACCGCCATCCTCGGCGTGCTCGTCGGAGGTCGCCAGATCCTGGCCCTGCGCGAGAACGCCCGCCTCCTCCAGGATCAAGCCAAGCGGGGCTCGGAGGCGCGCTTCGGCTCCCTCGTCGAGCACGCTTCCGACGTGATCGCGGTGATCGGTCCGGAGCACACCATCGTCTACATCAGTCCCGCGGTCCGAAGTGTCCTTGGCTTCGATCCGAACCGGCTGGTGGGTACGAGCCTGGCCGATCTCGCGGCCACGACCGACGGTAGACCGGTGGCGTCCCTGTCCGAGCCCGCCAGCCGCGCCCAGCCGGTCGGCCTGGCCTGGCGAATGGCCCATGCCGACGGGCACATGGTTGACATCGACGCCATCGTGACCGACCTGCGCGCCGACCCGAACGTCGCCGGCTTCGTGCTCAACCTGCGCGATGTCTCCGAGCGACGAACGTTCGAGGACCAGCTGGTCCACCAGGCCTTCCATGACGGTCTGACCTCGCTGGCGAACCGGGTCCTGTTCCGGGACCGGGTTGACCACGCCCTGGCTCGTCGCTCGCGTCGGCCCGGACGACTTGCTGTCCTGTTCCTCGATCTCGACGATTTCAAGAAGGTCAATGACTCGCTCGGTCACGCGGCGGGCGACGACCTGCTGGGCGAAGTCTCACGC
The DNA here is from genome assembly GCA_034666965.1 of Chloroflexota bacterium. Classification (GTDB taxonomy): domain Bacteria; phylum Chloroflexota; class Limnocylindria; order Limnocylindrales; family CSP1-4; genus Chersky-267. The sequence goes on along the minus strand of JAXDKT010000109.1, from coordinate 5,598 downwards.
AGGCTGCTCCGCACGGTCCGTGCGGCCGACACGGTGGCCCGCCTCGGCGGCGACGAGTTCGGGATCCTCCTGGAGGACATCGACGACGAGGAGGCGATCGCCTGCGCGGATCGGGTGATCGCGGAGCTCGGCGCGCCCTACACGATCCGCGACCGCTCGATCAACCTCGGGGCGAGCATCGGGATCGCGCTCCACGACGGGCGCTCCGTGTCCGCCGACGAGCTCCTCCGCGACGCCGACGTCGCCATGTACCGGGCCAAGGCCGCGGGCAAGGGTTGCCACGCCCTGTTCACGCCCGAGATGCACATTGTCGCCGAGGATCGGCTTGCCCTCGAGATCGATCTCGGTCACGCCCTCGAACAGGACGAGTTCAAGCTCATGTACCAGCCGGTCGTCGATCTGGCGGTCGGCGGCCTGGTGAGCACCGAGGCGCTCATCCGTTGGCAGCATCCAACCCGCGGCCTGGTTGCCCCGCTGTCGTTCATCCCGCTGGCCGAGGCGACCGGACTAATCGTGCCGATTGGACGGTGGGTGCTGTTCGAGGCATGTCGCCAGCTCGCGGAGTGGCAGCGCCTTCGGCCGGACGAACGGATCTCGGTGAGCGTCAATCTGTCCGCCCGCCAGCTCAGTGCGCCGGATCTGGTCGCCGACGTCCAGAGCGCAATCGACCGTCACGGACTTCGACCGGGCGAGCTGATCCTGGAGATCACGGAGAGCCTGCTCGTCGAGGAACGTGGTGCCTCCGCCGAGACGTTGACCCAGCTGCGGGCGATCGGGACGCGGATCGCGATCGACGATTTCGGGACCGGCTACTCGGCCCTCGCCTACCTGCATCGATTTCCGGCCGACATCCTCAAGATCGACAAGGCCTTCGTCGACGGTCTCGACGGCGACCGGGAGCATCGCGACCTGGCAGCGGCCGTCGTCCAGATCGGCCATGCCCTGGGCATGTCGATCGTTGCCGAGGGCATCGAGCGCGTGACCCAGCTCGACCGTCTGCGGGACATGGACTGCGACCTGGGCCAGGGCTACCTGCTCGGCCGCCCGATGACCCCGGCAGCGTTCGAAGCCTGGCGGTCGAGCTCCGCGGCCAGTGTCGTCCGCGCGACAGAGGGCAAATCCGTCGCCTGACGGCGACAGGCCGGGTGTCTCGGCCAGGGACGATTGGCGTTCCGAGCCGGACCTTCGAGCCGTCCGCCCGGTCGAACCCCGGTGCTAGCCTCGACGCCCTCGCCCGGGCGTGCCGGGCCACGTGAGCAGCCTGGGGTGGCGCTTGACCCGAATCCGGATCGTCTCGATGGTCTTCGCCATGGGCGCCCTGGCCGCCGCCTGTGGCTCGGCTGCGACGCCGCCCCCGCCGAGCGAGACGCCGGCCCCGACGCCGAGCCCCAATCCACACCTGAGCGAGCCGGCCTCGGTCGATGCCGTCTATCAGGCCCTGCGCAAGGCCGGCCTGGCCATGGCCGTCAACACGGCCAACGCCGGCAAGGAGCCGATCAAGACCCTGTACCTGACCTATGAGGCCTGGCCGCTCACCCTCGAGCAGTTCAGCAGCGCCGCCGAGCTTCGCACGACGACCGGCTTCGATCCGGAGACCAAACCGAAGTTCGGCGAGGCGGCCTTCCGCTTCGTCGGGCTGAACATCTACGTGGCCTACGGGCCCCATGTCCAGCGATCCAGTCCGAGCGTGCCCGATCCACGCTTCGCCACCGCAGCCGCCCGACTGGCGGCCGCCCTCGACCCGCTCCTGGGGCCGCTCGAGCAGAGCTCCGTCCAGCCAATCGCCCTGCCGACCGGGGCGGCCTCGCCATCGGCGGTCCCGACGAAGAAGCCCAAGCCGACCAAGTCAGCCAAGCCCTGACGATTGGGGTTCCGCGCGTCTGCTAGGCTCGCCGCCTGAGCAGCGAGGAGGATCCGATGGCGGTGGCGCGGGCACGAAGCCGGAACGGGCGCAACGCCGACGAGGTCTCCGAGTTCGACAAGCGGATCATCGAGCACCTCCAGCAGGACGGCCGTCGCCCGTTCACCCAGATCGCGGCCCAGCTGGGCGTCAGCGAAGCCGCCGTCCGGGCCCGCACGAACCGCCTGGTCGAGCGGGGGATCCTCCAGGTCGTGGGGGTGACCGATCCGCTCAAGCTGGGCTTCCAGCAGATGGCCATGGTCGGCATCCGCTGCGAGCGCGACCGGCTGGTCGGGGTGGCCGAGGCCGTCGCCGCCTTCCCCGAGGTGGACTACGTCGTGATCACAGCCGGAACGTACGACGTCCTGATCGAGGTCGTGTGCGAGGACAACGCGGCCCTGCTGGGCTTCCTGGCCGACCGACTGCGGGCCATCGACGGCGTGCGCGACACGGAGACGTTCGTCTACCTGCGGATGGTCAAGCAGACCTACCAGTGGGGTACGCGCTGATCTCGGTGCGATGAGGCAACGAGAATCGTCCAAAGGGCCCCGTACCAAGGTCCGGGGTACCTGACCTGGGCCGCCGGGCCGATAAGATGGCCATCACGGGCGCGCGGCGTCCGGGTCTCATCTCAACGTCCTGATCGCGAGTCTTCATCTCCGGGCTTTCTTCTCCGGGAGCGCTCCACGTGTCGGCCGAAACGATCCTCGCGCTCCTCATCGCCGCGGTTGCAGCCAACCTGCTGCTCGTCGTGGCCGTGGGGCTGATCATCCGTAGCCGTCGCCGGATGCCAGACCACGGCAACGGCGCCGGGACGAACCGCGTCGCCGATCCGGGGGGCCCCCTCCTGCTCGGCCCCGATGGCATGCTCAACGCGACCTACGATCGGGTCGTCCGGGTGGTCGGCTGGGCGGTGATCGTGACGGTCTCCGCGATCGTCGTCGCGAGCGGCCTGTATCGCGATACGCAGACCGCGATCTTCGCCCTGATGGCCATCGCGGCGGTGTTCCTGTTGCTCGTTCATGATGTCCTCCCCGCGAACCTGCTGGGCAGCGCCCGGCCGATCGTCGAGGGCTCGGTCGGGATCACCATCGCCACGTTGCTGGTGGTCCTCACCGGCGGGCCGACGAGTCCGTTCTTCTTCGTCTTCATCCTGATCGTCGCCGGCGGGGCGCTGGTCTTGAGTCCGTCGAGAACCCTGGCGGTCACCGCCGTCGCCCTGGGCGCCTACCTCGTCGGAGTCGTGGCCGATCCGTCCCGACTGCCGCTCGAGCCGCCCGTCGTCGTCGAGGTCGCGATCAACATCGGGGCGCTGGTGCTCCTGACCTACGTCGCCATGGTCGTGGCCCATGTGCAGCGGCGATCGCGTGACGCCGCCATCGCCCTGTCCACGATCGACTCGCTGACCGGCCTGTACAACCGGGCCTACTTCTTTGCCGCGATCGACCGCGAGATGCAACGCAGCACCCGGTCGCAGCGGGGGTTCTGCCTGCTGATGCTGGACCTTGACGGACTCAAGCCGATCAACGACCGGTTTGGCCACTTCGAGGGGGACCGCGTCTTGCGGGCCGTGGGCGAGATCATCCGCCATGGCGTGCGCCGGATCGACACCGCGGCGCGATACGGTGGTGACGAGTTCGTGGTCCTGCTGCCCGAGACCGACCCGACCGGGGCCTACATCCTGGCCGAGAAGATCCGATCGGGCGCCGTCCAGCTGGGCCTGGGCACCGCGGCCGGACGGATTCCCACGTCCCTGTCGATCGGGGTCGTGGCCTTCCCCGCCGACGGGACCGCCGTCGACGACCTGATGATCGCCGCCGACCGGGCGATGTACGAATCCAAGCGCCGGGGCAAGAACCAGATCGTGGCCTATGGAGGCCGCGGGGCGGCCGCGAGCAGCCGCCCCGCAGGCGGAAACGGACCGACCGTCACGTCCACCCGACGGGAGCCCCGGACGGAGCCCGTCGGCGCGGGGCCGGGCGGCCGCTCGGTGTAGCATCGGGGGCATGACCGCCCCCGACCGCTCGGCCGCGTCGCGCGGCTTTGCCACGCGCGCGATCTCCGTCTCGACCCGCGCGCCACGGGTCGATCAACACCCCAATGCCGTACCGATCTATCAGGCCGTGACCTTCTCGGCCGAGGACGCCGAGGAGCTCGGGGCGATCTCGACCGGTCGGGCAGCGGGCTACTCGTACGCTCGGCTGGGCAACCCGACCGGCGACGCCCTGGCAACGGCGATGGCCGAGCTCGAGGGGGCGCAGGCGGGCAACGTCTTCGCCTCGGGGATGGCGGCCATCCATGCCGCGCTCCTGTCCGTGCTCGAGGCCGGGGATCGGGTCGTGGCCACCCGCGCGATCTATGGCTCCGCGCGGACGCTGCTGACGGGCCGCTTTGGGCGACTCGGCGTCGAGGTGGTGTTCGTCGACGCCACCAACCTGGCCGCCGTCGAGGCCGAGCTGTCCGCCGCGCCGACGCGGGTCCTCTATGTCGAGACGATCTCGAATCCGACGATCGTGGTGGCCGACCTGGCGGCCCTGGCCGAAGCGGCCCACCGCCACGGGGCGCTGCTCATCGTCGACAACACCTTCGCATCGCCGGTCCTGTGCCGGCCGGTCGAGCTGGGGGCGGACCTGGTGGTGGAGTCGCTGACGAAGTACGTCGGCGGTCACTCGGACGTGCTCGGCGGCGTGGTGTGCGGCTCCCGCGAGCGGATCGCGGCGATCAAGTCGGTCGAGATCGACACCGGTGCGACCCTGGCCCCGCTGTCCGCCTTCCTGGTCCTGCGCGGGATCGCCACGCTGGCCGTCCGGATGGCCCGTCATGCCCAGTCGGCTCGTGTCCTGGCCGAGTGGCTGACCGGCCAGCCCGGGATCGCCCAGGTCTACCACCCCGACCTGGCCAGCCACCCGCAGCACGCGGTGGCGGCCCGCCAGTTCCCGCACGCCAGCGGCATGCTCGCGTTCGAGCTGGCCGGTGAACCGGCCGCCGCTCGGGCGGCGGGCGAGGCGTTCATCAACGCGCTGACCATCCCCGAGCGGACGGCATCGCTGGGCAGCATCCACACGATCGTCGCCCATCCGCCGACGACCACCCACCGCCAGTACGACGCGGCCCAGCTGGCCGAGGCCGGGATCGGGGCCGGACTGCTGCGCTGCTCGGTCGGGCTGGAGGACGTCGAGGACCTCATCGCCGACTTTGGCCAGGCGCTCGAGTCCGCCCGCGCAGCCGCGCGGCGCGCCGCGTCGGCCGGACCGCAGGCCGCCCCGCCAGCCCCCGCCGGCGTCGGCTAGGGGAAGGTCATCGCCACCGTCGCGGCCGAGCGGGCCGTCGTCCGGGGTCGCCCGGACCCACTCAGCCGGACCGGCCGGGCGATCTGGGGACTGCTGACGTCGGTCAACGTGGCCATCGCCCAGATCGTGACGCTGCTGCTGATGAGCCTGGTCGGGATGGTCATCAAGCAGCTCCCCTCGTTCGCCTTTCGATCGCCCGCCGATTACGCCACGGGGATGGGCCAGCTCCACGCTCGTTACGACCCACTCTTCGGCAAGGATCTGGTCGGCCTGCTCGAGCGCGCCCAGGTCTTTCAGGTCTTCAGCTCGTGGTGGTTCAGCGCCGCGCTGGTGATCCTCACCATCTCGATCGTGTGCTGCACCCTCGACCGCACGCCCCGGCTGTGGCGCCAGTCGCGCGACATCCGG
>JAXDKT010000108.1:0-6517 GCA_034666965.1 Chloroflexota bacterium | reverse complement strand
CCCGAGGCCCTCGAGCCCGAAGCCCGCCAACGGTTCGAGGCCGAGGTCGCCGTGGCCCAGGCGCGCCTCGATGGCGCGCGGACCGCCCAGGCCAAGGCGCAGGCCCAGCTCGATGCGAACCCGATCGACGCCGAGCAGCTGGCCGGCGAGACCGAGCGCCTGGCCCTGTGGCGAGAGCAGCTGGCCGCCTTGCAGCGCCGGGCGCGCGTCTACGAGGCGGTGCTGGGCGGCCTGGAGCGAGCGATCGTCTCGACCATGGCCCGCGCCACACGCTTCCTCGAGCGGCGGATGAACGCGGCCGTGGGCCAGATCACCGACGGTCGCTACCGCCGGGTCCGGATCGACGACGAGACCCTGGCCATCTCGGTGGTCTCTCCCGAAAAGGGCGACTGGGTCGACGTCCGCGAGCTCTCGGATGGAACCCTGGGCAAGGTCTATCTCGCGGCCCGGCTGGGACTCGTCCGCTACGCCACCGGCGATCGGCGCCCGCCGATCGTCCTCGACGACCCGTTCGTCGCCTTCGACGATCACCACGCCGCCCGCGCCTTCGAGCTCCTGCGCGAGCTGACCGTCGATCACCAGGTCATCTACCTCACCGCGACCGATCGCTACGATCCGGCGGCCGATACGGTCGTCGAGCTCCCGGGACCGACCGCGGTCGACCTCGGCGACGGGGTGAGCCCGGCAGCGTCTCGCTAAGCAGCGGCCGTTGCCCGACCCGTTCGCGTTGGACCCTCAAACCATCGTCGTCGTCCTGGGCCTGGCCTCGGCCGCGGCCTGGGGCGCCGGTGACTTCGGCGGCGGGATCGCCGGACGTCGAGCGCCGTTGTTCGGGGTCATCCTGGCGACCCAACTCGTCGGCGGGATCCTGGCGGCGGGCGTCGCCGTCGTCCGGGCGGAGGCGCCCCCGACGGGCGCCGAGATCCCCCTGGCCGTGCTGGGCGGGATCGTCGGTGCGATCGGCATCGGGGCGCTCTACGGTGGCCTCGCGACCGGACGGATGGGGGTCGTCGCGCCCATCAGCGGGGTCCTCTCGGCGACGGTCCCGGTCTTCGCCGGGCTCGCCCTGCAGGGCCTCCCCGGGCCGGCCAGCCTGGCTGGGATCGGGCTCGCGCTGGTTGCCGTCGTGCTCGTCTCGAGCAGTCCCGCTCAGGCCTCCGGGGGGCCGGTCGGCGGACGGGTCCTGGGCCTCCCGCGGGACGTGGCCATCGCCCTGGTCGCCGGGCTCTCGATCGGCGCCTTCAACGTCATCGTCAGCCGCTTCAGCCCCGGCTCCGTGTTCGGTCCGCTCGTCGTCGTCCGGCTGGTCGAGGCGGCGATGGTGGTGAGCGTCGTCGTGGCGACCCGCCGGAGCTGGCGTCTGCCCCAGCGGATCTGGCCGCTTCTCCTGGTGGTCGGCGGGCTGGACATGGCCGGCAACGGCCTGTTCATCCTGGCCGCCCAGGCCGGTCGCCTGGACGTCGCCGCCGTCCTCTCCTCGCTCTACCCGGTCACCACGCTGATCCTGGCCGCGCTCATCCTCAAGGAACGGGTGGCCGGCACCCACGCCCTGGGCGTTGCCGCGGCGATCGCGGCCATCGTCCTGGTCCGGATGGGCTGATCCGCCGGCCTACTTCCAGGCGACGGTCATGGTCAGGGGCATCCGGCCCACGCCGCTCTCGTCGTTGGTCAGGCTGAACCCGAATTGGTGGGTCGGTGCGGCCGGATCGGTTCGCTCGATGCCGGTGCCGTTGCCGGTGAACGTGCCACCCGGCGAGGGGGCCGTCAGGTCGACCAGGGTGTAGGTGTAGTTGAAGGGCGTGTCGCCCCAGTCGGCCTTGATCGAGAACGTGCCGCCTGAGCGGATCTTGACCTTGCCGCTCATGCCGTTGTACCCCTCAGCGTCGCTGCCGGTCCCGTCGAAGCGGCCGTTGGTGAGGGTCACCGACGGATCCTTGGCCCGGAACGTCAGGGCCAGGTCCACGCTCGGCGTGGCGATGCCGACCCCGATGAGGGTGACCTGGAAGGTCGTCCTGTTCTTGGCATTCGTGGTCCCGGTCAGGGTCCCGGTCGTCCAGTTGCGGCAGAACGGGCTGCCATTGCCGACCTTCAGGCAGAACCGCGCCGTGCCCTGCGGGCTGCGGGTGGTGAGCTTGGCCGTGACCTTGCCCGGTCCGTCGGTCTTGAACGTGAACGTGCGCGGCTGGCCGTCGGGGTCGGAGGTCGCATCGAGCCGGAAATCGGTGAACGTGATCTGGGCCAGACCGGCGCTCGGCGGAATCGTGGGACTGCCGCTGGGCTCGGTCGAGGCCGAACCGCTGGGAGCCTCCGACCCGGGCGCGCTGGGCTCGGTCGAGGCCTCCGACGACGTGCCCGGCGAGCCGCTGCCGCCGGCCGGCGAGCCACTGCCCGTGGGCGACGCGGCCGGTCCGCTGGGCCGGCTGGTCGCCACGGCGACGAGGACGAGCACGACGAGGACCGCACCCAGGGCGATCGCCACGGAACGCCATCGCTCTTCGGTCATCGGGATGTCCTCCTGGCGGGGCGCCGGCGTTCGGGCACCATCGGGATCGTACCCGGGGTCGGCCCCGCTTCGCCACGGCGGGCTCCGGGCACGATGGCCAGGTCGACCTCGGCGAGTGGATCGGACAGGCGCTGGACCAGCGCGAACCCCTCGCCCGCGAGCCCGTCCTCGACGGCCAGCCAACGCTCCAGCTCGACGTGCTGGCGACGGACGATGGGCTCGGCCACGATCCGGTCGGCCCGCGTCGCGTTGCGCGCCAGAGACACAGCCAGCGGCGGGTCGAGCACGATCGCGACCGCCGGCCGACCGACCGAGCGGGCCAGCCGGAGCAGGGCGATCCGCGCCGCGCGACTGACGCTGGTGGCGTCGATCACCGTCAGGCGGCCGCGCTCGAGGCGCCGGCGCGCGGCCAGGTGGAGCAGCTCGAAGGCGGCGCGACTGGCCCGCTGGTCGGCGGGGTCGTCGGCGACCATCGCTCGAAAGGCGTCCGAGGAGAGGACCTGGCTGGGCTCGAAGTGGCTCGCTGCAAAGGTCGATTTGCCCGATCCGGCCACGCCGACCAGGACGACGAGGGCACCGGACGGAATGGCGATTCGTGGCATCCCGGGCATGATGCACGAGGGCGCCATCGGTCGTTGGCCTACCCGACCGACACAACCGCGCCGCGTCCGCTAGCCTGTCGCGACGATGGTCATGCCCGAGCCGATCCTGCCCGCGGAATCGGCGGCCCCGCCATCGGCCGGCCGGCGCGCCGCCGACGACTGGCGCAAGATCGCGGCGATCTTCTGGATTACCTCGATGGTCGAGGGCCTGGGGGTCAGTCAGATCTTTGCCTTCGCGCCGCTCTACCTGCGCGAGATGGGCGTGGCCGAGGTCGACCGCCTCCGCTTCGTGGGCATCTTCAGCGCTCTGATCTTCGTGGTCGGGGCGCCGCTCGTCCCGCTCTGGGGCGTATGGGCCGACAAGTACAGCCGCAAGGCGGTCATCGTCCGGAGCGCGCTGGTCGAGGCGGTCGTGTTCGCCGGCGTGGCCCTCAGTCGCGAGCCGTGGCAGCTGGCCGCGAGCATGCTCCTGGTCGGGTTCCAGCTGGGCAACACCGGGGTCATGCTGGCGGCTATCGGCGACGTCACCCCGCGCCATCGGCTGGGCACCGTGATCGCATTGTTCGGAGCCAGCAGCGCGGTGGGGATGGCCATCGGACCCGTCCTGGGCGGGCTCATCGTCGACGGGTTCCATCTGCCGTTGATGGCCGTCTTCTGGGTGTCGGCGGGGCTGTCGGTCGGGACGGCCGTGCTGGTCGGCTTTGGCTCGCGCGAGATCCGGCCCGCGGTCGTGCCCGCCGGTCGGGTGCTCGACCTGGCCTTCGGGGCGGTCCGCGGCGTCCTGGCAGATCCGGCCGTTCGCCGGATCTTTGCCATCTTCGGGGTGGCCTTCCTGGCGACCCAGATGGGCCGGCCGTACATCCCGGTCGTGGTCGAGGTCGTCAATGGCCGCGCCGGCCTGGCCAGCGCCATCGCCCTGGTCGCGGGCACGGCCGCCCTCATCGGAGCGTTGGTCTCCCCGATCGGTGGCTGGCTGGGCGACCGGATCGGCTTCCGGCCAGTTCTGGTGGTGGCCCTCATCGGCGGAGGCATGGCCAACCTGCTCCTGCCGGTGGTGGGCAGCGTCCCGGTCCTGGCCCTGATCGCGGTGGCCATGGCCGCCTGCAGCGCGGCGATCTCGGCGATGGTCTTCGGCCTGCTGGCCACCGAGGTCCCGCCCGAACGCCGGTCGGCCACGCTCAACCTGGTCTACCTGCCGCTCTATGCGGCGGGCATCGTCGGCCCGATCCTGGGCGCGGTCGTCGTCAACGCCGGCCTGTGGGCGCCGTTCTGGCTGGGAGCCGCCGTATATCTCCTCGGCGCCCTGGTCCTGGCCACGCGTCGCTCCGCACCGGCGGCGGCAACCGCCGGATAGGCGGCTCGGCGGACCTCAGGTCGGGAGGTTGCGCTCGGCTGGCCCGGTGTAGCGGACGTCCGGCCGGATGATCCGATCCGCGGCCGCCTGCTCGATGCAGTGGGCGGTCCAGCCGGCGTTGCGGGCCAGTGCAAACGTCGCAGGGTAGAACTCCGGCGCGAGCTTGACGCCCTGGAGCACCGCGGCGGTGTAGTACTCGACGTTCGTCTTGAGTGGGCGTTCGGGATGGCGCTCCGCCAGCAGTCGGAGAGCGACATCCTCGACCTTGACCGCCAGGTCGAGCCACTCGGCCATGTCGGACATCGACCGGGCAACATCCCGAAGCGCCGCCGCCCGCGGGTCGTAGGCGCGGTAGACGCGGTGACCGAAGCCCATGATCCGTTCGTGACGATCGAGGGCGTCCCGGATCCAGGCCTCGGCGCGATCGGCCGAGCCGATCTCGTGAAGCTGGCTGACCACCTCGGTCGGGGCGCCGCCGTGGATCGGGCCCTTGAGTGCGCCGATCGCCCCGCAGATTGCGGAGGCCAGATCCGACCTGGTGGACGTGATCACCCGCGCGGCGAAGGTCGAGGCGTTGAAGCTGTGCTCGGCCGCCACGATGAAGTAGGCATCCAGGGCCCGGACCCGGCTCGCGTCGGGGCGTTCGCCGGTGAGCATCTGGAGGAACGCCCCGGACAGCGGCAGGTCGGGGTCGGGCGACACCAGGTCCTTGCCCTCGCGGATGCGACCGAACGCCGCAAGCGCCGTCGGGGCGAAGGACGTCAGCGCCCGCGCCTGGTCGACGGTTGGCGGCCAGGGCAGACGCTCGGCCGCGCCCCAGGCGCTGATCGCGGTCCGCAGGGCGTCCATCGGCTGGGCCTCGCGCGGCAGCGCCCGCAGGACCGCCTCGACGCCCGGCGTCAGCGGCGCCGCCGACAGCTTCGCGTCGGGTCGCCACTCGCCGGTCCACAGCAGCTCGGCGACCTGGTCGAAGGTGCCGTGCTCGACGAGCTGGCCGATCGGGTAGCCGCGATACAGGAGGCGGCCATTCTCGCCGTCGACGAGCGCCAGGGCGGTCTCCCCGGCCACGACCCCGGCGAGGCCCGGCGAGTACGGGCGCTCGTCCACTGGCGCGGAGGTCGAGGGGGTATCGCTCATACCCGCATGGTAGTGCCGTTGGCGGGCGCTCCGCTCAGACGAGGGCGGTTGGCGCGGGGGCCGGGTCGTCGAGGAACTCGCGAACGACGGCGACGAACCGCTCCGGGTGGCTGTGGTGGGCGGCGTGCTTCGCGCCCGGGATCACGACCACGCGGCCGTTGGGCAGCAGCCGGTCGAGGGCCCAGGTGCCATCCGTGAAGACGCTGCCACTCTCGCCCCCGACGAGCTGGAGAACGGGGATGTCGACGGCGGCGTACCGCTCGGGGCCGGCTTCCTCGGTCGCCTCGGCCCACATCTCGCGGACGATCGTGGGAGCCGCCTCGACCCTCGCTGGCCAGGTCGGGGCGACCCGATAGGCCGCCAGCTCGTCGGGAGTCATGCCCACCACCGTGGCCAGGAAGTACGAGAGCAGCCCCTCGCGGTCATCGTCGGCGGCCAGCTCCTCGAGACGGTCCATCACGGCGGTCCCGTGGAACGAGCGGCCGTCCGGCGCGGGGGCGCCCTCGTACACCACCAGTCGGCGCAGGTTGGGCGTCAGCATTGCGGCTCCGAGCCCGACCCGGCCACCGTACGAGTGGCCCACGACGTCGACGGATCGGCCCTCCGCCTCGGCCACGGCATCGACGACCGCGGCCACGTCCTCGTACTCGCGGGCGATGGCGTAGGGCTCCGTGTCGCCGCTCGCGCCGCGCCCGCGACGATCGACGGCGTAGAGCGTGTGGCCTGCAGCCAGCAGGGGACCCGCCGTGCGCCAGGCGGTGTGGTCCGCCGTGGCGCCATGGACCAGCACGACTGGCGGGCCGCCACCCGAGCGGAACCAGGCGATGGCGGTCCCGTCACGGGAGACCGTCGAGCCGGTGGTCGCGCCCGGCGTCACGGCTGCACCGCAACCCCGGGGTGAGCCTGGAGCCCGGCGGCGGC
>JAXDKT010000107.1:0-10100 GCA_034666965.1 Chloroflexota bacterium | reverse complement strand
GGGCCGAGGAGATCGAGATCATGCGCCTGGTGGGCGCCTCGGACGCATTCATCCGCTGGCCGTTCATCTTCGAGGGCGCCCTCGTCGGTTTGATCGGAGCGGCGATCACCCTGGGCCTGCTGGCCCTCGGAGCGGACCCGCTGGGCCGGGTGATGACCGGCTTCTTCGAGGTCCTGCCGCTCCAGCTCGGGGCGCTGGGTCGTGACCTGACCCTGATCGTGCTGACCACTGGGATCGGGCTCGGCGTCCTCGGCTCGTGGGTGTCGGTCCGCAGCTACCTGCTCAGGTAGCGCCACCAGCCGGTCAAGGCGGACCGTCGTACGCTTGATCGCCCGTCCCCAAGACAAGGAACCGATGACCGCATGACCGTCTCGCTGCCCGATCAGGGGCCATCCACCGCTCGCCGCGGCGCCCGCTCCGGGCCGCTCGCGCTGGCCATCGCCGTGGTCGCCGTCCTGGCCGGCTCGGCCCTGTTCCTGTCCGGGTTCGCCCTCGGTTCGCTTCGGGCCACGACGCCCGGAACGCCCGTGGACGAACAGGCGGCCTTCCAGCCCTTCTGGGACACGTACCGGTCGATCACCCAGGACTACGCCGGTGGACCCGTCGACCGGAAGACGCTCGTCGAGGGGGCCATCCGCGGGATGATCGCGTCGCTCGACGACCCGTTCTCGGCATACCTCAGCCCGGAGGAATACCGCCAGTCGCTGCAGGGCCTGTCCGGTCAGTTCGAGGGAATCGGAGCCCAGGTCCAGGCCCGACGAATGAGCGGGACGGGCGACTGTCCGACGCTCGGCGGCGCCTGCGCGCTGGCGGTCGTCGAGCCGATCGCAGGGGGTCCGGCCGAGAAAGCCGGCGTCCTCGCCGGCGACCGCATCACGGCCATCGATGGCAGCACGGTCGACGGCCAGACCGCCGACCAGGCCCTGGCCAGGGTCCGCGGGCCGAAGGGCACCAGCGTCAGCCTGACGATCGTTCGGGGCACGGGCGCACCGTTCGATCTGGTCATCGTGCGCGACGTCATCGTCCAGCGCGAGGTCGTAGCCAGGAGCCTGGCCGGCGGGGCGCTCGGCTACGTCAAGTTGAGCGGTTTCAGCGACCGCGCCGCCGAGCAGTTCGGCGCGGCGATCGCCGCGGACGTCGCGGCCGGCCGGCACAAGCTCATCGTCGACCTGCGTGGCAATCCCGGGGGCTTCGTGACCGACGCCCAGCGGGTGGTCAGCCAGTTCCTCCCGGCCGGGACCACGATCTTCCTCCAGGAGGATGCCTCCGGAGCGCGGACGCCCACCCTGGCCCAGCCCGAGGGCGCGGCCACCGATCCCTCGATCCAGATGGCGGTTCTGATCGACGGCGGCAGCGCATCGGCCAGCGAGATCGTGGCCGGAGCGCTCCAGGATCTCGGTCGGGCGAAGCTGGTCGGTTCGACGTCCTATGGCAAAGGCACCATCCAGGTCTGGCTCCAGCTCGCCGACGACAACGGCGGCTATCGATTGACGGTGGCCAAGTGGCTCACGCCAGCCGGGCGCTGGATCCATGGCCACGGCCTCGTCCCGGACGTGGTCGTCGACGCGGCGGGCGCGGCAGCCGGTTCGGATCCAACCCTCGACCGAGCGCTGGAGCTGCTGGGCGAACCGGCCTCGGCCGGCCGTGGCCTGTCCCGCGCCGCATGACGTCCGGAGGGCAGGCCTTGCGCTCGTCAGCCCCTTCGATTACGGTTGAAGGGAACGAAAGGAGGTGATGTGCAGTGATCGACAGTAGTAGCTGCACCACCTCGCAGGAGATGGCCGTCTAAACGGACACCCCTGCGGGTGGATGAAGCTTTCGAACGCCGGTCCGAGAGGGCCGGCGTTCGTGCGTCCAGCTGGCGCACACTCCAGGTTGTCCGGCAGCGCCACCCGAAGGAGTCCGAGCAATGGGCGAGGAGACGATCGCCCTCAACCGAAAAGCCCGCCACGAGTTCACGATCGACGACTCGTTCGAAGCCGGCCTGGTGCTGACCGGGACCGAGATCAAGTCGATCCGGGCCCACAAGGTCAACCTCGCCGATTCGTACGTTCGCATCGACCGGCGCGAGGCCTGGCTCTTCGGTATGCACATCGCGCCGTGGGAGACCGGCAACCGCTACAACCACGAGGCCAAGCGGCCACGCAAGCTGCTCCTCCATCGGGCCGAGATCACCCAGCTCCTGTCTCGGACGAAGCAGAAGGGCCAGACGATGGTCCCCCTCAAGCTCTACCTCACCGGGCGAGGGCGGGCCAAGGTGGAGGTCGGGCTGGCCCGCGGCAAGCAGCTCCACGATCGCCGCCGGGACATCGCCGAACGCGACTCCCGCCGCGATGTCGCTCGGGAGCTGGCCGACGTCAACCGCGGTCGGGGCTGAGCTCCGGGCCCCCCGGAGCGCGACCGCTCCGAGACTCACAGCCGGATGGGTCGGCCGGTCTCCGCTGAGCGCAGGCTGATCTCGGCGATTCCCGAGGATCCCCCAGCGCACGGGTTCGTCGGTCATCGTCACTCCCTTCCGGGATCAGGCCAGGCCGAATCGCTCGGTGGCCGTCTCGACCAGGACGCGCCCGATCGCCAGCGAGGCGGTGGCCGCGGGCGATGGGGCATTGTGAACGTGGAGCACGCGTCGGGAGCCACCCAGACTGAAGTCGTCGACCAGCCGACCGTCCCGGTCGAGCGCTTGGGCGCGCACCCCCGACGGGCCGAAGGCGATCTGCTCGCCACGGAGCTCGGGGACGTAGCGCTGGAGCTCACGCAGGAAGGCCACCTTCGACCAGTCGCGCCACATCTCCGCGACGCCCGTTCGGAGATAGCGCAGGGCGAGCCGCTGGAAGCCGCGATCGGCCAGCGTCGAGCCGAGGTCGCGCAGGTTCAGGTCGCGGCGCCGGTAGCCTTCCCGGGCGAACGCGAGAACGGCGTTCGGACCGGCCCAGACCTCGCCGTCGATCCGCGGCGTGAAGTGGACCCCGAGGAACGGGAAGCGCGGGTCGGGCAGCGGATAGATCAGCCGGCTGACGAGATGGCGGGCCTCCGGCTCGAGGGTGTAATAGTCGCCTCGGAACGGGACGATCGTGGGCAGGTGCGGACCGCGCTCGCCCGACAGGGCGGCCACCCGATCGGCCTGCAGCCCGGCGCAGGCGATGACGTTGGTTGCCTGAAGCTCGCCTCGCGTCGTCCCGAGAACGACGCCGTCGGTTCGTTCGTCGATCGACGTGACGGCTCGATCGACCATGAGCTCGGCCCCGTGAGCCCGGGCCTCGGCGGCGTAGGCGAGGGCGACGGCCCGGAAATCGACGATCCCGGTCGTGGGCGACCACAGCGCTCGAAGGCCGACGACATGTGGCTCCAGCTCCCGGAGCCGCTCCGGACCGACGATCTCGAGGCCCTCCACGCCATTTGCCGCGGCCCGCTCGCGGAGCCCCTCGAGGCGAGGCAGGTCGTCCTCGCTCAGGGCCACCACGAGCTTGCCCGGATGGCGCACGGCGATTCCATGCTCGGCGGCAAACCGCTCGACCTTCGCCTTGCCCTCGCGGCAGAGGGTCGCCTTGAGCGAGCCCGGGGCGTAGTAGATCCCGGCGTGGACGACCCCGCTGTTGTGACCCGACTGATGCGTTGCCAGCGCCGGCTCCTTCTCCAGGAGGGCGATCCTGAGTCCGGGCTGAGCCAGGGCCAGGAGGTGGGCGGTCGCCAATCCGATGATCCCGCCACCGATGATCGCGACGTCGATCCGGTCAGCCACGGTTATCGAGCGCTGGGCGGGATGGGGCCGACGCCGGTTCTGGGAAGGGCGCGCCGAGCCGAGCCCCGAGGGTTCGCAGGCCCTCGGCATGGACCCCATCGATGACCACCCCCTGGTCGATCGAGCGCGCGTCGGCGGCCGCCTCGGGCTCACCCGGGACGAGCACTCGGCCGGGCGCATCCGGCGCCAGCGGGGCGACGACGAGCTGCTCGAGGTAGCCCTCCAGGCGCCGCTCGAAGGCGCCCGGCTCGTCGATCGCCGCCGGATCGAGCACCACGAACGTCTGGCCGAGATCGGACGGCGCCTCCGTGCTGAACAGGCCGATGATGTTTGGCCCGAACGCTGCGCCACCGAGGACCCCGGTGAGCAGGTCGACTGCCAGGGCCAGCCCGTAGCCCTTGTAGCCGGCTGTCGCCTCTTCGCCGCCGAGCGGGTGGAGCGCGCCCTCGAGGGCCGCCTCCGGAGTGAGGGCAGGGCGTCCCTCGGCATCGATCGCCCAGCCGACCGGCAGTGCCTCGCCACGCCGGGCTGCGACCTCGATGCGCCCGCGCGGGACCGTCGACGTCGCCATGTCCAGGCAGAACGATCCGAACCGGCCGGCCGGCGCGGCGATCGCGATCGGGTTCGTACCGATCATGGCGGTCCGCGCCCGCGTGGGCGCCACCAGCGGCGACGTGTTCGACAGCGAGATGCCGATCAGGCCCCGTTCCGCGGCGCGCAGGGCATACCAGCCGGCAATCCCGTAGTGGTTCGAGTTGCGTACGACCGCCGTCGCCGCGCCGACCTCGGCGACCGCCTCGATCGCCCAGTCGACCGCGACTCGTGAGGCGTGGTGGCCCCAGCCGTTCCGGGCGTCGAAGCGGACGAGCGCCGCCCGGCCCCCGTCACGGACGGGCCGAGCAGCGGGATCCAGAACGCCGGCCTCGACCAGCGCAATGTAGTTGGGCAGGCGAGCCGTTCCGTGCGAAGCGATTCCGCGGCGATCCGAAGCGACCAGGATCTCGGCCACGTCCGCGGCGATGTCAGGCGGCGTCCCGACCCTCCTGAGCAGTTCCGCCGTCCACGTCCGCAGCAGTGGAACTGGAACGGCGAGACCGTCGGCTGGATCCGCGTAGACAGGCACGCGATCGCGCCTACGAGCGAGCTGCGACGCCGCTGGCCGGCGGCTCGAGGCGGTCCGACTGGGAGCAACAGCTGACGATCGCGGCGACGGCGAAGTACATCAGCGCGGTCATGGCCTCCTTGACGGTCGTGCCTCCGACCTGGCAGCTGTGGCCAGTCTCCGATTGAGGCTGTGTGCAGTCTTGTCAAGGTTACCTAACCCGTGCTTGGCCGGATCGCCGCCGTGCGCTAGACTCTGAGCACGGGGATGCGTGGATTCGACAGGGTCCAGCTGCCCGGGAGCGCGAGCCGAGGATGCCACTCAGGCCTCGTTAATCAGGTGGCAAAACGAAGTACCTGGCAACCGCCAGTCGACTCTCGCCCTCGCTGCTTAGGCAGTAAGGTGAGCGTGGAAGCAGCCTCCTCCTCGTGGGCTGTGGAAGCGTCATTCAGCGAGGATGCGTCCGGCGCCAGTGTCGCGTAACGTCGGACAAAGCCCGATCTAGGGGCACGTGACTGGACCGCTCGGTAGCCTGCCGATGGACGCCCGGGCGGTCGACGACAAAGCATCGGACACGCTCGTAGTGGTCCCTGGCGAAGGGTTCTGGACGGGGAGTTCGACTCTCCCCCATCTCCACCAACGACGCCTGATTACCGTGCCGGCAAGCCTGTTGGGGCTCCTCGGTCGGGGCGGCATGGCAGTCTGGGTCATTCCTGGCGACCCCTTCTCGCGGCGCGGACGGCGCCTGTCAGTGGCTCGATCCGCCACGACCATCCGCGCTCGACCGGTGCCGGCCCCCGGGGCTGGCTTCCTGCCTTACTTGCCCTTGCCGACGAGGATGATCCCGATCACCCGGTTGTAGTGGCTGTAGAAGGTCTCCTGGTGGATGACCTTGCCGTTCTTGTCCTTGACGATCCGGGTGACCCACACGTCCTGGCCGTCGGCCGGGTATTCGATCTGCTCGCGGGCGCCCTTCTTGAGCGCGGTCGTGTAGCGGTACTCGGTGTGACCGGGCCGGTAGTTCTTGACAATCGGCCGGGTCAGGATCACCCGGCGGCCGGTGGGCACGCTGTAGATCGTGAACCGGACGATGCCCGGCTTGGCGAAGGCGCGGATCAGGATCGGAAAGTTGGTGTCGTTCCGGAAGGTCATGTCCTGGATGCCGCCGCCATCGCTCTGATAGACCGTGGCGTCGAGGCCCTTCGGATAGCGCGAGATGTAGTAGTAGTGGTTGCGCCGGGCGCCCATCTCGAGGCCCGCCCGGAGGGCCGCGTTGAAGATCGTCGTGGAGCACGAGCAGATCCCGCCGGCGATCGTCTTGCCCTCGACCGACCGGCCGTCGACGATCGCGCCGCCGTACTTGTAGCCGGTCCGGATGCTGACCTCACCGATCGTCTTCCAGAAGCTGAACCTCTGGCCGGGCGCCAGCACGGTGCCGTTGATGGCCATCGCCGGGACGCTGATGTTGGCGCTGAAGCCGTTATGGGGGCCCGATTGGTAGTAGGTGGTCCAGGACGAGATCGCCTTCATCCGGGGCGCGGCCTTCTCGGCCTCCTCGGTGGTCAGCGCGGGCTGGCTGATCGCCAGGGCGGGGATGATCGGCGTGCCCGGCGACGTGGTCACGGCGGCGCGCCCAACCATCAGGCCCTGGATCAGCGAGACCGTGTTCGGGACGTCGAGCTTGCGCCCGGTCTTGCCGGCCTTGACACCGACCACGGATCCGTTCTTGCCCGTGTAGAACGTGGCCGAGACCGCCTTCTGGTCGATCTTGTCGGCCAACGCCTGGACGGCCGCCTCGATCTTGGCCGTGTCGGTCAGCGGAGCGTACGTGCCGTCCGGCCCAGCCCCAAACGAGAGCCAGCCACGGACGGTCGTGTCGGCGATCGTCCAGTGGTCCTTGTCATGGGTCAGCACGACGGGCGCGGTCATCCGATCGGCCTTGATCCGCGCGACCACGGCTTCGACGTCGTCGATGGCCGGGCTGACTGGGCCGACCTCGAGCGGAATGCTCAGCGCCGCCGGCGCATCGGGGGACGCGAGCGCAGTCGAGATTGCGGCGACGGTCGCCGCCTGATCGACGGCTCGGCCCAACTGGCCCGTCTGGACGACGAAGCCCGTCTTGGCGGCGGCCACGGTTGCCGAGACCGGGGCGCGGTCGATCCTCGCCGCGATGGCGGCCACGGCGCCCTCGAGGGTGGACCGGTCGATGGTCATCCGCCGGGCGACGTCGACCCGGTGCACGGCCGCGCGAGCCTCCTCCACGACACGCTCCAGAGCGTTGCCCGTGCGCCCGACCGCGAAGGCTTCGTCGAGCATGGCGTCGACGTCGGGACGGCGTCCCAGCTGGGCGTAGGTCAGAGTCGTGTCGCCGGTGGCCGCCTGGAGCGTGACGGCGCCGCTGTCCGTCGCGGCGAATGCCGCATCGAGCTTGGCCGCCGCATCGTTGCGGGTGAGTCCGGCGACGTCGACGCCGCCGATCGACACACCCGCGGCGATCTTCCCGGCGAAGGTCTGCTCATAGGCCAGGATCGTGCCCGCGGCCACGATCGCAACGAGCAGAATGCCGACGACGAAGGCCACGAGAACGCGGCTGAGCCGCCATCGCCTCGCTTCCAGAGCGGGGCTGGTGACCTGGGTCTCAGTGGTGGTCGTCATGATGCGTGGGTCATCCTACCAGCAAGGTTCGTGCGGGCCAGGCCCATCGTGGTGCGCCGCCACGGGCGCGCAGGGCAGACGAACGGGCCGAACGTCGTGTGTCAGGAGCGGGGCAGGACCACGATCCGCCGGTTCGGCTCTTCGCCGATCGACTGGGTCACCACGTCGGGGTTGTCGCGCAGGGCAATGTGGATCCAGCGCCGCTCGAGCGCGGACATTGGCTCCAGTTGGAGCATCTTGCCGGTCTCGAGGACCCGCTCGGACGCACGCTTGGCGATCTCCACGAGCTGGCGCTCGCGCCGGCCGCGGTAGTCCTCCACGTCGACGAGGACGCGGGTCCAATCGCCCATCCGCCGCGACAACATCAGGTTGACGAGGTGCTGGAGGGCCGACAGGCGTTCGCCCTTGCGGCCGATCAGGGCGCCCAGCGCCTCCCGCTCATCATCGGCGCCGACGACGTTGAGCCGGCTGGTGTCGCCGGTCTGGATCTCGACCCGCACGTCGAAGTCGAGCAGCTCCATCAGCTTCTCGAGGATCTCCTGGCCTGCCTGGAGCGCTTCCGGCGAGACGTCCGAGACATCGAGCTCGGCACGCTCGGGGGAGCTCGAGCCGCGCGCGGCGAGGAGCTCAGCCTGGTCCCGCTCGGTGAGGTCGGTCGATGGGGCGCGCCGGGGACGGTCGTCACGGCGGGGCGGACGGTCGCCTCGGTCTTCCCGTCGCGGTGGGCGATCGTCGCGGCGGGGCGGTCGATCTGCTCGTGAGCCTTGATCTTGTTGAGGCTCGGTTGCCGTGCGATCAGCCGCCGGTTCCGACGGCCCGCCCGCGTCGGTCCGCTGCCTGTCGGGCCGTGGCGGACGATCGTCGCGGCGCGGTGGGCGATCGTCGCGGCGCGGTGGGCGATCGTCGCGCGCCTGGTCGTCGCTGCGGGTGGGCGGCAATGGCGTCGCCTGGGCGGCCTCGCGGTTGGGCGCCGTGCCCCCTAGTGCGCCGCGCGGCGCGGCGACGATCCGGGCGGGCTCGGCACCCATCCCCAGGACGCCGCGGCTGCCGGGGGTCAGGATCTCGAAGTCGAGGTCGTCGAGGCCGACCGAGAACGCCTCGCGGGCGTTGCGCAGGGCCTCTTCGACCGTCTTGCCGGTGAATTCCTGGTAGGCACTCATGTCAGCGTCGTCTCCCTCGGCGGCCCTTTCGGCCGCTGTGTTCGCGGGGTCGGAGGGTCGAGCCAGCTCGAGCGGCCCGCTCGTCGGTATTGGTGAGCACCGAGTTCGGCGCTCGCTTCGAAGGATCGGGCGCCGGGATGGCGACCGGGAAGCGCGGGGTGTGGTCCTTGGCCCAGCTCGGATGCCAGCCCAGAATCGGGAACATTCCGCCCCAGCCAAGGATGAGGTACTGCTGGACGATCGAAAAGACGGTCGACACGATCCAGTAGATGAACAGGCCGGCCGGCAGGAAACCGCCATAGAAGACCGAGATGAATGGGATGAAGAGCATCGTCTGGCGCTGGATCTTGGTGTTCGGGTCGTCGCCGCCCTGGCTGGCCGGCGGCAGCGTCATCCGCGACTGAACCAGCTGGAGGAGCGCCGACAGGATCGCCAGGATCGAGATCCCGATGCCGATGATCGGGATCGTGAACAGGACGCTCTTCTGGCTCAGGTCGATCCCAAACACGGTCGAGTCGATGCACGGCTTGATGTGGCCGGTCGCCTCGACGATCGGCGTCGGGCTGCAGTTCAGGTGCATCAGCTGGATCCCGAACACGTTGAGCATGTGGTTCGGGTCGAAGTTGCCCAGTCCGCTGCTGAACACGGAGTACATCGGGATCAGGAGCACGAACTGGAGGATGAGCGGCAGGCAGCCCGACGCCGGATTGACCCCACGCTCCTTGTAGAACTCGCTGGTCGCCTGCTGCACCTTGAGCCGATCGCCCTTGTAGCGCCGCTGGATCTCCTTGAGCTCAGGGGCCAGCAGCTGGGTCCGTTTCTGCGACACGATCTGGCGGCGGTACAGCGGGATCAGGATGATCCGTACGAGCAGGGTCACGATCACGATCGCGATGATCATGTTCCCGGTCAGCTGCTCGAAGAAGACCAGGGTGATGAACAGGGCCTGGAAGACCGGGGTGAACAGCCAGGCGATCAATGAGAACGGGTCGCCCGGATGGGCCGGCGCCAGCGGGACCGCGTTGGGATTGACCGTCGGGCTGGGCGTCGCCGTTGGCCCAACCGAAGCCGCCGGCGTTCCGGCGGGGGCCGAGGGCGAGGCCACCCCAAGCGGGGCGCAGGCGGCCAGGACCAGGACCAGCCCGACCAGGATCAGGGCGGGCAGCAGCCAGCGCCGCAACTCGGCCTTCAGGGACGGCACGGAAACGGGTCCGCGGCTATCGGACCGGGTCATACCCACCCGGGTTCCAGGGATGGCAGCGTGCGATGCGACGGATGCCCAGCCACATTCCCCTCAACAGACCGTACTTGACGATCGCCTGCTCCGTGTAGCGCGAGCAGGTCGGCTCGAAGCGACAGCTCGCCGGCAGCCAGAAGAAGACGGCTCGATAGAGCCTGATCAAGCCGATGCCCAGCGATCTCACGCGGTTGTCGGTCCTCCCAG
>JAXDKT010000106.1:0-2781 GCA_034666965.1 Chloroflexota bacterium | reverse complement strand
GACGTTCTTGAGCAGCGCATTGACGACCGGACCGAGCATCCCGCCGGCATGCGCATCCAGTTCGAAGTCGAGGGTCGTGCGATCCGCGTCGAGAGTGCTCGCGATCAGGGCGCCAGTGGCAGTGAGCGGTTCCTCCTTGCAGACGACCGAGAACTTGACATGCGCCAGGTCGGCCCAATCGGTGATGTGGACCTGCATCGTCACGAGCTTGGTCAGGATCCCGACGTCACCCCGAACCTTCCACTCCGAATCGGTCTCGCTCAGGACTGCCATCCCCTCGAAGCCCGGCAGGAGCTCGGCCCAGTTCTGCATGACCTTCACGAAGTCCCAGGTTTGCCCGAGCGGCGCATCGACCGTGACCGACTCGCTGATCGCCGGCATCTAGGACCCCTTTCCGGCCGTCGCACGGCCAGCCGCAAACCCGAACGCCATCGCCTGGGCGAGCGTCCCGCCGCCCTCGTAGCCGCGGCCGAGGACGGTCTGGGCCAGGGCGTTGCCACATGCGTAGAGGCCGGCGATCGGGCGCCCGTCGATGTCGGTGACCTGGCCTGTATCGGTGCCGGTCAGTCCGCCACGGTTGCCGAACGTTCCCAATTCCACCGGGATGGCGTAGAACGGCGGCTCAGCGAGCGCCCCGAGCGTTGGGTTCGGGCCCGCATTGGCTGGGTCGCCGTAATAACGCTCGAAGGACGTCCGACCGCGTCCGAAGTCCTCGTCGTCGCCAGTCGCGGCGAACGTGTTGAACCGGGCGACCGTCGCAGCAAGGTTGGCCGCGTCGATCCCGAGCTCCCGGGCGAGGACATCCAGCGTCGGCGCCTCGAGCATCCACTCCGGTGCGCCCTCGCCGGGCATGGCCGTCGCGATCGGATAGGTGGATTTGTAGGCCGAGTCGACGATGAGGAATGCCGACAGGTTCGGGAATCCGTAGGTCGGCACGTCGAAGGCCCCGAAGGCCCGGCCCAGGTCGACGTAATTGAGGCTCTCGTTGGCGAAGCGCTGACCCCCACGATTGACCAGGATGCTGTGTGGTCGGCCCTTTTCCGACGCGAGATTGCGCCAGTAGGGCCGCCCCTCGTACTCCTCGCCCGGGACGTGGAACACGGGTGACCAGACGGATTCGTGCATCAGGGCGACGCCCGCCCCGGCGCGGATCGCCATGCGGTGGCCGTCCCCCTCGTTGGACGGGACCGTGAGCGGGCCTGCGAGAGGAACGCCCAGGAACTGCTGATTCATCGATGCGTTCCATTCGAAGCCGCCGGTGCCCAGGATGACCGAACGCCTCGCCTCGATCGTCTCGACGGCGCCGTCGCGACTGAGTTCGACGCCCGCGACCCGGTCGTCGCGCACGATCAGGCGCTCGACGGCCGAGTCCGTCCTGATCTCGATGCCCCGCCGGACCGCGTCGACGACGAGCGGCGCCACGAGGGCGGCACCCTGCGCACGAACGTCGGCGCCGATCCGTTCCGCGATCAGTTCGAAGTCCCATTCGCGGACCTTGGCCGGCCCGCCCATCTCCTCGATCTCGTAGTAGGTGAGCGGCAGACTCTGGCTCCGGCGCGTCCGATCTGCCCACTCGCCCAGGAGCCCGCCATCGAAGGGCTCGGCCGCGACATGGCGCCCGCCATTCTTGCCGCCGTCGAACTCCGGGTGGAAATCGGGGAGGTGCGGGATGCTCCGGAAGCGGAGTGAACTCTCGCGGCCGAGCCAGTCGAACGACTGGGCCTGTGTCTCGAGGAACCGCTCGAGCCGCTCGCGGGCGGCGATCCCGCCGTTCAGCCTGCTGAGGTACGCAAGCGCCTCGGCCGGCGAGTCATCGATGCCATCCGCTCGCATGAGCTCGTTGTCGGGCGCGAAGACCAGGCCTGTGGACAGCGCCGAACCGCCGCCGAGCTTGCCTGACTTCTCGACGACGATCACCTCCGCTCGCGCCGCGGCAGCGACATTCGCGGCGACGAGAGCGCCCGCGCCCGAGCCGACGACCACCACGTCGACCTTCATCGGGACGGACGCGTCGAGAGGCGAACGGGCGACGGATAGAGCGGCGACTGGGGGACCATCGTCTCCGTTCGCTGGTCGGAATGGCCTGGCCGGAGCGAATGCCGGCTGGCGGGACTGGCGGGGCTCCTGCAGTATCAGCGCAACACCAGTTGCGCGCAATGGCACCGGCCGGAATGTATCCTGTCAACAATCGACGGTCAAGGCGACCAGGCGCGCCTCGCCACCAACCTGGAGTTCGTGATGCCAGACTCCATCAGCCGCCAGCTCGCGCGCTTCGCGGCCGGCCAAGCGTTCGAGGATCTCCCGCCCGCGGTCGCCGACAAGGCGAAGGCGCTCGCCCTCCAGGGACTCGTCAGTGCACTGGCTGGCTACGCCCACCCGGGCGCACGGCGGATCGTCGAGCTGATCAAGACCGAGGAGCGCACGGTCGGGCGTGGATCGACGATCCTCGTCGACGGCACCCGGGTGACCAAGGCCGGGGCCGCCTTCGCGACCGCGGAGATGATCCATCGCGGGGCGCGCCTCGACGTCTACCGGATGCTCACCCATCCCGGAACCAGCATCCTCCCGGCCGCCTTCGTCGCGGCCGAGTCCGCGGGCAGCTCGGGCGCCGAGCTCATCACGGCCCTCGCGATCGGGTATGAGGTCCAGGCGCGGCTCGCCGGCGACTGGATCCCGTCGACCCAGGCCCGGGGGTTCCGGTCGAGCCCGATCTTCGGCATCTTCGGAGCGGCGACGGCCGCCGGACGTCTCCTGGGTCTCGACGAGGATGAGCTCGTGACA
>JAXDKT010000105.1:0-6382 GCA_034666965.1 Chloroflexota bacterium | reverse complement strand
CGTTCGAGCTTGACCGGTCCGAGACCGGAGATCGCGGCCAGGTCGGCCAGCGATTGCGGCTTCCGTTCGGCGATCGCGGCCAGGGTCGCGTCGTGGAAGACGACGTACGGTGGCACCGCGTCGACGCGGGCCCGTTCGACTCGCCAGGACCGGAGCGCCTCGAACAGCGACGAGCCCGCGAGCGCCTGCGCGGAGGGCGTCGCGGACGCTCCGGCCGCTGCCGCTGCCCCTGCCCCTGCCGTTCCGGCTCCCGCCCGCCTTGCCTGCGGGCTCGCCGAGCGTGCCGGGGCGGGCATGACCTCGAGCAGGAACCGCGAGCGACGCCGGTCGGTCGACCTTCCGTCGCGGTGCCGCGCCGACGACAACCACAGGTGGACCCGGGCGCGGGTGATGCCCACGTACAGCAACCGACGCTCCTCCTCGATCTCGGCCGGCTCGCTGGCCTGGCGGATCGGCAGGATGCCCTCCTCGAGCGCGGGCAGGAACACGGCGTCCCACTCGAGCCCCTTGGCGCGGTGGTAGGTCAGCAGCTCGACGCCCGAGCCGGCGCGGCCCTCGGCCTCGGCGCTGGTCCGACGCTCGACCTCGGCCAGGAACGCGTCGGCACCCGCGTCCGGATCGGCCGCCTCCAGCTCGCGACCGATCTCGAGCAGTGCCAGCAGCGCACCGTGGCGCTGGCGGGCCTCCTCGGCCGCCGGGACCTCGTCGGGTCGGAAGTCGAGGGCCCGCGCCCAGGTGGCGGCCAGTCGGTCGGTCAGGCTCGGCAGCTCGGCGACCGCGGGCGGCTCCGCGGCCGCGCGGCGGGTCGAGCGAACGGCCGCGACCGCCCGGCGGATCTCGGGTCGGGCGAAGAACCGCTCGCCACGGACCTGGAATGGCACGCCTGCCGCGCGGAACGCCGCCTCAAACCCGACCAGCTGGCCGTTCGTTCGAACCAGCACGGCGACCTGCTCGGCCGGGATCCCTTCGGAGATGATCCGCCGCGCCTCGGCCGCGATCGCGCGCTCCTCCTCGAGGCCGTCGGCCAGCTGCCGGATGATCGGCGTGGGCCCAGACGGCCGCGTCGGGACGAGCCGCTTTGGTGGTCCGGCCGGGGCCGTCCGGGGCGCGCGGGCGAGCAGCCGGTTGGCCACCTCGAGGACCTCGGGCGTCGATCGGTAGTTGGTCTCCAGCCGGATCACCCGCGCGGCGGGGTAGCGGCCGGTGAACCCGGTCAGCCACTCGCTCGAGGCGCCGGTGAAGGTGTAGATGGTCTGGTCCTCGTCGCCGACCACGGCGAGGTCGTCGTGGCCGCCCAGCCACGCGTCCAGGAGCGCCTGCTGGAGCGTGTTGGTGTCCTGGTACTCGTCGACGCTGAACCACCGATAGCGGTCGCGGATCTCCTCGGCGGCACCCGCGTCGTCCTCGATCAGACGGATCGTCATCTCGAGCATGTCCTCGAAGTCGATCCGCCCGGTCCTGGCCTTGGCCGCCTCATAGCGCCGGTAGAGGGGCGCGAACAGCCGGGCGGGGAGGGGACCGTCATGGTTGCCGGTCTCGATCGCCTCCTCATAGGCGCCGGGCGCGATCCGGCGCGCCTTGGCCCACTCGATCTCACCGGCAAGGTCGCGCACGGCCACGTAGCGATAGCCACCGGGCAGCGTCCTTGCGAGATCGACCAGGAGGGCCACCTTCGACTCGAGGATCCCGGGCAGCTCCCCACCCGAGACCCGCGGCCAGAAGTGACGGAGCTGGCGCAGCGCAGCGGCGTGGAAGGTGGACGCCGCCACGCCCGGCCGGCCCAGGCCGGCCAACCGCTCGCGCATCTCGCCGGCGGCCTTGTCGGTGAAGGTCACGACGAGGACGTGGGTCGGCGCGACCACCCCGGTCTCGAGGGCATGGGCCACGCGCCGCGAGATCGCGCGGGTCTTGCCGGTACCCGCGCCGGCCAGGATGCAGACCGGCCCGCTGGTGGCTCGGACCGCCTCGCGCTGGGCAGGATCGAGGTCGGCGAGCAGGTCGGGCACCGAGCCATCGTAGCGGCCACGCCTCAGCGGGGACTTAGCGCTGCGCCGGGGCACGTGCGTCCCGTCGGGCGTCGTGCGCTCCGCCGGGCGGACCCTCGCCCCAGAAATTGCTTTCTCCTTGTAGTACCGGAGTGAACGACAAGATGGAACGACGATCTGTGGGGAAGCGCGCGGAGAGGAGCAGGCCCTCAGGCTGTTGGGAAGCGCGGCGGAGAGGAGCAGGCCCTCAGGCACGCCCGGGTCAGGTCGGCTATGCTTGCGACCTCGTGTTCGTCGGGCGCCTCCGGTCGGCGCCCCGGTCTTCTCACCGTTCGATCCCGATCATCCGATGCCCCTGACCGGGCCCCGCATCAGAAGCGGGAGGGCCCGTCCAGGAGTTTCATCGTGTCCTTCGAATCACTCGGGCTTGCGCCCGAGCTGCTCCGCGCCGTCGCCGGCCAGGGCTACACCGAGCCAACCCCCGTCCAGGCTGAGGCCATCCCGCTCGTGCTGGAGGGTCGCGACGTGCTCGCCGGCGCCCAGACCGGGACTGGCAAGACCGCCGCCTTCGTGCTGCCGATCATGCAGCGTCTCCACGCCTCGGCCCAGGCCGGCTCCGGCCGGCCGCCGGTTCGCTGCCTGATCCTGACCCCGACCCGCGAGCTGGCCATCCAGGTCGAGGAGAGCGTCCGGACCTATGGCGCCCAGCGCCCGATCCGGTCGACGGGGATCTACGGCGGCGTCGGCTTCGAAGGCCAGCTGCGCGCGCTGCGGGCCGGTCCCGGGATCGTGGTCGCCACGCCGGGCCGCCTCCTCGACCACGTCGGCCAGGGCACGATCGACCTGTCCCGGGTCGAGATCCTCGTCCTCGACGAGGCCGACCGAATGCTCGACATGGGCTTCATCCGGGACATCCGCAAGATCCTGGCCCTGCTCCCGCCGCGGCGCCAGAACCTGCTCTTCAGCGCCACGTTCTCGGATGAGATCCGGCGTCTGGCCGACGGTCTCCTCGACCGGCCGGCGCAGGTCCAGGTGACTCCCCGCAACACCACCGTCGAGCTGGTCCGGCAGGTCGTCCACCCGGTCGACCGCGAGCGCAAGCGCGAGCTCCTGACCCAGCTGATCTCGAGCGGCCGGATCGACCAGGCCCTCGTCTTCACGCGGACCAAGCACGGCGCCAGCCGTCTGGCCGAGCAGCTCGAGCGCGACGGCATCCGGGCCGCCGCCATCCACGGCAACAAGAGCCAGCCCCAGCGCAACCGGGCCCTGGCCGACTTCAAGTCCGGCCGAGTGGCGATCCTGGTGGCGACCGACATCGCCGCCCGTGGGATCGACATCGACGCCCTGCCCCACGTGGTCAACTACGAGCTGCCGATGTCCCCCGAGGACTACCTCCACCGCATCGGCCGGACGGCCCGGGCGGGGATGGACGGCGACGCCGTGTCGCTCGTGTGCGTCGACGAGTCCAAGCTGCTGTGGCAGATCGAGTCGCTGCTCCGGATGAAGATCCCGGTCGAGGTCGTCGAGGGCTTCGCCCCCGACCGATCGATCCGACCCCAGCCGATCCTCCTGCGCTCCGCGGGCGGTCGAGCCGGTGGTCCAGTCCGGTCGGGCCAGCCCGGTCGGGGCGGTCCGGGTCGCGGCGGTCCGGGCCGCGGGGCTCCCGGTCGGGGTGGGTTCGCTCCTGCCCGTCGGCCGGGTCAGTCGATCGGCACCTTTACGCCACCGGTCGGTCGGCCGAACGGTCGTCCGGGACGTCCCGGTCGTCCCAGCCATCCGAACCACCAGGGTTCCGGCCCGCGCCCATTCAATGCGCTGCCCGGCGAGCGTCTGGCACGGCAGGGATCGCCCCGCCCCGACGGCCATGGCGGCCGCCGCCCGGACGACCGCGGCGGCCGCCGCCCCGACGACCGCGGCCGCTGATCGCGTGCCCCTCCGGGACCCGCGGGTGGGCCTACAGCAGGTTCAGCCTCGCTGCGGGCTCGAGGGCCGAGCCGATCCGCGGTGGTAGCGCTCGAGCAGGGCGCTGACCGCCGCGCGAGCCTCGCGCCATTCGGCCTGGTCGCCGACGATCGATGAGGCGTCGTCGCCCCAGCGCGCGATCTGGCCCATCGCGCTGACGATCGCGTCGTGGAGCATCGCCCGCCGTCGCCCCGCGTCGACGACACCGGTCACGAGATAGCGCCGGACGACGTCGAACGGCGCTTCCCAGCGGTCGATCCGGATGCGGTCGCCCGCGCGCAGGGTCTCGAGCCACTCGTCGTCGCCGACCGGATGGCGGTCGTGCTCGGCGATGTGCTCGGCAATCGGGACGTGGCGCCCGGCGAAGGCCAGCGAGGGCAGCAGGCCATCGTCGGCCACGGTCGCGTAGCAGATGGGGCAGGTCGGCAGGGCGACATCGGCGCGGGGAGCGCTCCCGAAGGGGATCCCGCAGCGGGCACAGACCGCCGCGTCGGGGCGGGTCGGCCGTCGGCCGCACTGACGACACGACGGCCCCACCGCCGGCTCGGGACCGGGCCGCGAAGCACGGTTCAGCATGGGTGCATGGCCGAGTTCGCCGGGAGAGGGTGAGATGGGGCCGACGGCATCGTCTGTTGACCGTACCCTGCCCGCCGCGCCGCCGGGCATCCCCCGTTCGGCGCACCCGCCGCGTCCGTTCGTCCCGGCCCGGCTGTGTGCCCCGCTCGGTGCGCGTGCCAGGGCTGCGTCCCTGGCGCTCGTTCCGCGGTACGCCCCAGGGCTGCGTCCCTGGCCCTCGTTCCGCCGCACGCCCTTGGCTGGCCCATTCCTGTCAGGCTTTCCCCCACGGAACGTTCGCCGATGAGCGACCGGCGCGATGGGCCTGGGCGGGCCCCCAACGCCTCGTATTCCGCGATCCACGTCTGTCTTGCGCGCCTGTGGCGATTGCATGTCATGAAGTCATGAGGCCGCCCCGTCAAACATCCGGCGAGCCTTCCCCCGGCGACTGAATGTCATGGAGGGCGGACGCCGAAACGGACGCCTCAGCGCGAAGCCGTCGGGACGGGGCGCACGTACAGGGCGACCTGCCAGATCAGGCCGCGGCTGAGGAGCCGCCGCTCGAAGCCGGCGTCGCGGATGAGTCGGTCCATCGCCCGCTCGGAGTGGACGTGGATCCGGAACGCGTCGCGGGCGAGATGGAACGCGACATTCATCGCCCAGGCGCCGACCCGAGTCCACCAGGTGTCGCGCGGGTAGACGATCCCGACCATCCGTCGAGCATGCTCGGTCGCCCGCCCAAGGAGGGCCGGCATCGCACCGTAGCAGCACACCGACCGGACCAGGGTCACGACATCCGCCGCGGGGACCTCGGGCGCAAGCATCACGAAGTCGCCTTGGCGATGGACGATCCGGTCGGCGACGCCCCGTCGCTCCGCCTCGCGCCGGGCGACAGCGACGAATGCGGGCGAGGCATCGACCGAGTCGGCGCTCGCGGCTCCGACCGCCAGCAGCTCGAACTGCATTGCCCCGACGCCGCCACCGATGTCGAGCACCGAGGCCGCGTCGATGCCCTCCGCCAGGATCGCCTCGGTCAGGACCCGGATCGGGCGGTCAGGTCCTTTCCGCAGATAGCGCTGCAGGTCGTCGTCGGCCATCCGCTCGGAGAACACGTTCTCGTGCCCCGGACAGTCGCAACCTGGCATGGCCGGCAGTCTATCGCCGCGCCCGCGCCGACGATCGCTCATAGTGTCGAGCTCTCGACGTTAGCCTGCACCAAGTGAGTCATTGTGCCGTTAGCGACGAACATGCCTGATGTGCGATCTCGCCCAATGGGAGAGATCGCCTTCATCGGGGAAGCCACGCTCTGCTCGTTCCGGACGAGCGGCGACGACCGGCCGCGCGCCGCGGCCGACCAGTTCATCGGCCTCTTGGCAGACCAGGTTGGTGCCCTGCGCAGCGCCAACAACCGCGGATGACGGCACCGCGTCTGCCCGCGCTCCTCGCTGATCGGCGTGTGGCGTCCGTGCTCGGCTGGGCCGGACCGACCGTGCTCGGGGTCTACCTGTTCTGGCGCTACCACCTGGCGTTCGGGTGGCGCGCCGGGGAGTTCATCTGGCTCGCCATCGTCGTGTCACTCGCGGGCGCGGTGTTCGTCAAGCGCCGCAGCAGGTTCAATGCCGTCACGGTGATGGCGATCGAGGTGCTCGCCGGGTCCCTGGTCTACAGCATCGCCTATTCGTTTGGCGGAGCACTGCGCGACTTCCGGCTCTATCTCGGCGCAGGGTCGAACTTCCTGGCCGGCGGCCCGGTTTACACCCTCGAGCCGCTCCACGCGTACCCGCCTGATCTCGCGGCGCTTCCGTTCTTGTATCCGCCGCCAACGCTACCTGTCTTCGGCCTGCTGTCGATCCTGCCGGCGCCAATCGCGGCCGGGTTGT
>JAXDKT010000104.1:0-12319 GCA_034666965.1 Chloroflexota bacterium | reverse complement strand
GCTCGTGCACGTGCCGATGAACCTGGACTATCTGCTCTGGCACCTGCCCCAGTTCCGTCTTGCCCCGGCGTTCATCGTGCCGGATGGATTTGGCCTGTCGATCGTCCTGACCTCGCCCGCGCTCATCCTCGCGATCCGGGCAGATTGGCGGTCCAGGGAGACCCTCGTCCTGGCGGGCACGTGCCTGCTGGTGCTGATCCCGAGCCTGCTGTACTACGGCGGTGGCTGGTTCCAGTTCGGCTACCGCTATGCGCTCGACGCGCTGCCCTTCGCGATGCCGATCCTGGCCCGGGCCGTCGAGCGGTCCGGGCTCCGGGCGTGGGGGATCGCCCTGATCGTCCTGGGCTGCGCGGTGAATGCGGCCGGGATCCTGTGGGCGCTCCTCGGATAGGCAAGGACGCCCGCGCCCGGCTTGTATCATCGCCGCGGTGAACGCTCGGATCGAGCCGCGCCCCGGCCGAACGTCGGACACGATCGCGCTCGACCTGATCGGCGTCGTCGGGCTCGTTGCCGTCGGGATCGGCCTGACGGTCCTCGCCTCCGGTCCGATGGGCTTCAGTCCGGGCGGCGTCCTGACCGGAATGGCGAGCCAGCTGCCGACCACGGGTCCGGCGCTGGTCCTCGTTCTCGGCGCAACGGCCCTGAATCTCGCCGCGGGAGCGGTCCTTGCACGGCTGACGCGACGAAGCCCCTTCCCGGCGCTCGGCGAGGCGATCCTGGCCGCGTTCGTGGCGGCCGTCCTGCTCGACGTCGCGCTCCTGTTCGGGCTCGGCTGGGCCGGCTGGTTCCGCTGGCCGGCCGTGCTCGTGGTCCACCTCGCCATCCTCGCCCTCGGGTGGCGGACCCGACCGCTGCTGGCATCCCCGCTCGATATCCGGGTCGGGTCCCCGTCGCTGCTGTGGGCGTTCATCGTCGTCGCCTGGTCCGGTTCGGTCGTGCTCCAGCTCGCGTCCCCGGTCGTCCCGTTCCTCGACGTCCTGCCCAATCACGTGGCGACCGTCGAGCACCTGCGGACCTTCGGCAGCTGGACCGAGCTGACGACCACCGCGTCGCCGCTCTACGGCCCCTCGCGGACGTTCCTCGGCTACACCGCGCTGCTGGGCACCGTCGCGACCCTCACCGGGGTGCCGGCCGCGCTCGTCGCGTCGGCGTTCATCCTGCCGGCCACGCTCCTCGTCGCGGTCGGGGTCCACCGACTCGCGACGGCGTTGGGCAGCCCATCCACCGGGCGCTGGGCGCTGCTGACCTTCGCCCTCACGGCCTCGTTCGCGCGTCTGGCCGACGACCGGGCGACGGTCCTGGTCCTGCCGCTCGTGGCCTGGACCCTAGCCGCGGTCGCCGAGCGGCTCCGTGCCGACGCCGCGTCGGTTGCGCCGCGTTCGGGCGAGGGACTTCGTCTCGGGGCAGGGCTCGGAGCGGTGACGCTCGTCCACCCGGTCGTCGGGGCGCTGACGATGGCGACGGTCGCTGCGCTGGTCCTTGCCCGGCCGGGTCGCGCCGCGGCGATCGGGATCCCAGGCGTGGCTTCGGGCGCGCTTCTCGCCCTGCCCCAGCTGGCGACGATGGTCGCGCTGCCGGTCCCGTCGGTCGTCGGCCTGCTTGCCTTCCCGCTCGCGGCCGCGGTTGGGCTTGCGCTCGAGCGAGCGGGCGCGCTGCGCACCGCGCTGGTCCTGCTCGGCCGGGTGGTCTGCGTCGCGGCTATCCCGATCGGTCTCGTCCTGGCACCGGCGCTGCCGCGCGTGGCGGTCGATGTGATCGGGGGGATCGTGGCAACCCTGCCGCTGCTGGCCATCGTGACGGTCGTCGGACTCCTGGTCGCGCCTCGGGCGGTGGCCGCCCCGGTCGTGCTCGCCCCGGTCGTGCTCGCCGCGCTGGCCGTGGGCACCCTCGTCGCGGTGGTCGTGGGCCTCGTTCCGGGCGAGAGCCTGCTCGTCCAGGCGCTGCACTTCGAGGTGCCCAAGACGATCCAGTACTGGATCCCGGTGTTCCTGGCGCTGACCGCCGCGCTCGGCCTGGACGCGCTGTGGAACGCGAGCAGGGTGCCGCCGCCGGTCCGCATTGGACTCGTGGCCGTGCTCCTCGTCGTGGCCGTGCTCCCGCTGCGGCCGGCCTCGATCGACCTCCTCTACCTCGGCGAGCACCGCATCAGCGAGACCCTAGCGATCGATCTGCGCTATGCCGACCAGGGTTATTGGCGCGGCTACCCCGACACCCGCCGGGTCGTGCGGCCGGACCAGGTCGAGCTGCTCGACGCGCTGCGGGCCGAGATCGCGGCTGGCCGCCTGGGCGCGGCCAGCCCGGTGCTCCACGTCGCGGCCAGCTTCGAGCAATGGGTGGCGACGCCGCTGGGGGTCTTCACCGGGGTGACCGAGACGATGGTCTCGCCCGACGCGACCACCAACATTCACACCGTCGGGGGGCGTCTGCGACCGCTGGGCGACCTGGAAGCTGCGCTCGCCGGTCGTGGCTATCCCTACGTGGTGCTGGAACCCGCCGGCCTGCCTGGCGACGAGCGCGACCGGATCCTCGCCGCCGGCTACCACTCGATCTTCGCGAATACCCGCGGCGAGGTCTTCACGACCGGGACCCGAGCGGCGGCGACCTGGCCATCGTCACCGCCGCGCGTTCCTGCCTAAACTGAGCCGCTGACCCGTCCCCGTAGCTCAGCGGACAGAGCAACCGCCTTCTAAGCGGTAGGTCGAAGGTTCGAACCCTTCCGGGGACGCCACCGCCGCCGCCGGCGGGTTGGAATCAGCCGCTGCACGCCGCCGGATCGAGCGGCTCGAGCCGATAGAGGCGAGTGGTCACCGCCGCCGAGGGACCACCGGCAGCCACCCGGACGGCGTCGAGCGCGGTCAGCCCGTAGTCCTGCTCCATCAGCTGCAAGTCGTGCCGATCGAGCCGGACGGCGAACACCGGCCGGGCGCAGATGAGCGCCGCGATCCGCGCCTCGCGGGTGCCCCAGCCCTCGTACACGATGTTGGTGTCGTCGACGATCAGGACGTCGGGCCGCCGGCCCTCGACGTGCTGGGCGTGCCACAGCGGCGTCGATGCGTCCCAGTACGAGAGGATGGCGGCATTGGGCGGC
Source organism: Chloroflexota bacterium (assembly GCA_034666965.1). Lineage (GTDB taxonomy): Bacteria > Chloroflexota > Limnocylindria > Limnocylindrales > CSP1-4 > Chersky-267. The sequence continues at coordinate 9,231 of JAXDKT010000104.1, read as the reverse complement.
AGGCTGCCCAGGACCGCATCCACGTAGTCGTCCGCGGAGCGGTCGCCGCTCCGGTCCGACGTCGTCCAGTTCGTGGCCGTCAGCGCCAGCGCAAAGGCCAGGCCCAGGACCCCGACGACCGTCCCGACGCCGACTCCGACCCGACGGTCCGCGGCGCTCCCGCGCCAGCGACGTCCGAGCGCGTCGATCGCCTGGGCGATCGTCTCGAGCGCGACCGCCGCGCCGATCCCGATGACGAGCCAGGGCACCAGCAGGTAGTGCTCGAGGCGCAGGTAGTTCGCCCATAGATAGACGCCGGTGACCAGGATCGCCGCCAGGGTCAGCCCGAACGCCGTCCAGCGGGCGACGAGGATCGCGATCCCGGCCGCGCCCAGGATGGGCAGGATCGGGGTCGCCCGCGCGAACGCAAGGTCGAGCAGGTCGCCGAGCGACGCCAGGAAGACCCCCGGACCTTTCGCCGACAGGAAGTCGAACTGGCCTCGGAACTGTTCGCCGCCGATCAGCCACAGAATGCCCGGGAGGGTCACCGGGTGGTTGTACGGCAGCGCCGGCGACTGGCTGGCGGCGATCGGGATGTAGGCATACACCGACAGGCCGACGAGGACCGCGAGCACCGTTAGAACGACCAGCCACGGCCGGACGAGCAGCTCGCGGCGACCGACCCAGGCCACGAACACGACGATGAACGGCGCGACGAACAACGTCAGCAGGTGGTTCCCAAGGGCGAGGCCGACGAGCAGCCCGCCGATGACCAGGTCCCTCGTCGCCCGGCGGGCCTCCCACACGAGCGCCCGATGGAGGAGCAGCGCGATGAGCAGGAGGTGGAGGGGATTGACCTCGGCCACGGTCGCGGCCGCCCAGATCGTCCCGACGGCGGCCAGGGCGAGACCCGCGGCCGCCGCGACCAGCGGGCGCACGCCGAGGCGCCCGGCGATGGCCGTCATCGTGGCCAGCGCGGCTGCCACCAGAATCGCCGACAGGACGTTCGAGCGGAACGCGACCGAGCCGATCGGGATCTGCTCGGTCAACCAGGCCAGGAGGATGTAGCTCGGATAGCCGGTCGGGTGGGCGATTCCCAGGATGTGGGGGACCGTCTGCATCTCACCCCAATCACCGAAGGCCAGCCCGGGGAGCAGCGTCCGGAGGTAGAGCAGGAGGGCGAGCGCACCGACGATGGCCGGGGCGAGCCGCCCGGCGGGTCCCTCACCGTCGAGGCGCTGGGGCGTCTGGAGGATGGGCTCCACGCTGGCGGCTGGCGACATCAGGGCATCGTAGCGGCGGTCGTCCCGGCCGGTGCCCGCACGCGCCGCGGGATAGGACTCCAGTTCGTGGCGGCCCGGCACCGGGTACCCCAAAAGTGCCTTGACACCCCTGATGAGGCCGGCGGACGATGGCTTGGCCGAAGGGCCCTCGGTCCGCTCGGCCGGGTAGTCGCACTACCCGAGGGTCGCACCGTCCCCAAGCCTCCCGTCGGGAGGTCCTCGGGCGGAAAGGAGGTGCCCAGAGCGTCATGCACGCGGTCCGTGAGCGCGCCGTCCCCGGACGGCATCCTCGAGCGCCGACAGAGCAGGGTCAGGGTCTGGCCGAATACGCACTCATCCTGGTTCTCATCGCCATCGTCGCCATCCTCTCCCTGATCGTCCTCGGCGGCAATCTCTCGACCATGATCAGCAACGTCGGCCACTCGGTCTGAGCCTCGGCCGACACCAGCAACCCGCATCGACGCCCTCACCCGGTCCCTGTGGACCGAGCGGTGGGGGCGTCGAAGTTTGGGGGTGGTCGGCACCGGGTCTGGGGCCGTCTGGTACCCCGGATGGGACCAATGTACGGCTTGGCGGACGGGTGCCCCGACCCCTACGCTCCCCTCAGCAGCAGGCCGGAGTCCACCCGTCACCTCCAGACGGGCACGGATCGGGCCGTAGACAGTCAGAGGCTGAACGACACATGGCATCCATGGCCATCAACGAACTCGGGCCGATGCTCACCGCGAGCGAGGTCGCCGACATGCTCCACCTGCACGTCAACACGGTGAAGCGACTCGGCGACCGAGGCGAGCTTCCGTTCTACCGCGTCTGCAAGCGAGGCGACCGGCGCTTCCGCTATGAGGACGTGATGAGCTTCCTGGCTCGCAACCGCTAGATCGCATCCGGCGCGCCCGCCGCGGCCGCCAAGCCCTGCCCCCGCGCCTCGCCTGAGCGCTCGTCTCGCGACGAGCGCTCAGCTCCTGTCCGGCGACGTCGCTCAGACCTTGCCCAGCGCCGACCAGAAGATCGCCAGCCCTTCATCGATCTCGGCAGCGGAGACGTCGATCGGCGGGATCCAGCGAATGACCTGGTGGGAGGGGCCACACGACAGGACCAGGAGGCCGTCGTCGGCGCAACGAGCGACCAGTGCTTCGGCTGTGGCTCCGTCGGGCTCGCGGGTGTCGCGATCGGCGACGAACTCGACACCGACCATCAGACCCGGGCCGCGCACGTCGCCGATCCGACGGTCCTCTGCCCGGAATCGTTCGAGACCGGCGCTGAGCTGCTCGCCCCGTGCAGCCGCATTCGCGATCAGCCCTTCCCGGACGATTGTCTCGAGCACGGCGATGCCCGCTGCGCAGGCCACCGGATTGCCGCCGTAGGTCGAGCCGTGAGCGCCCCGGCCCCAGCGCTCCTGGAGCTCGCGCCTGGTGGCCAGGGCGGACAGCGGCAGCCCGTTGGCGATCGCCTTGGCGACGCACACGACGTCGGGCACGATCCCGGCGTGCTCGAAGCCCCACATCCGGCCCGTGCGGGCGTAGCCCGACTGGACCTCGTCGAGGATGAGCAGGATTCCGTGCTCGTCGCAGAACCCGCGCAACTCGCGCAGGAAGGCCAGCGGGGCCGGCTGGTAGCCGCCCTCGCCCTGGACCGGCTCGATCAGGATGGCCGCGACGCTCGTCGCCGGGACGACGGACTCGGTCAGCCGGCGGAGGGCGGCCAGGCAGGTCCGGGTCGCAAGGTCCTCGTCGCCGCCGAAGTCTCGATAGACCGCCGGGAACGGAGTGAGATAGACCGACGGGAGCAGCGGTTCGTACCCGGAGCGGTAGTTCAGGCTCGAGCTGGTGACCGAGGTCGCTCCGAGGGTCCGGCCGTGGAAGCCACCCTGGAAGGCGATGAACGCCGGCCGGCCGGTCGCCCGCCGGGCCAGCTTGAGGGCCGCCTCGATCGCCTCCGAGCCCGAGTTCAGGAACATCACCGTGTCGATCGGGTCGGGCAGGCTGCCCGCGACCATCTCGGCCAGCCGCGCCACGGGCTCGCTGTAGCCGATCGCCCCGGTCGGGCCGATGAGTCGATCGACCTGGGCGTGGATCGCGGCGCTGATCGCCGGGTGGTGGTGGCCCAGGGCCGTGACCGCGATCCCGTTGGCGAAGTCGAGATAGGCCTTGCCCGCGGTGTCGAACAGGCGATGCCCCTCTCCGTGGCTCCAGCTCCGCTCGAAGTAGCGGCCCAGGACCGGGGACAAGGCCGCCGACGCGAGGGAGCGGCCAGCGGCCGGGGTCTGGGGTTCGTCCATCGGTACCTCGGACTGCACGCTGGCGGGTCGGTGCGGGGAGACCGAGTATAGGGTCGCCCGGGGGGCCGGAGTGGCAGGCGGCGGGGCCGGGTGCGCGGCACCTGTCTGCTGGGTGGCAGAATGGCCAACCTCAGCCGCCGCCGCCCGCCCCGAGGACCGTCCACCCGTGATCGATTTCTCGCTGACCGACGAGCAGCGCCTCGTCCAGGGAGCCGCCCGGGCCTTCGTCGAGGCCGAGATCCTGCCCTACATCCGGGACTGGGACGCGCGCGGCGAGGTCCATCCCGAGGTCTTCCGGACGATGGCCGCGCAGGGCTTTCTTGGAGCGCCGATCCCGGAGGCCTACGGCGGGTCGGGCATGGACTACATCAGCTTCGCCCTGCTGTGCGAGGAGCTCGAGCGGGGCGACACCGCGTTCCGGGTGGTCCAGAGCGTCCACGTCGGGCTCAACTCGCTGACTCTGCTTCAGTGGGCCTCGGAGGAGCAGCGCCAACGCTATCTCGTGCCGCAGGCGCGCGGCGAAAAGCTGGCCACCTTCGGGCTGACCGAGCCCGGCGCCGGGACCGACGCGGGCAATCTCCAGACGACGGCCCGTCGGGACGGCGCCGCGTACCGCCTCAACGGCCAGAAGATCTGGATCAGCCTGGCCGACCTGGCCGATCATTTCCTGATCTTCGCCACCGTCGACCGGGCCAAGAGGCACAAGGGCGTGACCGCGTTCATCGTCGAGCGCGGGTTCAAGGGGCTGAGCACCGGCACGCTCCATGGCAAGCTTGGGATCCGGGCCGGCAACACCGGGATCATCAACCTCGACGACTGCGAGGTGCCCGTCGAGAACCGCGTCGGCGAGGAGGGGGAGGGCTTTCTCATTGCGATGAGTGCCATCGACCAGGGCCGCTACACCGTGGCGGCGGGCTCGGTCGGGCTGGCCCAGGCCTGTCTCGATGCCAGCGTCAAGTACGCCCACGAGCGCCAGACGTTCGGCCAGGAGATCGGCCGGCACCAGCTGGTCAAGCAGATGATCGCGACCATGGCCCGGGGGACCGAGATCGGTCGGCTGCTCGTGTGGCGGGCCGGCTGGCTCAAGAACCAGGGCCTGCGCAACACCCGCGAGACGAGCCTGGCCAAGTGGCACGCCACCGACCATGCCGTGCAGGCCGCCCTGGACGCCATTCAGATCCACGGCGCGAACGGCTACAGCAACGAGTTCCCGGTCGAGCGCTACCTGCGCAACTCGAAGGCGGCCGTGATCTACGAGGGGACCAGCCAGCTCCACACGCTCATCCAGGCCGACTATGCCCTGGGCTATCGCGAGGACCGACCCCTCCGTTGCGAGCCGTGGCCGGCGCAAGGCTGGGAGCGCGGCGTGCCGCGATCCTGAGGGGTCGAGGAGCGCCGCCGCTTCGAATCCGGCACGGTTTGCGGTCAGCCGGGCAGGATCGGGCGGCTGGACCCGGTGGCCACGGCTTCTGGGCTGGGACCTGCCTCCGCGTCGGCGCCGGTGCTCCGGCTCGCCCGGCTGCGAGCGGTCACGATGAGGGCCACGGCGAACACGATCACGGCACCGGCCAGGACCGAGCGCGGCTCGATCGTCTCCCCCAGCAGGATCCCGGCCAGCACGAAGGCGACGACGGGGTTGACGTAGGCGTAGGTCGCGATCTTGGGCAGCGGCGCGACCCGCAGCAGCCAGACGTAGGTCGTGAACCCGACCAGGCTGCCGATCGTGGTCAGGTAGGCCATGCCCAGCCAGGAGCGGCCGCTCACCGCCGAGATGTCGAACGTGCGCAGCTCGCCGAACACGATCGAGCCGAGCAGCAGGAGCGATGCGCCGCAGATCATCTGGAGGCCGGTCGCGGTCAAGGGGCGTCGGGGCAGGACCGCCCGATGCGACGAGAACAGCGAGCCCGTGGCCCAGGCGAGCGGCGACAGGAGCAGGACGAGGATCCCGAACGGGTCGAACGCGAGCCCGCCCGATGAGCCGAACGGGGCGACCAGGATGACCACGCCGACAAGCCCGACGACGATGCCCACCACCGCCGCCCGGGGCAGCCGCTCGCCGAAGAAGATCCGACCGAGGACCGCCACCCACACCGGCAGCATCGCGACGAGGATCGCCGCGATGCCGGCCGGGACGGTCTTCTCCCCGAGGGCGACCATGCCCATCCCACCGAACAGGAGGAGGCCTCCGACGATCGCCGAATCGCGCCATTCGCGCCGAGTCGGGAACCGCGGTCGCTCCTCCGCCGGGATGGTCGGATCGGACCGTGATCGTGCCACGACGATCGCCTCGCACACGAGCAGGATGGCCCCGGCGATGAGAAATCGGGTGCCGGCCATCAGAAACGGCGGGATCGTCTCGACGCTGACCCGGATCCCGATGTAGGTGGATCCCCACACGAAATAGAGGGTCAGCAGCCCGGCCCAGATCGCGATCGGGCTGGCCGCCGCACGGCGACTCACGGTGACATTTGGCTGAGTCGACTGGTCCAAGTGGGCAGCATAGCGGCTGGCCCGGCCAAGCGCATCAGGCGACCTCCCGAGGCGCACGCCATGGAGGGCAGCCCGCCCCGAGGCCCAGGGTCAGGCAGCCACCGCCGAGCCGGGCCGGCACCGGCGGCAGGCGCGGTAGCCGGCCCGCTGGCCCTCGGAGATCGACCGGAAGGGGACCCGGTGAGCGGTCGCGATCCGCCGGGCCGCGTGGCATGACGGCAGGCAGTAGATCTTCGTCGTATCCGAGCCCACATAGCGGATCCCGGTTCGAGCCAGCGACTCGAGCGCGTCCGGGTCGAGACCCTCGCTGGCCAGGATCGTGCGCTTGTTCGCCGGACCCCCCAGCGAGTACTCGCCCAGGAGCCCGTCGCTGCGGACGACGCGGTGGCACGGGACGATGAGCGGCACGGGGTTGTGCCCGAGGGCGGTTCCCACGGCCCGGACCGCCGCGGGCCGGCCGATCTCGGCGGCGATCCAGCCGTAGGGCCGGACCTCGCCGCGCGGGATCTCGAGCGCCTTTGTCCAGACGTCGCGCTCGAAGGCTGTCCGACCGCGCAGGTCCAGGTCGATCCGCGCCCGGCGGTCGCCGCCCAGCCGCCGCTTGATGGCCGCGGCCAGCCCGGCCGGCAGGGCCGCCACGGCATGGGCCGGCCGTCCGGTGCGGCGGACATGGGCGGCCTCGAACGCGTCGCCGTCGGGGGCCTGTTCGACCGCCGCGACCCCCAGCCCGTTGAAGGCCACGAACAAGGGCCCGATCGGCGAGTCGACCGCGGCGTAGGCGTCGGCCAGGCCGACCGCAACCAGCGTGCGCGGCAGGAGCGAAGCCGGAGCGCTCGCGCGCAGCCCGGCCAGCTCCGCGGCGAGCACGGCGTCGGTGGGGGAGTGGACCGTCGTCATCGGGGCACCTCCTGGAGGCGTGGTCGGGGCTGGGTCATGGTGGTTGAGCTTTGGTTGGAGCCGTCGGTCCCGACGTCGATCGGCGCCTCGGCCCGCCCCTCTGCCTCGAGGGCCGCCCGGAGGAGGCCCAGGCCGCGATGGACCTGGGCCTTGACGGTGCCGGCCGGTCGATCGAGCGCCTCGCCGATCTCCTCGTAGCCCAACCCATCGACGTGGCGCAGCACGAGCGGGGCCCGGTAGCGCTCGGGCAGTCCCAACAGGCGCACGCCCCAGGCTGCCGCCGCCTCACGTCGCGCCAGGTGGCCGTGGGGCGTCTCGGTGGTGGCGCCGCTCGGATGGTCCAGCTCGTCGAGGAAGGTCAGCGACTCGCGGGCGGCGGTCGCCCCGCGGCGCCGGCCACTGGTCCGGGCGACGTTGACCACGATCGTGGCCAGCCAGGCATCGAGACGGAGCTCGCGGATCCGGCCCGGCTCCCAACCCGCGAGGGCGCGGTAGGCCCGGATGAACGCATCCTGGGCGGCGTCCTCAGCCGCCGCCGGGTCGCCGAGGATCCGCAGGGCGATCGAGAAGACGCGGTCCTGGCGGGCGCGGACGAGCCCCTCGAAGGCCCGGTCCAGATCGTCGGCCAGCGCGGCCAGGAGCGTCGGTTGATCCATCACGGGTTCATAACACGCCGATCGCCGGCGCGGTTGCATCTGGCTCGCCGCGGCTCTCGACGGGCCCGTCCGTCGAGCCCCCTGGCGGTCGCGGCCGCGTCGGACCATGCGACAATCGGGCCGATGTCGATCGACGATCGGTTCGATGAGCTGGCCGCCAGCCTGGGCGGCTTCTACCGCACGTGGGCGGTCTATCTCGGGCTGGAGCTTGGTCTGTTCGCGCGCCTGCAGGACGCGGGGCCAGCGGGGCTGACCCCGGCCGAGCTGGCGGTCGCGGGCACCTGCCAGGTCGCACCGGTCGAGGGTTGGGTTCGCCTCGCCCACTCGGTCGACCTGATCGACTTCGATGGGGTCCGAGCGCGCTCGATCGACGACGTGACCACGGTCCTGCTGGCTGACGAGCGTCCCGAGTACCTGGGCGGCCAGTTCGTATCGACCGTCGTCAGCAGCCTCGACTACGACCGGATGGCCGAGTACTTCCGGACCGGCCGGGCGATCCCTGAGCGACCGCCCCGCTTTCACCGGGCCATCGAAGCGGTCACCGCCCAGGACATCGCGGTCTTCTTTCAGGAGGCGCTGGCCGAGCTGCCCGACCTGGCCGCCAGCCTGGCGGGCGGTGGCCGGGTCCTGGACGTGGCCTGCGGCGGCGGGCGCTGGCTGATCGCCGTCGCCCGGCGCTTCCCGGAGACCTCGCTGGTGGGCGTGGAGTTCGTGCCGGACTCCGTGGGGCGCGCCATGCGCCGCGTGCTGGAGGCCGGACTGGCCACCCGGATCGTCATCGAGAATCGCGACCCGAGCGACCTGCCCTACGGTCCCGAGTTCGACCTGGTCTACTTCCAGGACGCGCTCCACGACCTGCCCGACCCGGTGGGCTCGCTGCGCTCGGCCTGGGGCACGGTCCGGCCCGGCGGACGGCTCCTCGTCCTCGACTGGTGCCTGCCCGCGAGCGTCGAGGAATCGCGCTCGCTCCACGGGGCGATGCTGTGGGGGATCCAGCTCGACGAGCTCTACCAGGGCACCCGGATGTGGGATCACACCGGCTACCTGCGTCTCTTCGAGGAGGCGGGCATTCCGCCGCCGAGCGTGATCGACCTGCCCTCGGGCGCGACCCTCTTCCTGGCCAACCGCCCGGCTTGAGGTCGCCCCCGGACGGTACACGTTTCGTCATCGTCGCCCGGGCCGGCGATATCGTGGGCCGATGACCGCCTGGCGCGAGGCCCTGGGACCGCCCTGGTACGGGGTCGACGATGCGACCCTGCGCGCCATGGAGGTCCACGAGACCCGCGTGAACGCCCGTGGTCCCGGACGCGACATGATCGATCTGGGCGATGCCGTCGCGCTCTTCGACCGGGACGATCCCGATCCGTTCTTCAATCGGGTCGGAGCCATTCGCTGGCCCTCTGAACGATCTGCGCTCGATGTCCGAATCGACGCGGCCCTGAGCCTATTCGAGGCGCGCGGTCGCCAGCCCTACCTGTGGCTGCCTCCCGGGTTGGTCAGCACGTCCGAGATCGCGGAGCAGCTCCGCTCACGGGGCTTCGTCGAAGTCGGCGGGGGTGCTCTGGTGATGCTCCAGGTTCGCGACCCGCGAGCGATCCCGGCCCGGCCGCTGCCACCCGGAGCGATTCTGGAACGTCTCGTCGCCGGG
>JAXDKT010000103.1:0-4680 GCA_034666965.1 Chloroflexota bacterium | reverse complement strand
CCGCCGCGGCGACCAGGGCGCCCTCGGTGAAGACGAGCTCGACCTTGTCGAGGCCCAGGAACTTCTGGAACTGGCGGGTGACCGCGTTCTTCGGCTCTGTCAGGACGCGGACGAGGTCCTCGGCCGTCAACGCCGACAGCGTGACGACGACGGGCAACCGGCCGACGAACTCCGGGATCAGCCCGTACTTCAGCAGATCCTCCGGCATGAGCTTCTCGAGCATCTTGCCGCGATCGAGCCGGGCGATGGACGCCTCGGACCCGAAGCCGATCCCGCGCTTCCCTACCCGCTCCTCGACGATCTTCTCGAGGCCGTCGAAGGCGCCGCCGCACACGAACAGCACGTTCGTTGTGTCGATCTGGATGAAGTCCTGGTGGGGGTGCTTGCGGCCGCCCTGGGGCGGGACGTTGGCGACGGTCCCCTCTAGGATCTTGAGGAGCGCCTGCTGGACGCCCTCACCCGAGACGTCGCGGGTGATCGACGGGTTGTCGGCCTTGCGCGCGATCTTGTCGATCTCGTCGATGTAGATGATCCCGCGCTGGGCCCGGGCGACGTCGAAGTCGGCCGCCTGGATGAGTCGCAGGAGGATGTTCTCGACGTCCTCGCCGACGTAGCCGGCCTCGGTCAGGCTGGTCGCGTCGGCGATGCAGAACGGGACGTCCAGGACGCGGGCAAGGGTCTGGGCCATGAGGGTCTTGCCCGAGCCGGTCGGCCCGACCAGCAGGACGTTCGACTTCTGGAGCTCGACCTCGTCGACGGCGTGGCCCGCGTTGATCCGCTTGTAGTGGTTGTAGACCGCCACCGACAGGACCTTCTTGGCCCGCTCCTGGCTGATCACGTACTGGTCGAGGGCGTTTTTGATCTGACGGGGGTTGGGGAGCTTGGCGCTCTGCGGGCGCGTCTTGGGCGCCTCGAGCATCTCCTCCTCGATGATCTCCTGACACAGGTTGATGCATTCGTCGCAGATGTAGACGCCCTGACCCGCGATCAGCTTGCGAACCTGTTCCTGACTCTTGCCACAGAAGCTGCAGCGGTACGGGACCTTTGGCCCCTTGGAGCTGCCTGTTGTCGCCATCCGCGCTCGGCCCGTGCCTTCCCGTCAGTCCTTGCTCTTCTTCGGCGCAGGAGCGTCGACCACCGGTTCCTCCGGCGTGCTGCCGGCGGTAAGACCGAGGTCGTGCGCCTGAGCGATCAACGAATCGCCGGTCGCCGAGTAGACCGCGTCGATGATGCCATAGTCCTTGGCCTGCTCACCACTCATGAAATAGTCCCGATCGGTGTCTTTGATCACCTTCTCGAGCTTCTGGCCGCTATGGCGGGCCAGGATCTCGTGGTTGACCTCGACCAGGTGCTCCCACTCCTTCATCTGGATCATGGCGTCGGGCGCGTTGCCGCGGAACCCGCCCGAGCCCTGGTGGATCATGATCCGGCTGTTGGGCAGAGCGTAGCGCTTGCCGGGCGCGCCAGCGGCGAGGAGGACCGCCGCCATCGAGGCAGCCATCCCGATGCAGATCGTGCTGACCGGTGCGCGCACGTACTGCATCGTGTCGTAGATCGCCAGCCCGGCCGTGACCACCCCGCCGGGCGAGTTGATGTACAGGCTGATATCCCGCTCGGGATCCTCCGATTCGAGGAAGAGCAGCTGGGCGATGACCAGGTTGGCGACGTGGTCCTCGATGGCGTCGCCGAGGAAGATGATCCGCTCCCGCAGGAGGCGCGAGTAGATGTCGTAGGCACGCTCCCCCCGGCTGGAGGTTTCGATGACCATCGGCACGAGCATGCTGGGACTCCTCGGGACGGTTGGGCGGGTCTCGGTCACGCTCGCTCGGCGACCGAGGCACCTTGGCTGACGGGTTCGGGTTCCGATTCGGGTTCGGCGTTGCGCTCCGCGTCGGAGCGGTCATCGCCTGCGCCACCGCCCGCCTTGGCGTCGCTCGACGGGTCGCTGCGCTCGATCGAGGCTGCGGCCGCGGCTGCGGCGGTCGCATTGGCCGTGACGCGATCGTCGTCATCCTCCTCCGCGTGCGGGAGGGCGGGGTGCTCGGGATGGGCAGCCAGCCAGCGATCCACCAGGGTCTCGACGGTGCGCGTCCGGCGGAGGGTGCTCCGGATGAAGTTGCGGCCGCGCTCCGAGTCGAAGTAGGCCAGCGTGCGCGGCTCGTCGGCATAGCGGCCCCGGGCACCGGCGATCTCGGCCTCGACGTCGGCGTCGCTGACCTCGGTCCCCTCAGCCTCGGCGATCCGGGACAGGACCAGCAGGGTCTTGACTCGGCTCTCGGCGCGGGGCCGGAACTCGGTATGGAGATCGGCCTCGGTCTTCTCGGTCGCCTTGAGATAGGCCGGTTCGGCGATGCCCTGGCGGGCGAGGGTCGTCCGGAACTCGTCGTGCATCACCTCGACCTCCTGGTCGACCAGGATGTCCGGCAGCTCAACCGTGGCGTTGGCGACCGCGTACTCGATGATCCGGTCGGCAAAGCCGTGGCGGGCCCGATCGAGCGCATTGCGCTCCAGGCGGCGGCGGATCTCGGTCCGGAGCGCGTCGACGTCGGCAAACTCGCCCATCGACCGGGCGAATTCGTCGTCCAGCTCGGGCAGGAGCTTCTCGCGGAGCTCCTTGAGGTCGACCGCGAAGTGGGCCGTCTGGCCGGCCAGCGTCGGCTCGCCGTAGTCGGCCGGGAACTCGATGTCGAACTCGGTCGTGCCACCCACCGACAGGCCGATCAGATTGGTCTCGAAGCCCGGGATCAACCGTTCCTCGCCGAGGATGAGCGGCATCCGCTCCGACGATCCGCCCTCGAAGGGAACGCCGTCGCGGGTCCCCACGAAGCCGATCACCGCGTAGTCGCCGTTCTGGGCCGGGCGATCCTCGACCGGGCGGAGCGAGGCGTTGTTGTCGCGCAGCTCGTCGATGACGCTCTGGAGCTTGACCTCGTCGGTCGGCTCGATCTCGGGCTTGAACTTGAACTCGGCGTAGTCGCCCAGGGTCACCTCCGGCGGGATCTGGACGGTGGCCTTGAACTTGAACGGCTTGCCCTCTTCGGCCTGGACCACGTCGACGCTGGCCTGGGCCAGGGGCACGATGCCCTGCTCGACCAGCGCGTCGCGATAGGCGCTCTCGAGCAGCAGCTCGACCGCCTCGTCGAGGACCGCCGTCGGCCCGAGCACCCGCTCGAGCATGAACCGGGGCGCCTTGCCGGGCCGGAAGCCGGGCACCTTCGTGCGGCGGGCCAGCCGGCGGACGGCCTCGCCCATCGACCGATCGAGACGCTCGGACGGCAGCTCGACTTCGAGCAGCACGGAAGACTTGGAGCCGGGCGTGGTGGTGACGTTCATCGCCGGCCGATTATAGGTGCGGGAGCCCGGCTCGGCCGGCGGGGTCGTCAGGGTGGTAGGCGAGATAGGACTCGAACCTACACGCCGCTCACGCGGCACCGGCTCCTAAGGCCGGCGCGTCTGCCATTCCGCCACTCGCCCGGGGACAGGGTACAGGGCCCGGCGATGGGCCGACCGAGACCGGTGGCTCAGGAGCCCTTGGGTCCCGGCTTGGTGGTTGCGCCCGGGTTCCCCGCAGACTTGGTGTCCTCGAACGCCTCGTCGACGTCGTAGCCCAAATCGGCGCCGGTCGTGCCACGCTGGACGATGCGGCGCATCTGGTCGAAGGCGTTGCCGAGCTCCGACTTCTCGCCGGCAAGCGCCCGCTTCACGAGCTGAACACCGACGCCGCGCCCGGCGACCCGGATGGCCGTGGCCAGCGCCTCCTCGGTGGCGCCTCGGACGCTCCGATCGGTGAGCTTGCCGTTCTTGGCCAGGTAACCCGCGAACGAGCGTTCGATCGCGCCACGGACCTTCTCGCCGTCCTTGCCCAGCGACCGGATCGCCTTGTCGATCTCCTCGGGCAGCATCGAGCTGGGCAGCGCGACGGGCTCCCCGCGCACAGCCCGCTTCAGCCGGCGAGCGATCCGGCGTGGACCGCCCAGCACGACGAATGCCGTGCCTCCCGCAACCGCGGCCGCCTTGGCCGGAGCGCGCCGGACCCTGGCCGGAACGTCAACCGCCTCTCGGGTGGCGGTCCCCATCCGCGTGGTCTCGGTCGCCAGCGCCTGGCGCGCCGCTACGACTTCGGCCCGCGCGGCATCCGTTCGCGCACCCACTCGATCGTCTCCTTTGCGCTGTCGATGGTCTGACTGGGATAGAACTTGCGGCTCCAGGCCCCGAAGTCGACCCCGCCACGGGCGGCCTCGAGCACGCACAGGGCGACCCACATGGCGAGCGCGACGGCGATGCCCAGCGCGACGGCGACCTGCCAGCTGAAGGTGATGGCGCTGAGCGCACCGAGCGCCGCCCCGGCCAGCGCGCCCAGGATGGTCCAGCCGACGGCGCTCCGGACGATGCCGCCGATCGACCGTCCGCCGCCGGTCTCGGTCCCGCCCAGGAGACCGACCACCGCACCGAGCCCAGCGCCAACCGCGGTCCCGACGACCAGCGGCCGGGTGGCCGGATCGAGCGCGGGAGCCGCCGCGACACCGATCGCCTCCCACAGCCGATTGGCCAGGAGGAGTCCGCCACCGACCGCGATCGCCAGTCCGATCAGGGCGGCGATGAAGAAGCCTCGGACGAGACGGCGGAGCGGCACACCAAAGGCCGCCAGCACGCACATGATCGCCACGGCGATCGCCAGCT
>JAXDKT010000102.1:0-18288 GCA_034666965.1 Chloroflexota bacterium | reverse complement strand
TGCCCTCCGCCTTGGCGTCGGCGATCAGCTTGTCCATGCTCCCGGCGGTCGATGCGCCGGGTGATCCGGCGGTCGTGGGCGCGGCACTGGTGCCACCGCCCTGCGAACAGGCCGAAAGGACCAGGATGGCCGTGGCCCCCAGGGCCAGCAGCCGGAATGTGTGCTTGTTGCGCACTCGAAATCTCCCACTAGTAGTCAGAAACGTGGTCGATGCCTGCATCGCGGAAGACGCCCTCAACGTCTCCTCCTTGGTCGGCCAGGCGGCCCTTCTCGCGGCAGGCGACAGGGCCCGGCGTGGGGCCGGTCGCGCCTCGTCGGGTGCATTGTTGCAGCCGGCGGGTACGCCCCGTCAAGATGCTGATGTCAACGTCGCGACAACGCTCGGTGATCGTCCCTCGCGAGCCGCTGCCGGGTCGCGGCGGATACCATCGCGTGATGAGCACGGTGACGACCCAATTCGGCGCTCAACTCTGGTCGCAGGCCACCGACTGGCCGCGCTTCCGGGCGGCCGCCCTCGAGGCCGACGCGGCCGGTTGGGACTCGCTCTGGACGTGGGACCACCTGATGGCCATCCAGGGACCCTGGCGCCAGCCGATCTTCGAGGGCTGGACCACCCTGGCCGCCTGGGCGGCCCTCACCGAACGGGTCCGGCTGGGGCTGATGGTTGGCGCCAACACCTTCCGCAACCCGGGGCTGACGGCCAAGCTGGCCACGACGCTCGACCACATCAGCGAGGGCCGGGCGATCCTGGGCATCGGTGGTGCCTGGTTCGAGCGTGAGCACGATGCCCACGGGATCGACTTCGGAGCCAGCGTCGGCGAGCGGCTGGATCGGCTCGACGAGGCGGTCGGGATCATCCGCCGGCTGCTCGACGGCGAGTCGGTCGACCACGCCGGTCCGGCCTATCGCTTCCACGAGGCCGAGCACCTCCCCCGGCCGATCCAGGCGCACCTCCCGATCCTGATCGGCGGCTCGGGCCCAAAGAAGACGTTGCGTTCCGTGGCCCGCCACGCCGACGCGTGGAACACCTCCGGCACCCTCGAGGAGGTGGCTGCCAGGGACGCGATCCTGCGCGAGCATTGCCTGGCGGTCGGTCGCGATCACACGGAGATCGAGCGCACGGTCAGCTTCCCCATCCTCATCCGCGACCGGGTGGCCGATGCCACGACGGCCTTCGACGGCCTCCTGGAGCACAACCGGATGGAGGGCGGCATCGCCGGGATGAACGTGCCGGTGCTGCTCGGCCCGCCGGCTGAGATCGCCGCCGCCATCGAGCCCTATCGCCGGCTCGGCTTCGGGACCGTCATCGTCCGGCTGCCCGCGCCGTACGACTCGGAGACGCTGTCCCGGATCGGCGAGGTCCGGACCGCGCTCGACGAGCTGACCGGCGTCGAGCCGGTCAGGTGACCGTCGCCCTCCTGGCGGGGGGCGTCGGTGGCGCCAAGCTCGCCCAGGGAGTCCAGGCGCAGATCGGCGCCGAGCTGGCCGTCATCGTCAACACCGGGGACGACGTCGAGCGCCACGGCCTGCTCGTGTGGCCCGACCACGACACGGTCCTGTACACCCTGGCCGGGCTCGACGATCGCGAGCAGGGCTGGGGGATCCGGGGCGAGACCTACGCCGTCGCCGAGCAGCTGGCGGTCTACGGCGAGGAGACCTGGTTCCGGCTGGGCGATCGGGACCTGGCCGCGCACATCGTCCGGACCGCCCGGCTCCAGATGGGCGCCCGACCGACCGAGGTCGCGCTCGGGCTCCAGCGCTCGCTCGGGATCGCCGCCCGGATCCTGCCCATGGCCGACGAGCCGGTCCGGACCGAGGTCCGCAGCGACGACGGCTGGCTCGAGTTCCAGGAGTACTTCGTCCATCGCCACCAGGAACCGACGGTCCACGAGGTTCGCTTCGGCGGGATCGCCGAGGCGCGGCCGACGCCCGAGGTCCTGACCGCGCTGGGATCGGCTCGGGCCGTGGTCATCGCCCCGTCGAACCCGATCGTCTCGGTCGGACCGATCCTGGCCGTGCCGGGGCTGCGCGACGCCGTTACCGCCGCCCGCGCTCGGGGCGCACCGATCGTGGCCGTGTCCGGGATCGTCGGCGGGCACGCCCTCAAGGGCCCGGCGGACCGGATGCTCGCCTCGCTCGGTCACGAATCGAGCGCGCTCGGCGTCGCCCGGATCTACGCCGGCCTGCTCGACGGCTTCGTCCTCGATACGGCGGACGCGGCGCTCGAGCCCGCCATCGCGGCCCTGGGGATGGCCACCGTGGTCACCGACTCGATCATGACCGACGACCGGGCCCGGGCCCGGCTGGCCGCCGAGACGCTGGCCTTCGCCGAACGACTGGGAGCCGCCCGCTGAGCGCCGAGCCGCGGCCGACCGAGCGTCTACGATGGCGACGATGACCGAAGAACGCCCGTCGGCCGACCTCAGCCGCCTCACCGTCATCGTTCCCGTCGGCGCGCTCGAGGGCGCAAAGTCGCGCCTGGGCGATCGGCTCGACGCCGAGGAGCGCCAGCAGCTGGTCGTCGAGCTGCTCGACCGGACGGTCCGTGCGGCCGGGGGAGCCCGGGCCGTCGCGTCGGTCGTCGTGGTCAGCCCCGATCCGGCCGCCCTGCGGGTGGCGAGCGCGGCCGGGGCCAACCCGATCCGCCAGGTCGGCGACGGCCTCAACGAGGGCCTCCGGACGGCGGCCCGCTGGGCGCTGGCCGACGGGGCGACCGCGGTCCTGGTCCTGGCGGTGGACCTGCCCGGGGTCTCGGTCGAGGCGATCGAGGCGCTGGTCGCCGGCGCGGCGGAGGCGCTCCAACCTGGTCGCTCGCTGGTGGCTCTGGTGGCCGACCGCCATGAGCGCGGCACGAACGCCCTGCTGGTCAGCCCGCCCGATGCCATCGGGTTCGCGTTCGGCTCGGGCAGTCGTGAGGCGCACCTGGCCGAGGCGCGGGCCGTCGGCGCGATCACGGTCGAGCTGGATGGGCCCCTGAGCCTGGATCTCGACCTGCCCGACGATCTCATCCTGGCCGAGGAGCTCGGCCTGCTCGACCGGGCACATGCCCACTGAATCGCCGAGCCGGCTCGAGGTCCTCGCCCTCGACGGGATCGCCGAGATCCAACCCGGCGACGACCTCCCGGCGATGCTCGCCGCCCGCCTGGCGGCGCTCCAGGCGGACGGCCCGCTGGCGCCCCTGCGAACCGACGACGTGCTGGTGGTGACCCAGAAGGTCGTGTCCAAGGCGGAAGGCGCGATCGTCGACCTCACGACCGTCGAGCCGAGACCGGAGGCGACCGCCTTCGCCGCGCGCTGGGATCGGGATCCGCGCCAGGTCGAAGTGGTCCTGCGTGAGGCTCGCCGCGTGGTCCGGATGGCCAACGGCGTGATCATCACCGAGACCGCCCATGGGTTCGTGTGCGCCAACGGCGGGATCGACGCCAGCAACGTCGGACCGGCCAGCGGCTCGATCGTGACCCTGCTGCCGGTCGATCCGGACGCCTCGGCCGCGCGGATCCGGACCGCGGTCCGTGACACGATCGGGCTGGACATGCCGGTGATCGTGTCCGATTCGTTTGGGCGGCCGTGGCGCTGGGGGATCGTCGACGTGGCCATTGGCGTATCGGGGATGCGTCCCCTCGAGGACCTTCGGGGCAGCCCCGACGCGGACGGGCGAACGATGCGCGCGACGGTCCGGGCGGTAGCCGACGAGATCGCCTCGGCCGCCGAGCTGGCCCTGGGCAAGACGGCCGGTCGACCGGCCGCGATCGTGCGCGGCGCCCACCCACCACCCGGCGACGGATCGATCCGCGAAGCGCTCATCCCCGCCGCGACGGACCTCTTTCGCTAGGTCGTTTACGCTGCAATCACCGTGCGCCGAGCGCTCCCGCCCCGGCGACGACGAGGAGCCCTGGCGTGAAGTTCGGCCTGCAGATCAATTCGTTCACCTGGCCCGGCGGCCCGGCGGCCATCGGGCCGACCCTGGCCCGGGTCGCACGCACGGCTGAGGACGTCGGCTTCGACTCGATCTGGGTCATGGACCACTTCTTCCAGATCCGGAGCATCGGGCGCGAGGACGAACCGATGCTCGAGGGCATGACCGCCCTGGGCTTCCTGGCCGGTCACACCCAGCGGGCGAGCCTGGGGCTGATGGTCGGTGGTGTCCACTACCGCTACCCGGGGCTGTGGATCAAGGCCACCACCACCCTCGACGTCCTGTCCGGCGGCCGGGCCTGGCTGGGGATCGGGGCGGCCTGGAACGAGAGCGAGAGCCGGGCCCTGGGCTTCCCGTTCCCACCCCTCGGCGAGCGCTTCGAGATGCTCGAGGACACGCTTCGGATCGCGCACGGCATGTGGCAGGGCGAGCGCGGCAGCGAGGCCGCCTTCGACGGCCGCCAGTTCCACGCGACTCGCCTGCTCAACTCGCCCCAGGCGCTGGCACGACCCCGGCCACCCATCCTCGTCGGTGGGGGTGGCGAGCAGAAGACGCTCCGCCTCGTGGCCCAGTATGCCGACGCGACCAATGTGTTCGGCGATGGCCCAAGGATCGCCCACAAGTACGCGGTGCTGCGCGAGCACTGCGAGCGTCTCGGCCGCGACTATGACGAGATCGAGCGGACCACCAACCAGGACGTCGACATCGGCTCCGACGGCGAGCGCGGCAGCCACACCCCGGCCCGGATCGTGGATCGCTTCGGCGAGCTCGCCGACGCGGGCGCCCAGCACGTGATCCTCAGTCTCCGAGGCGTGGAGGACGCCGCCAAGCTCGAGCTCATCGGCCGCGACGTCATCCCTCAGCTGCGGGGGTTGTGAGCCCGCCGTGGTGCCTGCTCGTATACCCCCGGGGAGTATCGTCGGCGTGCTACCATTGAGCTCGAAGCCCGACCGACGGCGCCACGAGCGCGAAGGACCGCCCCGGCGATGACCGACGATACCGCCAAGACACCAGCCCAGACCGAGACCGAGACCGAGACCGAGACCGAGACCAATCTGCTCGCGGCCAGCGCGGACGCGCCGTTCGGTGGCTTCGCGATCGACTTCAGCGGCGACACGGGGGCGGTGCCGCTTGCGGCCGCGGCCGCGCCGATCGCCGGTGGGCCGGATGGCGCCGGCCCGGTCACCGCGGTGGGTGGCCCCGAAGGCGCGCTCGACGGTCATGGCCCGACCGAGTCGAAGGTCGTCATCGTCGGTTCCGGCCCGGCCGGGCTGACCGCGGCGATCTATGCGGCCCGAGCCAATCTGGCCCCAATCGTGCTGGCCGGCTCGGCCGCCGGCGGTCAGCTGATGATCACCAGCGACGTCGAGAACTACCCGGGCTTCCCGGAGGGGATCCAGGGCCCCGACCTGATGGCCCGCTTCCGCGAGCAGGCCGAGCGGTTCGGCTCGCACATCGTCGACGTCGACGTCGAGCTTGTCGACTTCTCGGGCCGCCCGTTCCGGCTGTGGGCCCGAGGCGTCGAATACCGGGCCGAGTCGGTCATCGTCGCCACCGGCGCCAGCGCGATCTGGCTGGGCCTCGAGAGCGAGACCCGGCTGCGCGGACGCGGGGTGAGCGCCTGCGCGACCTGCGACGGGTTCTTCTTCCGCGACAAGGAGGTCGCGGTCGTCGGGGGCGGCGACACAGCGCTCGAGGAGGCCACCTTCCTGACCCGCTTCGCGACGAAGGTCCACCTGCTCCACCGCCGCGACGAGTTCCGGGGCAGCAAGATCATGGTCGACCGAGCGGCGCAACATCCCAAGATCGAGATCCACACCAATACCGCCGTCGAGGAGGTCTTGGGCGATACCCACGTGGAGGCGCTCCGGCTGCGCGATACCGCCAGCGGCGTGGAGCGGATGATGGCCGCCGACGGCCTGTTCGTGGCCATCGGCCACAAGCCCGACAGTGAGGTCTTCCGCGACTGGCTCGACGTCGATGAGAAGGGCTACCTGATCGTCCAGGACCAGACCGCGACCAAGGTCGCGGGCGTGTTCGTGGCCGGCGACGTCCACGACCATCGCTACCGCCAGGCGGTGACTGCGGCGGGCGACGGTTGTCGGGCGGCGATCGACGCCGAGCGCTGGCTGGAGTCGGAGGGCATCGCCCAGGCGAGCACCAAGACGGCGTGGTGAGCGCTCCCGGCGCCGGCTGATGGGCTACGGATCGCGCCGCGGCAACACGGGCGGCCAGGGCGGTTCGGGGCGGTTCGCCCGCTCGATCGGCGTCGAGGTCATCCCGATCCCACCCGAGCGCCGGGCTCGGACCGTGCGTCGGATCGCCGCATTCTTCGCCCCGTACCGGCCCCAGGTCGCCATCGTCGTGGTGGCCATCCTGGTCACCAGCCTGCTCGGCCTGATCAACCCGCTCCTGCTCGGCAAGCTCCTCGACGAAGTCATCATCGGGCGCAACTTCGAGCGGCTGAACCTGTACGTCGCGCTGATGATCGGGATCCCGATCCTGACCGGCTTGCTGGGGGTCGGCCAGGCCTACCTCAACAACGTCGTCGGTCAGAACGTGATGCAGGACCTGCGCAACGCGCTGTACGCGCACCTCCAGCGATTGCCGCTGCGGTTCTTCACCGAGACCCGGACCGGGGAGATCCAGAGCCGGCTGGCCAACGACGTGGGCGGGGTCCAGCAGGTGGTCACCGACACGGCGGCCAACCTGACCAGCAACGTGGCGGTCGCGATCAGCACCGTCGTGGCGATGTTCCTGATCGACTGGCGCCTGACCGCGCTGTCGCTGGGGGTCCTGCCCTTCTTCATGTACCTGACCTTCCGGGTGGGCAAGGTCCGCCGGGAGGTCAGCACCGAGACCCAGAAGTCGCTGGCCGACCTGTCCGCGGCAACGGAGGAGACGCTCAGCGTCAGCGGGATGCTCCTGAGCAAGACGTTTGGTCAGCAGGCGGCGGCCGTTGACCGGTTCCGCGGCCTCAACCGGCGCCTGGCCAAGCTCCAGATCCGCCAGGCGATGGTCGGGCGCTGGTTCTTCATGATCATCGGGACGATCTTCAGCATCACTCCGGCCTTCGTGTATTGGCTGGCCGGGACGCTCGCCGCGAACGGCGACGCGGGCGCCCCCAGCGCGGGCTCGATCGTCGCCTTCACGACCCTCCAGAGTCGATTGTTCTTCCCGCTCGGGGCGCTGCTCAACGTGCAGGTCGAGGTCCAGGGCTCGCTGGCCCTGTTCGACCGGATCTTCGAGTACCTCGACCTTGACCCGGAGATCGTCGATGCGCCCGACGCGGTGGCGCTCGACACGGCCACGGTCCGGGGCAGCGTCCGGCTGCGAGACGTGTCCTTCCGGTATCCGGCCGCGGTGGCCCCGCCGGTTCGCCTGGGGCCGGAGGGCGAGGCCGATCCCACCGAGCTCGGACCCGACGCGGCCGTCGCCCTGGCCGAGGTCGAGAGCCTGGGCGCCGGGCCGCCGCTGGCGACCCTCGAGCCACCGCCCGCCCAGCCGTTCGCCCTCGAGGACATCGACTTCGAGGCGGCCCCCGGCGAGCTCGTCGCGCTGGTCGGGCCGTCCGGTTCGGGCAAGACCACCACGACCTACCTCATCCCGCGCCTGTACGACGTCGACGCGGGCGCGGTCGAGATCGACGGGCGGGACGTGCGCAAGCTCACCCTCGAGTCGCTCGGTCGGGTGATCGGCTTCGTGACCCAGGAGACGTACCTGTTCCACGCCTCGATCCGGGACAACCTGCGCTACGCCAAGCCCCACGCGACCGACGCCGAGCTGGAGGTCGCGGCAACCGCGGCGGCCATCCACGACCGGATCCTCGAGCTGCCACAGGGCTACGACACGATGGTCGGGGAGCGTGGCTACAAGCTCTCCGGCGGCGAGAAGCAGCGGATCGCGATTGCCCGGGTGCTCCTCAAGGATCCCCGCATCCTGATCCTCGACGAGGCGACCTCGGCGCTCGACACGGTCAGCGAGCGACTCATCCAGGCGGCCCTCGAGCGGCTGATGGAGGGGCGCACCACGATCGCCATCGCTCACCGCCTGTCGACGATCCTGCGGGCCGATCGGATCCTGGTCTACCAGCGCGGCCGGATCGTCGAACGGGGCACCCACGCCGAGCTGCTGGCTCAGGGTGGGCTGTACGCCAACCTCTACCGCGAGCAGTTCGAATCGACCGGCCCGGAGCTCGTCGCGACGTGACCACGATCCGAACCGCCACCCTGCGCCACGAGGATGGCAACCGCTTCGTCACCACGACCGGGACCGGCCGGAAGCTGGCCTTCGGCGACGAGGCGGTCGCCG
The DNA here is from genome assembly GCA_034666965.1 of Chloroflexota bacterium. GTDB lineage: Bacteria > Chloroflexota > Limnocylindria > Limnocylindrales > CSP1-4 > Chersky-267. The sequence goes on along the minus strand of JAXDKT010000102.1, from coordinate 10,061 downwards.
GCGAGTTGAGCCCGGTCGAGACGGTCGCCGCGGCCCTGGCCGCGTGCAGCGCGATGGACGTCGTGGCGATCGCGCTCAAGAAGCGCCAATCGTTCAGCCGCTACGAGGTCCACGTCCGCGCCGTGCAGCGCGACGAGTATCCCCAGGTCCTGACCCGGATCGAGCTGACCCACGAGGTCGAGGGGCCCGGGGTCACCGTCGCCGCGATCCGGCGCTGCATCGAGCTGTCGGCCACGAAGTACTGCCCGGTCAACGCGATGCTGTCGGCGGGAGCCACTGAGGTCCATCACGCCTACCACGTCATCGGGACCGGCCGCCAGCCATTCGACGAATCCGCCGAGGTCGTCGTCACCGGGCCGTATCGCCGACCGGACATCCTCCCGAAGACGCGGCCGGGACGCCGGGGTCAGGGCGCCGGCACGAGGCCCAAGCCCCGCCGCGCAACGAAGGCGGAGGCGACGCAAGGCTGAGGCGCGGCACCCGGCCGGAGGCGGGGGGCGTGCCCGGCCCGAGGCGGGGACCCGGCCCGAGGCGCGGCGGCCACGAGGCGCGTGCCCGGCCCGAGGCCGGGGCGGAGCGAGGCCGGCGGCGCGCGCCCGGCCCGAGGCACGGAGCGAGGCCGGCGGCGCGGAGCGAGGCCGGCGGCGCGGAGCGAGGCCGGAGCCGCGCGCCGGCACGAGGCGGGGGGCGTGCCCGGCCCGAGGCACGGAGCGAGGCCGGCGGCGCGCGCCCGGCCCGAGGCACAGAGCGAGGCCGGCCCGAGGCACAGAGCGAGGCCGGCCCGAGGCGCGGGCCGCGCGGTTGTGACAGACGACCACCACACGGTCATTCGGCAACGCCCGAGCCGTCCGAGCGCCGATTCCGCCGCTTGGATCACGGCGATTTGTCCCGCCACGAGCGTGGCGCGGGACGATTTGAACCCGGCAAGGCGGCCGGGACAGCTCGCCTCTCGACGAAGGCTCACCTGGTGGTCATTTGACACGAATTGAGCCCAGGACCCGGCGGCCACGAACTCACCGCGGCCACGAACTCACCCCGCGGCCACGAACTCACCCCGCGCCACGATCCCGCCGCGCGGCCACGAACTCATCGCGGCCACGGACCCAACGCGCGGCCACGACCCACGCCCGGGCCATCCCGCAACCGGGCCGAACCTTGCATGACTATGCGTCGCAATGTATAGTCATACGTCCATGACGACGATCCACCCCGACCACGGTACGAGGCGGCCCCCTGCGAGCGGCCGGATGCGCCCGTGAGCGCGCGCCTCGATACGGCGGCCGAGGTGGACCGCCGCCCTGGCGGTGCCAGCCCCATCCGGGTGGCCGTGGTCGGGGCCACCGGCTACGTCGGAGCTGAGCTCATCCGCCTGCTCGACCGCCATCCTGCGGTGTCGATCGTGGGCCTGGTCGGACGCGGCCGCGACGACGAGCCGGTCGGCTCGATCCACCCGCACCTGGCCGGAACGCCCCACCTCGTCGATGCCGATCTGCCCACGGCCGACGCCGTCTTCCTGGCCCTGCCCCATGGGACCGCCGCCGAGCTCGTCCCCGGGATCGTCGACGGCGGCGCCACCGCGATCGACCTGGGACCCGACTTCCGTCTGCGCGACCCGGCCGACTATCCCCGCTGGTACGGCTTCACGCATGCCCATCCGGAGCTCCTCGAACGGGCGGTCTACGGCCTGCCCGAGCTCCACCGGCCTGAGCTTCAACGGTTGCGTGACGCCGAGGCCCGGATCGTGGGCGCGCCCGGCTGCTATCCGACGGCGACGCTCCTGGCCCTGGCGCCACTGGCCCGGGCCGGCCTGATCGGCGACCTCGTGGTCGACGCCAAGAGCGGCGTCTCGGGCGCCGGCCGCGAGCCCAAGGCGGAGCTCCACTTTGGCGAGGTCAACGAGAGCGTGCGGGCCTATGGTCTGGGCGGACACCGTCACGTCGCCGAGATCGAGCAGGAGCTGGCCGCGACGGCATCCGCGAACGGGTTGCCACCGGGCGCGAATCCAGGGGCGATCGCGGTCGACTTCGTGCCCCACCTGGTGCCCATGAACCGGGGCATCCTGGCGACCTGCCACGTCCGGCCGACTCGCCGGGTGGACGCGGGCGAGCTCGAGGCCCTCTACGCGGCGGCCTATGACGATGAGCCCTTCGTCGATGTCGTCGGCGCCTCGCCCGCGACCCGCCACGTCCACGGCAGCAACTTCGCCCGGGTCCACGCCCGGCTCGATGAGCGGACCGGCCGGATCCTGGCCATCGGGGTCATCGACAACCTGGTCAAGGGTGCCGCGGGCCAGGCGGTCCAGGCGTTCAACGTGGTCCACGGCCTGCCCGAGACGCTCGGGCTCGAGCAGCTCCCGATCGCCCCATGAGCACCGCCGTGCCATCGGCGCCGGCCGGCACCGATGCCCTCCTCGGACCGCTCCCGTCCGAGCTCCCGAGCGTCGAACGCCGGGCCGCGATCCCGGCTGGGTTCGCAGCGGGAGCCACCACGGCCGGGATCAAGGCATCGGGCCGCCCCGACCTGGCCGTCGTGCTCGTGGCCGGGGAGCCGGCCGCGACCGCCGCCGTGTTCACGCCGAACGCCTTTGCGGCGGCTCCGGTCCGGCTGTCTCAGGCACACCTTGCCGCCGGCGAACCGACCGGCGGCGCACGCTTCGGCTGGGCGCGCGCGGTCATCGCGACGAGCGGCTGCGCCAATGCGGCCACGGGTGCCGCCGGTGACGCCGACCAGCTCGCGGTCGCCATCGACCTCGCGACGACCGCCGGCGTCCCGGTGGATTCCACACTCCTGCTCTCGACCGGCGTGATCGGCACCCGGTTGCCCCTCGACAAGGTCCGTGCCGGATTGGCCGCCCTCTGGGCGAGCGGCCTGCGCGCCAGCGACGAGGCCCTCGAGTCGGTCGCCCAGGCACTCCGGACGACCGACTCGCGAGCCAAGATGGCGACCGTCGAGCTGACCCTGCCCGGACCGGACGGGGCCCCGGTACGGGTGCGCGTGACCGGGATCGCGAAGGGCGTGGGCATGATCCATCCCCGCATGGCCACCATGCTCGCGCTCGTGCTGACCGACGCGACCGTCGAGCCGGCGATCCTCCACGGACTGCTCCGTCCGGCCGCGGCGCGAACGTGGGATCAGCTCAGCGTCGACGGCGACACGAGCACGAACGACACGGTCTTCGCGCTGGCCTCGGGCGCGGCCGGGGCGGTCTCGCTGGCCGCCGGCAGCGACGGTTCGGCGACCTTCGGCCGCGCCCTGGAGGCCGTTGCCCGCGACCTGGCCCGGCAGCAGGCCGCCGACGGCGAAGGGGCCACGACCCTGCTCACCTGCCAGGTCTCGGGCGCGCTCGACGACGCCGACGCGCGGGCGGTGGCACGAGCCGTGGTCTCGAGCAGCCTGGTCAAGGCCGCCGCCCACGGGCGCGACCCGAACTGGGGCCGGATCGCCGGCGCCTCCGGAAACGCGCGACTCGCCGACGCGCCCGTGCTCGAGGCGAGCGGCCTGTCCGGGGAAGACGCCGGTCGGCGCGGCGGCGGACCGGCCAGCCTCGATCCGGATCGTCTTCGAATCGCGATCGCCGGTCACCTGGTGTTCGACGGGCCGGCCGGTGGCCCGGTCGCGTTCGACCGCGCAGCGGCTCGGGCGGCGATGGATGCGCCCGAGGTGCTCATCCGGCTCGACCTCGGCCTGGGCGACGGCTCGGGCGAGGCCTTCGGCTGCGACCTGAGCGAGGCCTACGTCATCGAGAACGCGGAGTACACCACATGAGCTTCCACCTCGGCGTCGCGCCGAGTGCAGGCCAAGGCGGCAGCGAGCACGCGAGCGAGCGCACCTGCGGCGTGCGTGAGCGAGCGAGCGGAGCTGCCCACGCCGACATGCGCCGGCGAGGCGCCGACCGATGAGCGAGATTCTCGTTGTAAAGCTCGGCGGGACGACCATCGCCGACCAGCGCCAGGTCCTGGCCGAAGTCGCCGCGGTGGCCCGCCAGCGTCCGGTCGTCCTCGTCCACGGCGGTGGCAAGCGGATCAGCGAATGGCTCGACCGGCTGGGCGTGCCGTCGGCCTTCGAAGGCGGTCTGCGGGTGACCGATGCCGCAGCGCTCGAGGTCGCCGCGGCCGTGCTGCGCGGGGTCGTCAACAGCGAGCTGGTGGCCGGCCTGCGCGACCTCGGCGTCGACGCGGTCGGCCTGTCGGGGGTGGACGGCGGGATGCTCATCGCCGAACGCGTTCCGGGCATGGGTCTGGTGGCCCACGTGGTCGGGCTGCGCCGCGACCTGCTCGACTCGCTCCTCGTCGGTGGCCAGGTCCCGGTCGTCGCTCCGCTCGCCCGCGACGAGCAAGGGATCGTGTGCAACGTCAATGCCGACGATGTCGCGGCCGGGATCGCGGCGGGGGTCGGCGCCCGTCAGCTCGTCCTGCTGACCGACGTCGACGGGGTCCGGGACGCCGACGGGCGGCGGCTCGACAGCCTGACCGCGGGCGAGGCCGAGGCGCTCATCGAGGCAGGCACGATCGGTGGTGGGATGGTGCCCAAGATCCGGGCCGCCCTGCTGGCCCTCGACTGGGACGGTGCCGAGGCGATCATCGCCGACGCGTCGGCGCCGGGAGCCCTGGCACGGGCCCTCGACGACCCCACGTTCGGGACCCGCCTCACCGCCAGCCGCTCGCCGCGGGTCGGGGCAGCCTGAGGAGGCCGGCGATGCGCAACGGAACGACGGCCGGCACCCGGGTGGATCGCCAGCGGGCGATTCGCGAGCTCATCACCCGCATGCCGATCGGCAGCCAGGGCGAGCTGGCCAGGCAGCTCGGCCGGCGCGGCTACACGGTCACCCAGGCGACGGTTTCGCGAGACGTGGCCGAGCTCGGACTGGTCAAGATCCCGCGCGGGGATCGCCACGTCTACGTCGCGCCCGAAGACCTGGCCGTCCGGCCGCCGCGCTCCGACGACCGACTCCGACGGATCCTCGGGGACATCCCGGTCACGGTCGGCCGGAGCGGCCTCATCCTGCTCCTGGTGGCCACCCCGGGAACGGCCTCGACCATCGCCCAGGCGATCGACGACTCGTCGCTGACCGAGCAGGAGGGCACCCTGGCCGGCGACAATACCCTCCTCGTCCTGTTCGCCGACGAGGCCCGCCTCGAGCGCTGGCTCGAGCGGTTCCGGGCGATCGAGGCTCAGTCCGTCGCATCGTCGGAGGCTCCCTCATGAACAAGGTCGTCCTCGCCTACTCGGGCGGGCTCGACACCTCGGTCGCCGTCGCCTGGCTCAAGGAGCAATTCGGCGTGGAGGTGGTCACCCTGACGGTGGATGTCGGGGGCGGCTCGCTCCGGCCAGGCGTCGAGCGCCGGGCGATGAGCGCCGGGGCGACCAAGGCCTACGTGGTCGACGCGCGGGAGCGGTTCGTGACCGACTTCGTGTGGCCCCATCTCCAGGCCAACGCGTTGTACCAGGGCGCCTACCCGCTGGCGACGGCCCTGGCCCGCCCGCTCATCGCCCAGCTCCTGGTCGAGGTCGCGTCGCGCGAGGGCGCCGATGCCGTCGCCCACGGCTGCACCGGCAAGGGCAACGACCAGGTCCGCTTCGACGTCGCCGTGCACGCCCTGGACCCGGGACTCGAGGTCGTGGCGCCGATGCGCGTCGGGATGGGCCTGTCGCGCGACCAGGAGATCGACTACGCCAATGCGCGCGGGATCGAGATCCCGATCACCAAGAGCTCGCCCTACTCGATCGACGTCAACTTGTGGGGCCGCTCGTGCGAGACCGGCGTGCTCGAGGATCCCTGGGTCGCCCCACCGGCGGACGCCTACGAGTGGACCGTCGAGCCAGGGGCGGCGCCCGACCCGGTCGAGATCGTCATCGGCTTCGAGGGCGGGGTGCCGGTCTCGATCGACGGCGAGCGGCTCGACCCGGTCAGCCTGATCGACCGGCTGCATGCCCTGGGCGGGCGTCATGGCGTCGGTCGGATCGACCACGTCGAGGACCGCCTGGTGGGGATCAAGAGCCGCGAGATCTACGAGGCGCCGGCGGCCACCATCCTGCACGCCGCGCATCGTGCCCTCGAGAGCCTGACCCTGTCCAAGGACACCCTCCGCTTCGACCGGCTGGTCGCCGACGAGCTGGCCCGGCTGACCTACGACGGGCTGTGGTTCAGCGCCCTCCACCGCGACCTGCGCGGCTACGTGGCGTCGTCGCAGCGGGTGGTCAGCGGCGATGCCCGGATCCGGCTCGATCACGGCTCGGCGATCGTCGTCGGACGGCGCTCACCGCTGTCCCTCTACGACAAGAGCCTGGCGACGTACGACGAGGGTGACGCCTTCGATCATGCCGCCGCGGTCGGGTTCATCGAGATCTTCGGCCTGCCGCTGAGGGTGGAGGCGGCTCGCCACGGCGCCGTCGGGCGCCATCATGGGGCGGCCTGGTCGTGGACCGATCCCCTGCTCGATTCGCTGCCGACCACGGTCGAGTCGGCCGAGGCCGCCCCGGCCTGAGGACAGCGCCCAAGCTCGAGCGGCGGGCGGCGGGCGGCGGCTAGAGCAGGCCCAGACCCTGCGCGACCAGGATCGCGCCGAAGACCACGAACGACAGGGCCGCGCCGATCCGGATGGCCCGCTCGGGCAGGCGCGTGCCCAGGATCGCCCCGATCCCGATCGCGATCGCGTCGGCGACGACCATCCCGGCGGTCGAGCCGAGCCACGTGCCGATCGGTTCGTGAGCCGTGGCCAGGGTGATCGTGGCCAGCATCGTCTTGTCACCGAGCTCGGCCAGGAAGAAGGCGACGCCGACGGCCAGGACGACCGAGCCCGCCGAGCGCCGGGCGCGCTCCTCGTCCTCGGGGCCGAGCTCGTCGCCGCGCAGGGTCCAGGCGGCGAACACGAAGAATGCGACCCCGGCCAGGACCGAGATGACGTCGGTTGGCAAGGCCAGCGCCACGACGGACCCGAGCAGGACCGATCCGGCGTGGACGATCAGGGTGGCGATCGAGATCCCGACCAGGACCGCCGTCGCGCGATAGCGGGTGGCAAAGGCCAGGGCCATCAGCTGGCTCTTGTCGCCCAGCTCTGCGACGAAGATGACCGCGAAGCTCAGGAGAAAGGCGTCGACGAAGGGCACACCTCCTCCGGACGGCGCGCCTATCCGGCTGCCTCCCGCCGGAGTCGAGCGTAGCCGGGCTTGATGACCTCGTCGATGAGCCGCAGCCGCTCGTCGAAGGGCAGGAACGCGGACTTCATCGCATTGAGCGTCAGCCACTCCATCTCACCCAGGCCGATCCCGAAGGCCGAGTCGAGCGCGGCGAACTCGCTGGACAGGGTCACGTCGCTCATCAGCCGGTTGTCGGTGTTGATCGTGACCCGGAAGCGCAACCGGCGGAGCAGGTCGATCGGGTGATCGGCGATCGATGCCGCCAGGCCGGTGTGGACGTTGGAGGTCGGGCACAGCTCGAGCGGGATCCGCCGATCGCGGACGTAGGCCGCCAGCCGCCCGAGCTGGGCCCGTCCGTCGCCGTCGACCGTGATGTCGTCGACGATCCGGACGCCGTGGCCGAGGCGCTCGGCCCCGAGGTCGAGCGCCTCGCGGATCGAGGGCAGGCCGTAACCCTCCCCGGCGTGGAGGGTGAGATGGAAGCTGGCATGAACGAGCCGGTGGAAGGCGTCCGCGAAGCGACCCGGCGGATAGCCCGCCTCGGGACCGGCGATGTCGAAGCCGACGACGCCCCGGTCGCGGTGACGGAGGGCCAGCTCGGCGATCTCGAGCGCGCGATCGGCCTGGCGCATGGCGGTCGCCAGCGAGCGCACGACGATCGGTCGACCGTCCGCGGCGGCGCGCTCCATGCCAACCCGGAAGCCCTCGAACGTGGCTTCCACGACCGCGTCCAGGGTCATCCCGCCGGCGGTCGACAGCTCCGGCGCGTAGCGGATCTCGGCGTAGACCACGCCGTCGGCGGCCAGGTCCTCGGCGCATTCCGCGGCGACCCGGCGGATCGCGGCCGGCGTCTGCATGACACCGACCGTGTGGGCGAAGGTCTCGAGGTAGAGCTCCAGCGACTTGCGGTCGGCCCCGCGCCGGATCCAGGCGGCCAGGGCGCCGGCGTCGGTGGTGGGCAGGCCGTCGTAGCCGGTCTCAGCCGCCAGCTCGACGATGGTCGCCGGTCGCAGGCCGCCATCGAGATGGTCGTGGAGAAGGACCTTCGGCGCCCGGCGAACGGTCTCGAGCGGGATCGTCATGAGGACCATCGTACCGCCCGGCCAAGGGACGTTTACCTGGACCAGGTCGGGTCGCCCCGCCCGTCGGGACGTGCGAGATCGCGTCTCGGGGATGGAGGGGCGTGGTACCGTCGCGACGTCGACAGGGTCGTCGAAGAGGTGGCCCACGCCGCGCCCAACGGTGAGAGGGGATGGGACATGGCACTGCGTCGCTCGACGCTCCGAACCATTGGATCGCTGGCCATCGCGCTGGTGCTCGTCGCGACGGCCACGGCCGGCGCGGTGGCGGCGCCCCGTGGATCCGCCGGCTCGAAGACGGGCGGGGCCACGCCGGTGGCCGCTCCCGGCAAGCGACTGACGAACGACATCAAGCTCACCACGCGCCAGGCGGGCACGCGCGCGCCGGTGAACGTGCGCCGCGTTGCGGCCAAGAAGCCAACCGTCCGCGACTACCGCACGCTGCCCTTCCTCAGCCGCGAGGCGTCGGCGGGTCCGGCGCCGTCGAGCGGCGGTCCCAAGGTGGTGGCACCGGCGCCAGCGCCACCGGTCGAGGCCACCCTGAACGGCCAGCCAACCGCTCGGAAGGGCGGCTTCGACGGCCTGGCCCAGAACACCAGCTCGGCCACCAGCGGCGAGCCGCCCGATCCGTGGGTTGCGGTCGGCCCGGAGCACATCGTCCAGGCGGTCAACCTGTCGCTCCGGATCACCGATCGGGAGGGCAACAGCCCGACCGACATCACCCTGCCCGATTTCTTCCAGCTGCCCCCGCCCAGCGTCGTCCCAACCTTCGACTCGGATCCGCACGTGATCTATGACAGCCTCCATGGCCGCTGGCTGGCAACCGAGGTGAGCTGGGATTGCGATGCCTCCGATCCGAGCGTCAACTTCGGCCACGGCTACATCGACTTCGCCGTGTCGCGCACGATCGATCCGCGCGGGACGTGGGACGTGGGCTACATCTACTTCCCGGATCAGCTCCCGGACTTCCCGGCGCCGGGGACCTCCACCGACAAGATCGCCTTCGCCAGCAACGTCTTCGACATGGTGGCGGGCGCCGATTGCGTGACCGGCACGTCGCCGTTCGTCGGTGGCGACGTGATCTACATGGACTGGGCCGACGTGCTCGACCTGGGATCGCTGACGGTGCTCGAGAGCTTCTTCCCGGAGAGCGGCCTCGTCAATCCGAATGTCCACTTCTTCACGCCCCGCGTGGCCGTCCAGGTCCCGGCCACCAGCGGCCGGCTGCACATCGTCATGCAGTACGACTTCGGCACCGGGACCGTGGGGCTGGGTTACGCCTCCATCGTCGGATCGGTCAAGGGGGGCACGCTCGATCTCGAGCGCATCGACAACCTGACCGACGAGTACCCGCTCGTGAGCGGATTCGTCGACCCGCTGCCGCCCCGTCAGCCGGGTAGCCCGGGGACCATCGTCGACGCCGTGGATTCACGCCCGACGGATGCGATCTGGCAGGGCAATCGGCTGGTCCTGGTGTCGACCCAGGCGTGCACGCCCGCCGGCGACTCGGCGCCGCGCGATTGCGTCCGTGTCACCGAGCTCAACACCGCGACCGTCGGCCCCGGCGCCAGTGCCACGGCCACGCTGACCCAGGACTTCCTGGTCACCGAGGTCGGCAAGGACGTCTTCATGGGCGGCGTCGGGCTGTCTGGCGACGGGACCCTCCACGTCGCCTACACCCGCTCTTCGGCGACCGCCACGGACTACGCCGTTGCCAGGATCCGCCACCAGGCCCTGGGCGATCCCCTGAACTCGGTCAGCCAGGAGGAGAACGAGGCCGGCGGGTCGGCCAACTATCCGGGCACCCGCTGGGGCGACTACGTCGGCGTCGCCCAGGATCCGCAG
>JAXDKT010000101.1:0-2789 GCA_034666965.1 Chloroflexota bacterium | reverse complement strand
GTGAAGTCTGGATTCACCTCCAGGTTCGCCAGCCAGCCACGCCGGCGGTCGGCTCGGGGCAGGCCGGAGAGATACAGCCGCCCGTCGAAGTTGTGGAATACGAGCTCGATCCGGCGCGCGGCGCCCGTCTTCCGTCCGGTCGTGGTGATGTCGATGGTGTGCCCCCGGGTCAGCGCCCGGCGGATTCGGTCGTCCATGGTTCGCGATGATCTCCAGCGTCTCGAGCGAGTTATAGTTGCTCGTGCAACGATCATACTCCGATCCGGTCCGTGCGCCAAGCCATGCCACGGGCAGGAGGCGGCCCAGGCGAGGCGGAGCGTTCGGCGTCGCGGGCGGATCGTGGGGCAGGTTCGTGGGGCAGGTCGCGGGCGGATGCTGGGGCAGGGTCGTGGGGCAGGTCGCGGGCGGATTGTGGAGCCGCGTGGTCGCCGGTCTTCTCGGCGGTTGTTGCCACCTAGATCTGCTTGTGGTCTTACGCGGAGGTCGGTACTCGATCTGAGTCGATCTCCCGGCCCGAGACGTCGATCCGAGCGTGCATCGGAAGGACCGGACTGGCGGATTGCCTGCCCGGGGCCGAATCCCGTCGCTTACCACTACCCGGGCTGATATTTGGGCAAAATCTCCGCGTCGGGACGGGCCCGCCGGTCGGCCGAGGGTCGGCCGCTCGCGGCCGGTCCGCTGCGGTCGCGCCCCGAGCGGCGACTCAGCCGCTCTTGGCTTTGAGCGCGGCCTTGTAGGCCCGCTTGCCTTCCTGGTAGCGGGCCAGGGCCTCGGGCGAGTCGACGTCCCCGAGCGTGGGGTGGGTGGGCCGGACCGCGTCCCAACCGGGCGGCTGGACGCCGAGCCGGAGCCCGATGATCGCGATCAGGGCCTTGGCCTTCATCGGCCCGAAACCCGGCAGGCCGAGCAGCCGCCGCTCGAGATCCTGGCCGTCCCTGGCCTCGGTCCACACTCGCGCGGCGTCGTTGCCGTAGTCGCGCGCGATCGCGCCGGCCAGGGCCTGGACCTTGCCGGCCATCGAGCCGGGGAACCGGTGGAGGGCGGGTTGGCGGCGAAAGACCTCCTCGAGCTTGGTCGCATCCATTTCCGCGATCGCCGCGGCATCGAGCGTGCCGATCCGGCGCTTGAGCTCGAGCGGGCCGCTGAACGCCTTCTGGACCGTGACCTGCTGATCGAGGGCGAAGCCGATCAGGAGGGCCAGTGGCTCGCTCACCAGGAGGCGGTCGGCCTCGGGATCGCCGGTGAAGTGCAGGCGATCGGACTGAGTACTCGTGGTCATGCGCGGCATGGTACTCCGCAACCCGCAGGCGGGGACCGGCCCGACCGCTCCGGCGCCGGCCAACCGGCCCGCACCGCATCCAACGGCTCGGGACCGGTCCGGAGCGACCGGGCAGGGGTGCGCAGGCGCACCGCAAAGAGTCCTACGGCGCCCCGTACCCCTCGTCGAACGCCCTGATGCGGTCTATTCTCCGGGCCCATCGTCAGCGTTTTCTCGCAGTCGATGGTCGTCGGGGGGATCGAAGAGCGCCGGAGTCTCACCGCTCCGGCGCTCTTCCATGTCCGGCCCCGGGAACCTCGCTGTGACGGGCCAGGACCACCACGCGGACTTGAGCCAGGCGGTCAATCGGCGTAGCATTGGGGCCATCAGAGGTCCGCGGACGCACCGACCGACGGGCGTCCAACCGGACCCGGCGAAGGGTCGCGACCCGATGCGCATCGACCGCCACAGACCGGGAAGATCCGGACAGAGCGACGATCCGCGAACGAGCGGAGCCACGCTGCTGAGCACGGCGGATCCGGCACGCGGTGCAACGAACCTCGCCACCATCCCCTACGCGGGGAACATCAGCAGCGACACTCGGGCGGGCTGCTGAGAGGCGTCGGCCCTGTGATGTGGCCGAACGCATGCAGACAGCGAAGAGAGACCCTCGCTCGCGCCGAGCGTGGGTCTCGTGCATTTCCGGGTCAATGGGCTATGCTCCGCGCACACGACGCGCAGGCTTCGCACAACCGGAGTCGCGGGGCAGCCCAGCCCGATCCGCGTTCGAGACCCAACGATCCGCCCCCACGGCCCCCGGCCCGACGGGCCACAGGAGCCCTGCTTGACGTTCGACAACCTCGGCCTCTCGGCCGACATCCTCCGCGCCGTCGTGGACGAGGGCTACCTGGAGCCCACTCCCATCCAGGAACACGCCATTCCGATGGTGCTCGCTGGGCGCGATCTGCTTGCGGCCGCCCAGACCGGTACGGGCAAGACCGCTGCCTTCACCCTGCCCATCCTCGAGCGGCTCAAGGACACGGCCAACACCAGCTTCTCGCCCGCGCGCCATCCCGTGCGAGCGTTGATCGTCACACCGACCCGCGAGCTGGCGATGCAGATCGCCGAGAGCGTCGAAGCCTATGGCCGGCACGTGCCCTTGCGCTCGGCTGTCGTCTACGGCGGCGTCCCGATCGAGCCCCAGATCAGGGAGCTTCGCTCCGGCGTCGAGATCCTGGTGGCGACCCCGGGACGCCTGATGGACCACGTCGGCCAGCGGACCGTGAACCTGTCCCAGGTCGAGATCCTGGTCCTCGACGAAGCCGACCGGATGCTCGACATGGGCTTCATCCCGGACATCCGCAAGATCGTCGCGCTCCTGCCCGCGCGGCGCCAGAACCTCCTCTTCAGCGCCACCTTCTCCGATGAGATCCGACGCCTGTCAAAGGAGTTTCTGCGCGATCCGGAGACGGTCGAGGTGTCGGCCCGCTTCAGCGCCGCGGAAGGCGTCGAGCAGGTCCTCTACCCGGTC
>JAXDKT010000100.1:0-5156 GCA_034666965.1 Chloroflexota bacterium | reverse complement strand
CCGATCATGGCCCGCGCGTCGTACGCGGTGATCGGTGACCTGCACGCGGTCCTGCCCGCGATCTCGGCCGAGGTCCGGAGGGTCAGCGGTCGCTGACCGATCGCGGCCGGACGGCCGCGGCCGGGCGCTACCCTGTCGGGCGTGAGCCCATCCGAGGAGCGCAGCCAGCATCCCCGCCGGCTGTGGCGCCACCCCGAACCAAAGGCGTCCTACGACGTGGTCATCGTCGGGGGCGGCGGACACGGGCTGGCCACGGCCTACTACCTGGCCCGCAACCACGGGATCACCAACGTAGCCGTCGTCGAGCGGGGCTGGCTGGCCGGCGGCAACGTCGCCCGCAACACCGCGGTCATCCGGTCCAACTACCTGTGGGACGAGAGCGCGGCGATCTACGAGCACTCGCTCAAGCTGTGGGAGACGCTCGCGGCCGAGCTCGACTACGACCTGCTGTTCAGCCAGCGCGGGGTGATGAACCTGGCCCACAGCCTGGGCGACGTGCGCGAGGGCCAGCGCCGGGTCAACGCCAATCGGCTCAATGGCATCGACGCGGAGTGGCTCACGCCCGACGATATCGCCCGGGTGTGCCCGATCGTCAACCTGGCCGGCGACATCCGCCACCCGGTCGTGGGCGCCACCTTCCAACCCCGCGGTGGGATCGCCAAGCACGACCACGTCGCATGGGGCTATGCCCGTGCGGCCGACGCGCTCGGCGTCGATCTGATCGAGGGCGCCGAGGTGACCGGGTTCGAGCGCGAAGGCGACCGGGTCACCGGCGTGGTCACGTCCCGTGGCCGGATCGGCGCGGGACGGGTGGCCATCGTGGTCGCGGGACACGCCTCGGTCGTGGCGGCGCTGGCCGGGATCCGGCTGCCGCTCCAGAGCCGTCCCCTCCAGGCGCTCGTGTCCGAGCTGCTCGAGCCGGTCCATCCCTGTGTCGTGCTCTCGAACGCGGTCCACGTCTACGTCAGCCAGGCACACAAGGGCGAGCTGGTCATGGGTGCCGGGGTCGACGGCCACATCGGCTATGGCCAGCGCGGCTCATTCCACGTCATCGAGGATCAGCTCGTGGCCGCGGTCGAGCTCTTTCCGATCTTCGCCCGAGCCCACGTGCTGCGGACCTGGGCCGGCATCGTCGACGTGTCGCCGGACGCTTCGCCGATCCTCGGGCTGACACCCATCCGCAGGCTGTACCTGAACTGCGGCTGGGGCACCGGTGGCTTCAAGGCGACCCCGGCCTCGGGCTGGGTGCTGGCCCACACCGTGGCCAACGACGAGCCACATGAGCTCAGCCGGCCGTTCGGGCTGGAGCGCTTCACGACCGGTGCCCTGATCGACGAGCACGGCGCCGCGGCCGTGGCCCACTGATGCTGCTCATACCCTGCCCCTGGTGCGGGCCGCGCGACGAGACCGAGTTCAGCTACGGCGGCGAGGCCGACGTTCCCTATCCGGGAGACCCCGCCGCCGCCGACGACGCCACCTGGGCCGGGTACCTGTTCATGCGCGCCAATTCCGAGGGACCGCTCCACGAACGCTGGCATCACGCTGCGGGCTGCCGGCGCTGGTTCGTGGCCCGCCGCGACACCCTGACCAGCGAGTTCCTGACGTGATCGACACCCCCACCCCCACCCCCACCCGCCGCCTGCCGGACGGTGGCGACTGGATCGACCGGACCCGGCCGTTGACCTTCGTCTTCGACGGACGGACCCTCACCGGCTTTCAGGGCGACACCGTCGCCTCGGCGCTGCTGGCCAACGGCATCGACCGCGTCGCGACGAGCACCTACGACCGGCGGCCGCGTGGGGTCATGACGGCCGGCATGGAGGAGCCCAACGCCCTGGTCCAGGTGGACTGGCCCGGCGGAGCATCGGAGCCGATGCTGCGGGCGACCCAGGTCGAGCTCGTCGAAGGGCTCCGGGCGGCCAGCCTCGCGGGGAAGGGTCGCCTGTCCCTCGCGCCTGGCTCGAACGACCCGGGCCGGTTCGACCGACGCCACGTCCACGCCGACGTCCTGGTGATCGGCGCCGGTGCCGCCGGGCTGGCAGCCGCGCGAGCGACCGCCGCCGAGACACGGCTCATCGTCATCGACGACGGGCCAGCCATCACGGCCCCCGACCTCACGACGCGGCTCGAGACCCGACTCCTGGCCCGGACCACCGCCCTGGGCGTCTACGACCACGGCTACGTGACCGCCGTCGAGCGGCGCCCGAACGCACGCACGGAGGGACGGCTGTGGCACATCCGGGCCGGCCGGATCGTGCTGGCCACCGGCGCCACCGAGCGCCCGATCGCCTTCGCCAACGGCGATCGGCCCGGGATCATGCTGGCCAGCGCGGCCGGCGCCTATCTGCGCCGCTTCGCGGTCCGGCCCGGCGAGCGAGCGGTCATCTTCGCCAACAACGACACCACGAGCGCCGTGGCCGACGACCTGGCGGCGGCGGGGATCGCGCTCATCGAGACGGTCGATTGGCGACGGAACGAGGTCGTGGTCGACACCCTGGCGGACGCGAGCGGCCGGCTCGCGGGGGTCGTCATCGCCAAGATCGCGAGCGACGGCGCGGTCGACCCCGCCACCCTCCGAACCGTCGCGGCGGACCTGCTACTGGTGTCCGGCGGCTGGAATCCGAACGTCGCCCTGTGGAGCCAGGCGCGCGGCAGCCTGCGCTTCGACGAGCGCCTGGCGGGCTTCGTGCCGGATCGTCCGTTCGGGCCGGTCGAGGCCGTCGGGGCCTGCGCCGGGGATGTCGCCGGCATCGGCGAGCTGCTGCCGCTGTGGGTCGTGCCGCCAGCGCCGGTTGCCGGCCGGCCAGCCTCGGACGACGACTGGGCCGAGCACTATCTCGATCTTCAGCGCGACGCCACGGTGCGCGATCTGCGCCGCGCGCTGGGCGCGGGCCTGACCTCGATCGAGCACCTCAAGCGCTACACCACGATCGGCACGGCCGCCGACCAGGGCAAGACCTCGGGGGTCCTGGCCTCGGCCATCGCGGCGGCGCTGCTCGGCCAGGACGTCGGTGCGGTCGGCGTCCCGACGTATCGGCCGCCGTACGTGCCGGTCTCCTTTGCCCAGCTCGCCGGCCGCGATCGGGGGGCCCTCATCGATCCCGTCCGGACAACGCCGATCCATCCCTGGCACGCGGCCAACGGCGCGGTCTTCGAGGATGTCGGCCAATGGAAGCGGCCGCGCTACTTCCCCGGCGACGGCGAGTCGATGGACGCCGCGGTGCTGCGCGAATGTCGGGCCGCTCGTGAAGGCGTCGCGGCGATGGATGCCTCGACCCTGGGCAAGATCGATCTGCAGGGTCCCGATGCCGGGCCATTCCTCGATCGGCTCTATACCAACGCCTTTGGCCGGCTGGCCATCGGATCCTGCCGCTATGGCCTGATGTGCCGCGCCGATGGGATGGTCTTCGACGACGGCGTGACCAGCCGCCTGGCCGAGGACCGCTTCCACATGACGACCACGACGGGCAACGCGGCGGCGGTCCTCGACTGGCTGGAGGAGTGGCTCCAGACCGAGTGGCCGGAACTGCACGTGCGGGCCACCTCGGTCACCGAGCAGTGGGCGACGGTAGCCGTGGTCGGGCCCCGCTCGCGCGACGTGCTGCACACGTTGGCCCCCGATCTCGCCCTCGAGCCCGAGGCGTTCCCATTCATGACCTGGCGGGATGCGGTCGTGGCCGGCATCGCGGGCCGGATCTTCCGGATCAGCTTCAGCGGCGAGCTGGCCTACGAGATCAACGTCCCGAGCTGGTCCGGACTGGCGCTCTGGGAGGCGGTCATGACCGCCGGCGCAGCCTACGGCATCGTGCCCTATGGGACGGAGGCGATGCACGTCCTGCGCGCCGAGAAGGGTTATCCGATCGTCGGCCAGGAGACCGATGGCACCGTCGCCCCGCAGGATCTCGGGATGGGCTGGATCGTGTCCAAGACGAAGCCGTTCATCGGCAGCCGCTCGCACCGCCGACCCGACGCGCTGCGATCGGATCGCCGTCAGCTGGTGGCCGTGCTGCCGAGCGATCCGGATGAGCTCCTGCCAGAGGGCGCCCAGCTGGTGGCCGCGGATGCCCGGCTCGACGCGCCTCCGGTGCCGATGCTCGGCCACGTCACCTCGAGCTATCGCAGTGCGGCCCTCGGCCGGACGTTCGCCCTGGCGATGGTCCGCGCCGGTCGGGAGCGGATCGGTGAAACCGTCGTGGCTCCGCTGGTCGACCGCACGGTGACGGCCACGATCATCGAACCGGTGCTCTACGACCCCGACAACCTGCGCCGCGACGGGGACGGCCGATGACCGGCGCGGTCGCTGCCCGCCACAGTCCGCTGGAGGGCGTTGCGGCGGCGTTCGCCGAGGTGGCGACCGTCACCGACCGCACCGTCAGCCTGGCCGAGCTGCCGTTCCTGGCCCAGATCAACCTGCGAGCCGACCCCGCGGATGCGCCGCTCCTGGCCCGCCTCGGCGCCGCCCTCGGGGTCGATCTGCCGACGATCCCCAACACCGCCGCCGCTGGGCCCCGAGGTGACCGGTACGTCCTGTGGCTGGGCCCCGATGAGTGGCTCGTGATCGATCGAGCGGGCACCGAGGCATCGCTCGAAGGGCGGCTCCGGACCGCGTTGCGGGGCGGCCGCGGCTCGGTCGTCGACGTGTCGGCCAACCGGACCACGATCAGGCTGGCCGGTCCCGCGGCCCGCGCGGTCCTCGAGCACGGCTGCTCGATCGACCTCCACCCACGCGCCTTCGGACCGGGCCGCTGTGCCCAGACCCTGCTGGCCCGCGCCGGGGTCATCCTGATCTCGGTCTCGGCCGAGCCCGAGTACCGGATCCTGGTCCGACCGTCGTTCGCGGCGTACCTCGCTACGTGGCTGCTCGACGCGGTCGACGGCGCGACCTGACAGTCCTGACTCGGCCGGCCTGGCGCGGTCCGCGTGCCCATGAGTCCCTGGCGCCGGCCCGCCCGGCTCAGCCGGCCTGACGCAGGCTCGCCGAGATCCGCGCCGCGGTGGCCACCACCTCGTCGCTCAGCCGCTCCTCGGCTCCGTGCGCGGGGAAGCGGTACGAGGGGCCGTGGACGTGGATCGCCGCGACCACCTCACCATCCTCGTCGGCCAGTGCCGCGGCCAGCGAGCTGATCCCGTCGGCGACCTCGTCCCGCGCCCAGGCG
>JAXDKT010000099.1:0-38807 GCA_034666965.1 Chloroflexota bacterium | reverse complement strand
CTGGGGCTGGACGCAGGTCGTCCCGGTCCGACCGGCACCGGTTCCCGCGCCGCGAGCTCACTGCGGGTCCCCGTCGACGGATCGAACGATAGAGATCGCGTCTCTCGGATGTCAACGTTTCGCTCAGCCACGAGCGGTCGGTCGGGTTGGGCCATGACGGCCATGGTGACTGGCGGCGCTCACCTGTCGGTTAGCTGCGAGTGTCGGGGCTAGTGTTCCCGAGGAACGTCGGCCGGCAGAATGGCCCCGACCCCGGAGCGCATGTGCGGAATCTCCTGACCACCGTGGCAGGCTGCCTGGCCGCATCCGCCCTGGTGGTCGCTTGCCAGCCGTCGTATCAGCAGCGTGGGGCCCCGCGATCGCGAACCGTATCGAGAACAGCTGGTCCTAGTGGACGCCTGCCGGCTCGGACGCTCGGACCCGATGGGCCAGCGCCTGGAGGACCTGGATCTGGATGTCCGGCTGGTGCGAGAGAAGCGAAATGAACTCGCGGTGGCCAACCACCAGCAGGCGCGAGGGCACATCGGCGGTGACCGTGGCCGTGCGGGTGCCGCCATCGATCAGGGCGATCTCGCCGGCGAAGTCCCCCGGGCCCAGCTTGCGCAGGAGCTTAGCGTCACGCTCGACCCGGAGCGCGCCTTCGACGACGATGAAGAACTCGTGGCCGAAGTCGCCCTCCTTGATCAGGAGCTTGTCCGCCGGCACGTCGATCTCGTCGGTCAGGCGCCCGATCAGCTCGAGGTCCTTGTGGCCCAGGCCCTGGAACAGCGGGACCTTGCGCAGCAGCTCGAGCTTGTAGTCCGTGCCGGCCATCGACTCTCCCTCATGCCGCCATTTGGGTCGCCATCATACGCGCCGATCTGGCCCCGCCGAGCCTCATGAGCAGGGGCCGTCAGTCCTCGTACTCGAAGCCGATCTTGAGCTCGACCCGGTACTCGACGATCTCGTTGTCGCGCACGATCGCGCTCGACTTCACGACCTCGACCGTGGTGATGTTGCGGACGGTCTTCGAGGCCGTGGCGACGGCCATCCGCGCGGCGTCGGACCATGAGTTGGGGCTGGTCCCGACCATCTCCCGGATGATGATGACGCCCATGTCAGCCTCGCTCGTGCGCCGCGGACGGGCCCACGCCGCAGTCCTGACGGTCGGTCCAGTCTAGCCCGCGCCAATCGAGAAGCCGACCTCCTCCGGGCCGGCTTCTCGGGCGAGGTTCTGGGGGCGCCTTGGGGTCAGGCGGAGACGGCGCCCGCGGCGGCGGCGCGGACCTTGTCGAAGCAGGCGCTGCAATAGACCGGACGATCGTTGCGCGGGGCGAAGGGCACGATCGCCTGGCCGCCGCACTCGCCGCAGATCGCGGCGTGGAACTCACGGGGGCCATCGCTGGAGCGGGCCCGCTTGACCGCCGCCCGACACGACGGACAGCGTTGGGGATCGTTCTGGAGACCCTTGCTGGCGAAGAACGCCTGCTCGCCCGACGAGAAGAGGAACTCGTCGGTGCAGTCCCGGCATGTCAACGTTCGATCTGTGTACACCTGGCTCCCTCGCCCTACAGGGATGACGGTGTCGATCGAGCGGGCGCGGAAGCCGATCCGGGCGCGGCCGCTGGGGACGGTGACGCGCGCTCGGCTCCGACCGCAGTGCCCGGACGGTCGCAATTCTGTCCGGGAGGATACGCGGCGAGCCGAGCGTGGGGAAGACGCTCGCGCGGTCCTGAGACCGGCTCCGTTGCGCCTTGGCACCACGCACGATCCCGGGAACCGGGTGCCGTGCGCTATCGTCCGGGGGAGATGCCTGGCCGCCCCCAACCTGCCCTCCTGGCGTTGTCCGCGCTGGGCCTGGTCGCCGCCTGCGTAGGCGCCGGGGCCTCGCCGCCGGCCAGCCCGCAAGCCTCGCCCGCGGTCGCGCACGCCACGGGCACCACCCAGGTCGTCCTGCGGATGGCGACCGGTGGCGGCTTCGTCGCCCCGGGCGCGCTGGCGACCGAGGTCCCCGAGTTCACCCTCTATGGCGACGGGACGGTGGTCTTCCGGGACCCCGCCGAGGTGGAGCACGCACCCGTCCACGATGACGGCGTGACCCGCAACGCGCGGTTCAAGACGGCGCGCCTGACCGAGGCCCAGGTCCAGGAGCTCCTCGCGTTCGCGCTCGGGCCGGGCGGCCTGGCCAACGCCCGAGATCTGTACTCACCGTGCTGCATCGCCGACGCGCCGTCGACGATGTTCACGGTCCACGCCGGCGGGCTGAACATGCAGGTCTCCGTCGGCGCGCTCGACTTCGACGAACCACAGGCCGGGCAAGACAAGGCCGCACGCGCGGCTTTCAGGGCCCTGGCTCAGCGATTGCGGAGCCTGGACGGCGGCGGGCTTCCGGTGCTGGACTACGCGCCGGCGGCCTACCGCGGGATCCTGTTCGACGGCGACGGTCGCGATCCTGCGCTCCCGGCCCTCGACTGGCCCTGGACCGCGTTCGGTCCCGACACCTTCTCTTCGCCGACCGACTCGTACGCGTTCCCGACCCGCAGGCTGACCTCCGACGAGGTGGCTGCCCTCAAGCTCACCGGCCTCGAGGGCGGCGCCCAGGGTATCGCGCTGCGCGCCCTAGGTGGCAAGGTCTACCTGCTGGCGCTCCGCCCCCTGCTCCCCGACGAGACGGGCTAGCCGGCCACGTCCGCGTAGCGCTCGCCGGCATAGGAGACGAAGCGGGTCTGGCGCTTCTTGAACCAGAGCTGGATCTCGCCGGTGGGTCCGTTGCGGTGCTTGGCCAGCTTGAGGTTGATGACCTCGCCCTCCTGTTCCTGGTCGTCCGCGCCGCGCTCCTTGTCCCGCCACAGGAACATGACCAGGTCGGCGTCCTGCTCGATGGCGCCCGACTCGCGCAGGTCAGACAGGCGCGGTTCCTTGCTCTCGCGCATCTCCGGCTGGCGCGACAGCTGGGAGAGGGCGATGACCGGCACGGACAGCTCGCGCGCGAGGGCCTTGAGCCCGCGCGAGATCTCCGAGACCTCCTGGACGCGGTTGGCGTCCCGGTTGGTCGTCGTCGCCTGCATCAGCTGGAGGTAGTCGACCACGATCAGGTCGAGCCCGGCCTCGGCCTGCAGCCGGCGCGCCTTGGTGCGCAGCTCCATCGCGGTGATGTTGGGTGTGTCGTCGATGTAGACGGGCGCCTCCGAGAGGGCGTTCATCGCCGGCGCCAGGCGGGCGAAGTCCATCTCCTCGAGGAAGCCGGTGCGCAGCCGCTGCGAGTCGATGTTGGCGACGCTCGAGAGCAGGCGCAGGACGAGCTGCTCCTTGCTCATCTCCAGGCTGAACACGCCCACGCTCTTGCCCTCGGTGACCGCGGCGTATTCGGCGATGTTGAGGGCGAAGCTCGTCTTGCCCACGCTGGGGCGGGCGGCCAGGACCACCAGGTCGCTCTTCTGGAGCCCGGTCGTCAGGGCGTCGAGGTCGGTGAACCCGGTTCGGATCCCACTGATCTCGCCGCGGTGGGCGTGCAGGTAGTCGAGCCGGTCGTAGGCGTCGTGGAGGAGGGTCTTGAGTGGGCTGAAGCCGGTCGAGATCCGGCGCTGGCTCACGTTGAACAGCTCGCTCTCGGCCCGGTCGATCGCCTCCTGGATCTCGGCCGGATCCTCGTAGCCGATCCCGGCGATCTTGCCCGCGGCCGAGATCAGGTTGCGCAGAACGGCCTTGCGCTCGACGATCCGTGCGTACTGGACCGCGTGGACCGCGGTTGGGGTCTGGTTGGACAGGCTCGAGAGGTACGACCGGCCGCCGACCGTCTCGAGCTGGTCGCCGCGCTCGAGCGCCTCCGCCACGGTCACGATGTCGACCGGCTCGCGCTTGTCGAACAGCTCGAGCATCGCGGCGTAGACCGAGCCGTTCGCCGGGCGGTAGAAGTCCTCCGGCCGGAGGAACTCGGCGATCTCGACGATCGCGTCCCGGTCGATCAGGATCGAGCCGAGGACCGATTGCTCGGCCTCGGTGCTCTGGGGTGGCAGACGGTCGATCAAGGCACACCGAATCTGATGAGGGGCTGTGACAAGTCGAGTGTCATCGACCGGTGGGGCCGCCCGGTCAACGAAGGTGTCCGTCTCGAGACCCGGCATCCACCAATGCGCCGGCCATGTTGGCCGAATGTGGACGGCCGCTGTGGACAGGCCTAGTCGAGGCGGCGGATGACCCCGATGAGCTTGCCCTGGATGCGCACGTCGTCGTAGTACATCGGCTGGTACTCGGCGTTGGCGGGCTGGAGCCGGATCCGGCCCTGCTCCTTGAAGAAGGTCTTGAGGGTGACCGCGTTCTCCTCCACCTGGGCGACCACGATGTCGCCGTTGCGGGCGGTGGTCTGCGGCCTGATGACGACGAAGTCACCGTCCGCGATGTGGGCCTCGATCATCGAGTCGCCGCGGACGCGCAGGACGTAGGCATCGCCGCTGGGGGCGAACACGTCCGGCACGGCCAGGGTCTCGTCCGCGCGCTGGTAGGCCTCGATCGGGCCACCGGCGGCGATCTCGCCGATGATCGGCAGGAGATGCGCCTCGGTGGCGGCCGACTGCGGCGTCAGCTCGCTGGACAGGCCCAGCTCGATGGCCGCCGTGGGCGTCAGCCGGATGGCTCGGGCTTGCGCCGCGCCACGCTCGAGGAACCCCTCGCGCTCGAGGATCTGGAGGTGGTGGTGAACCGCCGAGGTCGAAGCCAGGCCGACCGCCCGGGCGATCTCGCGGACGGACGGCGGCACGCCCCGGGTCCGCAGCGTCGCCGCGATGTAGTCCAGGATCCTGACCTTCCGGTCCGCGTCATGCTTGGTCATCGGGCCTCCATGTGGCGCCACCGTACCGAACGGACGTTCGATTGTCAAGCGAGCCGGAATGGACCGGGGGCGACCCGGCGCACGACTGCTAGACTGCGCTGCCCGGCCCAAGGAGGATGGCGAAGCCACATGGCCCCACGGAAGCGACGGATGCCCGGCGCGAGTCTCAACCGGATGCTGGCGATGGCGGCCCTGCTGCCTACGGCCAGCCGCTCGGCGGTCTATGCCCGGCTGGTCTGGGCATTGATCAACGACGAGCGCGTGCCGGCCTCGCGCAAGGCGCTCCTCGGCGGAGCGCTGGTCTACTTCGCCCTGCCGTTCGACGTCGTCCCCGAGGGGGTGCCCCTCCTGGGCGTCCTCGACGACCTGGTCGTGGTGGTGCTCGGCGTGGACCTGTTCTTCGACGGCATCCCGGATGAGATCCTGGACGAGAAGCTGGCCGACCTGGGCATCGACCGGGCCGCCTTCGAGCATGACCTGGCCCAGGTTCGGCGCCTGACTCCCAAGCCCATCCGCCAGCTCGCCCGGCGGCTTCCCCCGGCAATCGGTGCCGTCGCCCAGGCGGCCCGCGCCTCAGGCCTCGGACCGCGCGTCCGGGGCTGGATCGACAAGGAGGGTTCGTTCGCGTGAAGGTCATCCTGACCGGCGATGTCGACAAGCTCGGAAAGAGCGGCGAGATGAAGGTCGTGGCCGACGGCTTCGCCCGCAACTTCCTTATCCCGCAGCGCCTGGCCGTCCCCGCCGAGGGTGGCGCCTATCGCGCCTGGCAGCACGACATCGCCAGCCGCGAGGACAAGCGCCGCCGGGAACGCGAGGAGGCCGAGATCTACGCCACTCGAATCGCCTCGACCACGCTCACGATGGGCGTCAAGGTCGGCGACGGCGGCAAGCTCTACGGCTCGATCACGTCCAAGGACATCGCCGACGCCCTGGGCCGGCGGGGGATCGTGATCGACCGCCACAAGGTCGACCTCGAGGAGCCGCTCAAGAGCCTGGGCACCTACAAGGTCGCGGTCAAGGTCTTCAGCGGGATGGCGCCCGAGGTCACGATCATCGTCGAGCCCAAGGGCTAGAAGTCGACGAAACCGATGGAGATCGCCCACAGCCCATAGGCGCAGATCGCCACCGACGCGGCCACGGCCGCCCACGCCCAGCGCGACATGCCCCGCTCGAAGACGGTCGCCAGGATGACGAACAGCAGGGGCTGGACGTCGAGGCTGAAGCGGTACCCGAACTGGGTCAGACCGACGTTGCCGTGGGTCACGATCGGGACGAGCGCCAGGGCCGTTCCGATGGCCGCCCAGGCCACCCGCGGGTCGCGCAGGCGGGCCTTGGCCAGCCACAGGAACAGCGGCGTGGTCAGGAACAGCGACAGCCCCCACCACGACGGCTGGAAGAACGGCGGCTCGTCGACGTAGTTCCAGCTGCGCAGGAAGATCGCGTGGATGTGGCGCGGGATGTACTCCAGGGCCAGGATCCCGTGCTTGGCGTAGATGGGGTCCTCGAGCACACCCGGGATGAGCACGTAGCTCTGGTCCACGATCGTGCCCCAGCGGGCCAGGTTGTAGAGCAGGTAGACGGCGGTGGGGATGCCGATCCCGACCAGGAACGCCAGCCCGGCCCGGATCGCGGCGGACCGCTGCCCGGGCGGCGGTAGCCGGGGCGGCCAGCCCAGCCCCACGATCATGGCCAGGAAGAACGGGGCGGTCAGGCCCACCGGCAGGCGCGATATCGCGGCGCAGCCGAGCAGCAGCCCGACCAGCAAGGGCCAGCGTCGCTCGAGCGCGAGCAGCAGCGCGGCCATGCTGAACATGACCGCGACCACGTGGCTGATGTACCAGACCGAGCCGACCTCCGCGACGTACCACAGGACGGTCCCGAAGCCGAACGCGACGGTCAGCCCCAGGCGCACCCGACCCGACAACGCGAACCGCCCGAACACCAGCCAGGCCAGCCCCACGGCGATCCCGCCGAACAGGCAGCTGGCGACCTGCTGGTCGAACCCCGGCCCGAAGATCGCCACGAACGGGACCAGCAGGAACGCCGGCATCGGCGGGTAGGCGACGTACCAGACCCCGTCCTTGGGGATCAGCTCGTTGAGCCAGGAGGGCGCCTCGGTCAGATAGATCCGACCGTGGACGAAGGCGTCGGCCAGGCGCACGAAGTAGTCGAGCTCCTGGCGCTCGGGCGACGACGTGAGCAGGTACAGCGCCGTTGTGACGAGGATGACCAGCAGCGTGCCCAGGCTGTCCGGTCGCTGCTGGACGGCGTCGGCGAGCTGGGCCATGCGCGTGTCGGCCAACCAGCCGCCGAGCCGCGCGCGCCCAACGGCAGGCGGGTCGGCTCGCCGCTCCTCGAGGTGGGCCATCGGGCCGAAGATACACTCTCGGACCATGAGCGCGGACGCCAGCGACGGCCGGGGACCCGCCGGCGGAGTGCGGGCCGCGATGGGGGACGCGTTTGGCGGCGCGCTTGGCGCCGGGCTCGGGCCGGCGTTCCGGGACGCCTTCGGGCTGTTCATCTCGCTGCGGCTGGTCTTCGGTCTGGTCGCGATCTACGTGTGGTGGCAGGGGACGCTGCCCGGTCCGTGCCACTTCGAGCTGGCCCGCAACGGCTGGGCGACGACTCCGCCGCTGGCCGACCAGGGCGCGGCTTTCCCGCTCGTCGGGGTGTGGCAGCGCTGGGACGCCTGCTGGTACACCAAGATCGCGACCTTCGGCTATGAGGCCGGCCAGAACAGCGTGGCCTTCTTTCCGCTCTTCCCGCTCCTGGTCGGGCTGGTCGGCCGGCTGCTGCTCGGGGCGATCGCACTCGGCGGGCTGGTCGTGGCCGGGGCGGCCTACGTCGTGGCGATGACCGGGCTGCGGCGGCTGGTCGCGCTCGACTTCGACGACGACGTCTCGCTCCGGACGGTCATCGCCATCTCGATCTTCCCGACCGCGTTCTTCTTCTTCGCCCCATTCACCGAATCGCTCTTCCTGGCCACGACCGTTTGGGCCATCCTGGCCGCCCGGCAGCGCTGGTGGACGATCGCCGCGATCGCCGCCTTGCTGGCCGCCCTGACCCGGATCCAGGGCGTGTTCCTGGTGCTGCCACTCGCCTGGGAGGCGGCCATGACCTGGCGCGACGCCGGGTGGGGGACCGGCGGCCGCTGGTGGCCACCCGCGGGCACGCGCCTGCGGCCGATCGTGGCCGCGCTGGCGCCGGCCATCGGCCTGGCCGCGTTCCTGATGTTCTCGGCAACGGTCGCCGGCCAGACCCCGCTCGACACCCAGGAGGCGTGGGGCGGCACGAACTTCCATCCGCCCTGGGAGGTGATCGACGCGTCGTGGCGCTGGGCCGTCCAGCACCACGATCCGCTCCAGGTGTTCAACCTGGTCGCCCTGATCGCCTTCGGGCTGGTCACCCTGGTCGGGCTGCGCCAGGTGCCGTTCGCCTATTCGTTGTTCGCGATCCCCCAGATCGCCCTGATCGCGACGAGGATCCAGCCCATCCCGCTGACCTCGACGGGGCGCTACCTGCTCGTGGTCTTTCCCGTGTTCGTCATCCTGGCCCTCGTTGAGGGACGCTGGGTGCGGTTCGCCTGGATCGTGGCGTCGACGATGTTCCTGGCCCTCCTGCTGGCCACCTTCCTGCAGGGCAGCTTCGTGGCATGAGCACGATCCTCCACGTCGACCTCGACGCGTTCTTCGCCGCCGTGGAGCAGCGCGACCGCCCCGAGCTGCGCGGCCGGCCGGTCATCGTGGGCGGCGGCGATCCGACCGCGCGGGGCGTGGTCAGCGCCGCATCCTACGAGGCACGTCGGTTCGGGGTCCACTCGGCCATGCCCTTGCGCACGGCCTACGCCCTCTGCCCCGACGGGGTCTTCCTGCCGGTCGACGGGCGCAAGTACCAGGCGGTCAGCCGCGAGGTGATGACGATCCTGCGCTCGTTCACGCCCCTGGTCGAGCCGATCTCGATCGACGAGGCGTTCCTGGACGTGACCGGGTCGCGGGCGCTCTTCGGCGATGGGCCGACGATCGGCGCCGCGATCCGGTCGAAGGTGCGTGAGCAGGCGGGCCTGACCGTATCGGTCGGCGTCGCCTCGACCAAGCTCGTGGCCAAGATCGCATCCGACCTGCGCAAGCCCGACGCGCTGGTGGTGGTTCCGCCCGGCGAGGAGGCGGCGTTCCTGGCGCCGCTCGCGATCTCGCGGCTGTGGGGTGTCGGTGACAAGACCGCGGCGGCGCTGGCCGAGTACGGGGTGACCACGATCGGGGACCTGGCCGCCCTCTCGGACGAGCTCCTGGTTCGCCGCCTTGGCAAGCACGGAGCGTCGTTGGGGGCGCGAGCCCGAGGGCTGGACCCCGATCCCGTCGGTGGCGGCGATCCGGCCAAGTCGATCGGGCACGAGCATACCTTCGACGTCGACACCTCCGACCGCGACACGATCGAACGGACGCTCCTGGCGATGGCCGACGGGGTGGCCTCGCGGCTGCGCTCGGCCGGGCTCAAGACCGGCACGGTCCAGGTCAAGATCCGCGACTCGAGCTTCCGGACGATCACTCGCCAGCGGACCCTGGCCGACCCGACCGACCAGACCGAGCCGATTTGGCGGGTGGCGCTCGAGCTCGCCCGGCCGGAGCTGCGCGGCCTGCGGATCCGGCTCCTGGGGGTGACCGCCAGCAACCTCGGCGAGCGCCAGCAGCTGGGCATGTTCGACGAGGGCCCCGGGGCCACCGGTGGCGATCGCCGGCGGCGGGCCACGCAGGCGGCCGATGCCGTGCGCCGCCGGTTCGGCGATGGCGCCATGACCCGGGCCCGCCTCCTGGGCGCCGACCTGCCCGCCCCCTTCGAGCGCGATCCGATGAAGCCGCTCGAGCGGCGGACGGGCATGCGCGACCCCGACCCGCCGAGCGAGGACAAGCCGGGCTGAGTCTCGTGACAGGCGAGCTGGCACAGCCACGTCCCAGATTGTGGGGCAGGAAGGGCTTGACATCGAACAGGTGTTCGGTCTAGTGTCCGACCCAGAAGTGAACAGACGTTCTGTCGCCGACGTGCCCGGGGCGACAAGGTCGCCACCGAGTGAAGGAGTCGCTGACATGGCCATGATCCGAATGGAACCCACCGCGGTCCGCGTTCGCGCCGACTGGTTTTCCGGGCGTCCCCGCGAGGTGACCTGGGGCGATGAGCGGCTTCCGATCACTGCGCTGGCCGCGGTCCGGCACGAGGACTCGGCGTATCCCATCGAGGTCGGCCCGCGGACGGTGTTCGAGGTCGTGACCCCCAGGGCTCGGCTGGCGCTGAGCTTCCAGCATCGCTCGCGACGCTGGACCATCGAGGGTCTCGACGAGGAGCGCCCCGCGGCCTGACAGCACGACCTGCGCCTCGGCCGGCGAGCCTCACAGCGTCGACCTGGGCAGGACCCTCGCCGGGCGGGTGCGCCGGTACCGCGCTCGTCCGGCGGGAGTGTCCTTCACAACGCGGATCCTCGCCCGGTGGTGCCGCAGCCGGGCTCGGCCCTCGGGCCGGGGACGCCCGGCGCGGACGGGCCAGCCTACAATCGGTTCGTGGAGAGCAGACCGCAGCGATTCCGCGATCGCACCCTCGCTGAGTTCGTCGACGACCTTGCGTCGGACCAGCCCGTGCCGGGTGGCGGGAGCGCCTCGGCGGTAGCCGCCGCGCTCGGGGCGGGCCTCGTGACGATGGTCGCGGCGCTGTCGGCGGGCCGGCCCCGCTACGCCGAGCACGCAGCGATCCACAACCTGGCCGGCGCCCGTGCCCGTGAGCTGGCCGATCGCTTTCTGACCCTGGCCGACCGTGACGCGGACGCCTACGCCGCGTTCGCCGCCGCGCTCAAGCTGCCCCGCGACACGGATTCCGAGAAGCTGGCACGGACGAACGCCCTGCGTGCCGCCGCGCGCGCCGCGACAGAGGTCCCGCTGGCATGTGTCGAGGGCTGCCGCGAGCTGGCCACCGCGGCCGAGATGCTCGCCGGGCGGAGCAACGCCAACGCCGCCAGCGACCTGTCCGTGGCCAGCCGGCTGGCCGAGGCCGGCGCCGAGGGTGCGGCCGCCAATGTCCTGGTCAACCTGCCCTCGGTCGGCGACGACGCCTTCGCCCGCGAGATGACATCGCGGGTCGAGAGCCTCCTGGCCGAGATCGTGGCAATCGCATCGAGGACTCGAGCGGTGGTCGCCTCGGGCGAGGCGCGCAGCCCGCTCCCGGCGAACGCCTGACCGCGGTGGCCGACGGAGACGCTCGCCTCCTGCTTGGGGCGCCGATCGCGGCGGACATTCGGGCGTCCGTTCGCGACGATATCGTCCGATTCGTCGAGCGCCAGGGCTACGCCCCGACGCTCGCCGTCGTGCTCGTCGGTCGGGACGCCCCCTCGGCGGTCTATCTGCGCCAGATCCTGCGCGCCTGCGAGGCCGCCGGGATCGGCGGTCGCCTGGTCGAGATCGAAGGCGTGGCCTCCGACGGCGCCAGCCTCGAGGACCGGGTCACGGCCGCGATCCGCGAGCTGAACGTGGACCCGCTGGTGGCCGGGATCATCGTCCAGATGCCGCTCCCGCCCGAGGTCCGTCTGCGAGCGGTCATCGAGGCGATCGATCCGGCCAAGGACATCGACGGCATCCATCCGGTCAATGCCGGTCTCCTGCGCCTCGGCTTCGAGGGCTTCCTGCCGGCCACCGCGCACGCCGCGATCGAGATCCTCCATCGCTACGACATCCCGATCGAGGGTCGCGAGGCGGTGGTGATCGGACGGTCGAACGTGGTCGGCATGCCGGTCGCCTTCATGCTCGTCCGCGGACACGCCACGGTCACCGTCTGCCACTCCCGGACCCGCGACCTCGCCGCCCAGGTTGCGCGTGCCGAGATCCTGGTCGTGGCGGCCGGGCGACCGGGCTTGATCCACGGCTCGATGCTCCGGCCTGGCGCCACCGTGGTGGACGTCGGGATCAACGTCGTGGGCGACACCATCGTCGGCGACGTCGACATGGCCAGCGCCCGCCAGGTGGCCGGCGCGATCACCCCGGTGCCGGGCGGGGTCGGTCCCGTGACGAACGCCCTGCTGCTCACCCACCTCGTCCGGGCTGCGGTCACCCAGGCGGACGTCCGGCAAGCCCAGGAGTCGCCCGTATGAGCTTCCCGTCGGACCTCGAGATCGCCCGCTCGGTGACGCCCCGCCGGATCGTCGAGGTGGCCGCGGAGCTGGGCCTGACCGAGGACGACCTCGAGCTGTACGGGCCGCTCAAGGCCAAGGTCCGGCTCTCGGCGATCGAGCGCGTCGAGGCGACGAACCCCAGGGGCAAGTACATCCTGGTCAGCGCCATCACCCCGACGCCCCTGGGCGAGGGCAAGACGACCACGACCGTGGGTCTGGCCCAGGGCCTCAACCGCATCGGCAAGCGGGCTGCGGTCGCCATCCGCCAGCCGTCGCTGGGCCCGGTCTTCGGGATCAAGGGCGGGGCCGCCGGTGGCGGCTACAGCCAGGTCATCCCGATGGAGGACTTCAATCTCCACCTGACCGGTGACGTCCACGCCATCGGGGCGGCGCACAACCTGGCAGCGGCCTTCATCGACAACAGCCTCCACCACAAGAACCCGCTCGGGATCGACCCCTTCTCGATCACCTGGCCGCGGGTGATCGACATCAGCGACCGAGCCGTGCGCAAGATGGTCATCGGGCTGGGCGGCCGCGAGAACGGCGTGCCGCGCGAGACCGAGACGGTGATCACCGTGGCCAGCGAGGTGATGGCCATCCTCGCCCTGGCCCGCGACCTGCACGACCTGCGCGCCCGGCTCGGCCGGATCGTGATGGCCCAGACGACCGAGGGCAAGCCGGTCACCGCGGAGGACCTCAAGGTCGCCGGGGCGATGACCGCTCTGCTGGTCGATGCGATCAAGCCCAACCTGCTCCAGACCCTCGAGGGTGGCCCGGCCTTCGTCCATTGCGGGCCCTTCGCCAACATCGCCCACGGCAACAACTCGATCCTGGCCGACCGGCTGGCCCTGGCCACCAACGACGCGGTGTGCACCGAGGCTGGCTTCGGTGCCGACATGGGCGCCGAGAAGTTCTTCGACATCAAGTGCCGCGCCTCCGGGCTCCGTCCCGATGCGGCCGTGGTGGTGGCCACGATCCGTGCCCTCAAGATGCACGGCGGCGTCGGCAAGATCGTGGCTGGCAAGCCCCTCGACCCGGCCCTCCTCGAGGAGAACGTCGACGCGGTCCGGCACGGCTCCCAGAACCTGGCCAAGCAGATCGAGAACATCGCCACGTACAACGTCCCGGTCGTGGTCGCGATCAATGCCTTCCCGACCGACACCCCGGCCGAGGTCGCGGCCATCCAGCAGGTGGCCATGGCCGCGGGTGCCCGCGCGGCGGTCGTGACGACCCACTTCGTCGATGGCGGTCGGGGCGCCGAGGCCCTCGCCCAGGCCGTCTGGGCCGCCGCCGAGGAGGGTGCCCCGAACTTCCAGTTCCTGTATCCCGATGAGGCGCCGCTGCGCGAGAAGATCGAGACGATCGCGACTCGGATCTACGGCGCGGCCGGCGTCGAGTACCAGCCCGCGGCGACGAAGGCGCTCAAGTCCTACGAAGAGCTCGGCTTCGGGAAGCTGCCCCTGTGCATGGCCAAGACCCAGTACTCGCTCAGCCATGACGCGGCGCTCAAGAACCGGCCGACGGGCTTCATCCTGCCTGTTCGCGAGGTGCGCCTGTCGGCGGGGGCCGGCTTCATCACCGCGCTGTGCGGCGAGATGCGGACGATGCCGGGCCTGCCCTCGAAGCCGGGCGGCGAGAACATCGACATCGACGCCGAGGGGAACATCGTCGGCCTGTTCTAGCTTGAGTCGGCGCGCCATCGAGTCGGCGTCAGCGCGGTGCGTCAGGTCGGCGTCAGCGCGGGCGAAGGCGTCGCGTCAGCGCGGCGCCGGGTCGGCGTCAGCGCGCCGTGGCGAGCAGGTTCGCGAGGACGAACGCCCAAGCGACCGTCAGCCCGAGTCCCACGCCCAGGACCCCGGCGCCCCAGGCCGGCCAGTCGACCGGCCCCAGCTCGACCTCGTCATGGCCGTGGTCGTCGTGCCCGTGGCTCGCGCCATGGTCGCCGAGCCCGTGGGGCTCACCGGCCATCGGCGGGTCGCTGGCGTGTTGCTGGCTCATCGTCGGTTCGGGGACCTCCGCGCGCATTCTGGCAGATAGACTCCGAGCGATGCTCACCCTCGTCCTGACCCGCCACGGGCTGACGCCGCGCTCCAAGCCCGAGCAGCATCTCGGGCAGCGCATCGACGTCGGCCTGTCCGACGAAGGCCGGGCCCAGGCCGAGGCACTCGGTCGGCGCCTGGCGGGCGTGTCCTTCGAGCGGATCGCGGTCAGTCCTCTCGTCCGCGCGCGCGAGACGGCGGCGTTGATCCAGGCCGCCGTTCCGGGCCATCCCGAGGTCGTCGTGGACCCGCGCCTGATCGAGATGGACTACGGCGAGTGGGAGGGCCTGACCTACGAGCAGATCGAGGAGCGCGACGGGGCTCGCCGGGCGCGCTGGGAGGCCGACCCAGAGTCATTCGCCTGCCCCGGCGGTGAGTCCGGCGACGACGTCGCCGATCGGGCACGAGCCTTCCTGCTCGACCTCATCGACTGGCACGACCAATTGCACGGGACGCCCCACGAGCGGCCGGTCCTGGCCGTGGCCCACAGCACCTTCAACCGGGTCCTGGTCTGCGTCGCGACCGGGATCCCCGTGCGCGAGTTCCGGCGCCGCTTCAGCCAGGAGCAGGCCAACCTGACCGTCCTCCGCTTCGAGCACGGGGTCGGGCCGTCCGACGCGCGGTTGCTGCTGCTCAACGACACGGCCCATCTCCGGCCACCGGGCACGGTGCCCTGGGGATGACTGCTAGCGCGGACACCGTCCCTCCCGACGCGTCCGACCCGAGCCTGATCGCCAGCCTGCGCGGACTCGACCGCGACGGGCGACTTCTGTTCGCGACCCGCGTCCTGCGCATGTTCGGGTACGGGTTCCTGGCGGTCGTCCTGGTCCTGTACCTCGACGCGATCGGGCTGGACGCGATCACGATCGGCATCGTCCTGACCCTGACCCTGGTCGGCGACACGCTCATCTCGCTGTGGCTGACCACCAACGCCGATCGGCTCGGGCGGCGACAGGTGCTGGTGGCTGGCTCGGTCCTGGTCGTCCTTGCCGGGCTGGTCTTCGCCCTGACCAGCTGGCTGCCGCTGCTCGTGCTGGCGGCCACGATCGGCGTGATCAGTCCCACCGGCAACGAGGTCGGGCCGTTCCTCGCGGTCGAGCAGGCGGCGCTCAGTCAAGCGGTCGGCGACCGCCGCCGGACCGCCACGTTCGCCTGGTACAACCTGGCCGGCTATGTGGCCACCGCCACCGGCGCGCTCGGTGCCGGGGCCGTCAGCCAGGCACTCCTCGCCGCGGGGTTCGGGCCCGCCGAGTCTTACCGGGCGATCGTGGTCGGCTACGCCCTGGTCGGCCTGGTCATGGTCATCGTCTTCGCCCGGCTCGGGCCGGGCATCGAGGCACCACCGCGGGCGGCCCAGACGGATGGCATCCGGCGCCGTCTGGGGCTCGGTCGCTCGAAGGGGATCGTGCTGCGCCTGTCGGCCCTGTTCTCGATCGACTCCTTCGCCGGAGGGTTCGTGCCCCAGAGCCTGATGGCCTACTGGTTCCACGTGCGCTACGGGGTGGAGCCGGTGCTGCTCGGCGCGATCTTCTTCGGGGCCAACCTGCTGGCCGCCGTGTCGAGCCTCTCGGCGGCCCGGATCTCGGCCCGGATCGGCCTGGTCAACACGATGGTCTTCACCCACCTGCCGTCGAACGTGCTGCTGATCCTCGTCCCACTGATGCCCAACCTGCCCCTGGCGATCGCCGTGCTGCTGCTCCGCTTCAGCCTCAGCCAGATGGACGTCCCAACCCGCCAGTCGTACGTCATGGCCGTGGTCGATCCCGACGAGCGCTCGGCCGCGGCCGGGGTGACCGGCATCGCCCGGACGACCGGCGCGGCACTCTCCCCGGCCCTGTCGGCGCCGCTGGTCGCGAATGCCGGTCTGGCCGCGATCCCGTTCTTCCTGGCCGGCGGCCTCAAGATCGTCTACGACCTGCTGCTCTATCGCGCGTTTCGGTCGGTCCGGGCCCCGGAGGAGACGTAGCCGACCGCCGGCTCGAGCAAGCCTTAGCCGGCCGGCGGTCCGGCGGCCCGCCGCCAGCCGGGGCGGCCGAGGTGGAACCAGACGAACAGGACGACCCCCAAGACGATCGCCACGGCGATCAGCAGGTCGAACGGCTGGAGAGCGTGGCGGATCTGGGTCCAGTTGGCGCCCAGGACCGTGCCGGCGTAGACCAGCAGCATCGACCACAGCAGGGCCCCGGCCGTCGAGTACACGATGAACCGGCCGAGGGGCATCCGGGCCACTCCCGCCGGGAAGCTGATGAATGTCCGGACGATCGGCAGCAGGCGGCTGAAGAAGGCGGTCTGCGAGCCCCATCGGGCGAAGAAGTGGTCGGCCAGCTCGATGTCGTGGGGGCGGATGAGCAGATACCGTCCGTAGCGCTCGAGGAACGGACGGCCGCCCTTGGCCCCGATCGCGTAGGCGATCAGCGAGCCGCAGGTGTTGCCGGCCGTCGCCACGATGACCACGATCCAGTAGCTCCACGGCGAGCGAGTCAGCGGCTCGAGGCTGGTCAGGTCCGACACGAGGAAGCCGGCGAACGGCAGGATGAGCTCGGAGGGCAGCGGGATCATCGCCGACTCGATCGTCATCGCCACGAAGACCCCGAGGTAACCCAGCGCGCCGTACAGCTGCCCGAGGAACGGGATGACGAGCTTGTCGATGATTTCGAGCACGTCGGACTCCGGCGCGGAAGGGGGACGGCGGGCAGCATAGCCGACTATCCTCGACGTCGTGACCGGTACCGTGGTCCTGACCGGGGCCGCCCTGACGATCGCCGACGTCGAGGCGGTGGCCCGCCGGGGAGCCCGCGCCGAGCTCGACCCGGATGCCCGGGCACGAATCCAGGAGGCCCGCGACGTCGTCGAGGCGCTGGTCGCGGAGGGTGCGGTCGCGTACGGCGTGACGACGGGCTTCGGCGACCTGGCCGGGGTCTCGATCCGGCCCGAGGACACCGGGCGACTCCAGGAAAACCTGCTGATGAGCCACGCGGCCGGAGTCGGACCGGCCTTTCCCGCCGAGGTCGTCCGGGCGATGCTCCTGCTCCGGGCCAACACCCTGGCCCTGGGCCACAGCGGGTGTCGCCCGCTGGTCGTCGAACGGCTGCTGGCCTTTCTGGCGGCGGGCATCCACCCGGTCGTCCCCGAACAGGGCTCCCTGGGGGCGTCGGGCGACCTGGCGCCGCTGGCCCATCTGGCCCTGCCCCTGACCGGCCGCGGCGAGGTGGAGCTCGACGGCCGGCGGATGGCCGCGCTGGCGGCGTTGGCCCAGGTCGGCCTGGAGCCGATCGCGCTCGAGGCCAAGGAGGGCCTGGCCCTGCTCAACGGCACCCAGATGATGGGCGCGGTCGGGGCGCTGGCCCTGGCCGACGCCGACCGGCTGGCACGCACCGCCAGCGTCATCGCCGCGATGAGCGTCGAGGCGCTGCTCGGGACCGAGGTGGCGTTTGCCGCGGCCTATCAGCTGGCCCGGCCGCATCCCGGCCAGATCGCGGTGGCCGGGGAGCTCCGTCACCTGCTGCGCGGGTCGTCGCTCCAGACCAGCCACCACGGCCACGCCCACAAGGTCCAGGATCCCTACTCGCTGCGCTGCGTGCCCCAGGTCCACGGCGCCGTCCGGGACGCCCTCGACCACCTTCGACGGGTGCTCGACATCGAGATCAACAGCGCGACCGACAACCCCTTGATCTTCGCCTCCGGCGGGGCGGCTCCTGAGGGCGCGATCGCGACCGGCGGCGGCCGAGTCATCAGCGGCGGCAATTTCCATGGGGAGCCGATCGCGCTGGCCCTCGACTTCGCCAAGATCGCCGTGGCCGAGCTCGGCTCGATCTCCGAGCGGCGGACCGCGCTGCTGGTCGACCCCCGGCTCAACGGCGGCCTGCCCGCGTTCCTGGCCGCCTCCTCCGGGGTCGACTCGGGGATGATGATCTACCAGTACACGGCGGCCGCGCTGGTGTCCGAGAACAAGGTCCTGGCCCACCCGGCCTCGGTCGACTCGATCCCGACCAGCGCCAACCAGGAAGACCACGTGTCGATGGGCTCGATCTCGGCCCGTCACGCCCGGGCGGTCGTCGAGAACGTCGAGCGGGTCCTGGCGATCGAGCTGCTGGTCGCCGCCCAGGCGCTCGACGCCCGCCTGGCGCTCCTGCCCGGGACGGCACCAGGAGCCGGCGTCGCCGAAGCGCACCGTCGGGTCCGTGCCGTGGTGGCGCCCCTCGTCGGCGACCGCGAGCCGGGGCCAGACCTTGCGGCGGCGCTGGCGCTGGTCCACGACGGCGACCTCGTCGCGCTGGCCGAGCCCACGCCGGGCTGATGCTCCACCGCGCGGGTGACGGTCGGTGGGTCGTAGACTCCGGCGATGGCCGAGGTGCGGATCGTCGACGTCACCGATGAGGCGACCTTTCGGCTCGTTCCGCCCTGCGCCGATCCGGGCTTCGATCACCGCTCGTGCGACTACTGGGAGGATGCCCAGCGGGGCGCGAAGGCGGCTCGCCTGAGCTGGCTCGAGCCTGGCTCGCCTCCATCCCCGGCGCCCCGGCCCGCAGCGGCCAACCCGTTCGGCGAGCCCGTCGCTGAGCCGATCGCAAACCCATTCGCGCCGCGACGAAGCGCAGGACCCGCCGCCAACCGGTTCGCCGCCGAGGACGATCCGCTGGCGGACAATCCGTTCGCCCCGCCGCGACGGAGCCTGCCGTCGTTCGGACCCGAGGTGCCGCGCAAGCTCGGCCTGCTCGGCCGGGGGCTGGGTGTGTTCGGGAGCTACGCCAAGGTGCTCCTGGTCCACGAGGTCGCCGCGGCGTACTCCCAGTTCGGGCCGCTGTCGGCCTACCCGCGGGCGCTCCGCCTGCGCGAGCTCTATCCGCAGCTGCCCGACGCCCCGCTGCCCGCGGTCATCACCTGCATCGCAACCACGCTCGAGGCACGCGCCCAGGGTCACGCCCGGCGGCTGGTCGAGGCGGTCTGCGCCGATCTCGCCGAGCGCGGGTTCGCTGCGGTCGAGGCGTACCCTGAGGTCGGCGCCCGCCCGGATGCCACGAGCGGGGCCACACCGGAGTTCTGGCAGACCGCCGGGTTCAGCCTGGCCGTCGACGACGAGCGCTTCCCGGTCGTGCGTCGGGAGCTGGGCTAGGCCGCGAGAAGGAGACGGCGATGTCGATGATCCAGGCGCTGGGCAGCGTCACCAAGGTCCGCGGCGCGCTGATCTTCGTCGAGGACATCGATCGGGAGAGCGTGTTCTATCGCGACGTCATCGGGCTCCGGCTGCTGTATCGGACGCCCAAGTTCGTGCGCTTCGACGCCACCCAGGGCACCAGCCTGGCGCTGATCGCCGGGGGCACGTCCAGCCAGGAGCCCAAGGACTACCGCCAGGGCGGGGTCGTTCCGGAGGTGATCGTCGACAACCTCGACCTCGCTCTCCAGCGGCTCGACGGCGCGGGCGTCCGGCACGAGGGGGTCACGGCCACGGCGTGGGGGCGGTTCTGCTTCTTCTGGGATCCCGAGGGCAACCCGCTCCAGTTCTATGAGTCCGCATTCGTCCGACCCGACGCCGATCCCGACCGGCTCCCCGGATAGTGCCGGTGGCAGTGGGTCGGGGGCGCCGGCGCAGGCTCCTCGTCCTGGTAGCGGCCCTTGCCCTGCCCGGCGCCATCGGCGCCTGCAATGAGCCCTTCGGCCGCCCGGCGGAGACCGCCGGCGGGGCCGGTTCGAGCCAGGCCGATGCCGGCCCGTCAGTCCCGCCGGCGCCGCTCGGCGCGGCCTCGACGGGGCCAGAAGCGTCGGCGCCAGCCTCGGATGGCCCCGCGACCGGATCCATCCCCATCGATCCGTCCCTGCTCGAGCTCTTGCCCGCCAGCGTCGACGGTCTGGCCCTCGAGCCGGTGCCCGACCCGGAGGGCGCCGACGACCCGGCCCTGGCCGACACGGTTGACCGGCTGGCCCAGGCGATGCTCTTCGATCCGCCGTCGGGCGACTTCGCCGTCGTGTCGGTGATGGCCCTCCGACCGGGTGTCTTCGACGCGGCGTACTTCCGGTCGTGGCGCGAGAGCTTCGACGAGGGGGCGTGCTCCCAGTCGGATGGCATTGCCGGCCACGCCCAGACCGCAATCGGTGGCCGGACCGTCTATCTCGGCCGATGCACGGGCGGCGTCAGCACGTATCACGTCCGCCTCGATTCGCCGAATGCGATCGTGTCGATCTCGGAGTCGCTCGACCGCCGGCTCGCCGAGCGGATCCTGGCCGGTCTGCGGCCCTAGCTCGAGGCGTCGCCCGGATCGGGCGCCAGCCCGCGCAGGCGGAAGGCGTTGGCGTGGGCGGGGAAGCCCTCGTGGTCGGCCAGGGCGACGGTCGGCCGGGCCAGCTCGGCCAGCGCGGCCGAGTTCAGGCGCGCGGTCGAGGTCGAGGTCAGGAAGGTGCGCGCCGTGACCCCGCCGTTGAGCCGGGCATAGCCGCCGGTGGGCAACGTCGCCGGAATGCCGACGGTGTAGCTCGACGCTCCGATCGGCGTGTCCTGGCCGAGGAGCGCCTCGCCGGCGTAGCGCAGACCGGCCAGGGTCGTCTCGGGGTCGCGGGTGGCGATCTGGACGTGCTCCGCGGCGTAGGTATTGGCGAAGTCCAGCGCGGCCGCCATCGACTCGACCAGGATCACGCCGCCGAGGTCGGAAAGGGCCACCCGCGCCGCGGCCGCGCGGGCCTCGGGCAGCCCCACGATCTGTTCCGCGACGGCGGCCTCGACCGCCGCCGCCAGGGCTGGCGAGTCGGTCACCAGCGTGGCCGCCGAGTCCGTCCCGTGCTCGGCTTCGTTGAGCAGATCGATCGCCAGCCGCCAGGGATCGGCCGACTCGTCGGCGATGAGCAGGCTCTCGGATGGCCCGCACAGCATCACGGTCGCGGTGCCGTGGCTCTGGGCGAGGACCTGGGCGGCGGTCACCGCCGGTGAGCCGGGGCCCACGATCTTGAGGACCCTGGGGATCGTCGCGGTCCCGAAGGTCAGCGCGGCGATCGCCGCCGGCCCGTTGGCCCGGAAGACACGTTCGATGCCGAGCTCGCGGGCGACGGCCAGGGTCGCCGGGTCGACGCTTCCGTCCCTCGATCCGGGCAGCGGTGGCACGACGACCACGATGTCACGGACCCCGGCCACCACCGCTGGCGTCCCGATCTGGCACAGGACCGACGGGTAGGACGCCTTTCCGGTCGGCACGAACAAGCCCGCGCTGGGGATCGGGGCGAACCGCTCGCCGACCAGGAACCCGGGCCGGACCTCGCGCTGCCAGTCGCCGGCCGTGGCCGCCAGCTGCGCCTCGTTGAACCGGCGGCTGTTGGCGATCGCCTCACGGATGCCGTCGAGGAGTGGCGCCGGCGTGGCCGCGTGGGCCGCGTCGATCTCGGCCGCCGACACGGCCAGCCGCTCCGGGGCCAGGGCGACCCGGTCGAACCGCTCGGTCGCCTCGATGACTGCCGCGTCGCCCCGTTCACTGACATCGCCGAAGATGGCCGCGATCGAGGCCATCAGGGCCGGCTCGAAGATGGCCGCCGTCGAGCGGGCGAGGAGCCGCGCCCGCTCGGAGTCGGGGAGGTCCGCCCAGCGGCGAACGGCGAGGACGTGCATGGCCTCCCGAGCGTACCCGACGCGCCCGCCCCGCGGCGTAGACTCGCGGCCATGACCCCGCCCAGCCGCGATGCCCTGCCCGGCGCTCGGCCGGTGCGCGCGCCACGCGGCACGGAGCTGTCCTGCCGGGGCTGGCAGCAGGAGGCGGTGCTCCGGATGCTGATGAACAACCTCGATCCGGAGGTTGCCGAGAACCCCGACGCGCTGGTGGTCTACGGCGGAACGGGCCGGGCGGCCCGCAGCTGGGCCGCGTTCGATGCCATCGTCCGCGAGCTGCGCGACCTGGCCGACGACGAGACGCTGCTCGTCCAGAGTGGCAAGCCGGTCGGCGTCTTCCGGACCCACCCCTGGGCGCCCCGGGTCCTCATCGCCAACTCGAACCTGGTCGGCAAGTGGGCCACCTGGGAGCACTTCCGCGAGCTCGAGGCGGCCGGCCTGACGATGTACGGCCAGATGACCGCCGGATCGTGGATCTACATCGGGACGCAGGGCATCCTGCAGGGCACCTACGAGACGTTCGCGGAGCTCGCCCGGCAGCATCTCGGCGGCTCGCTGCGGGGGACCGTGACCCTGACCGCGGGGCTGGGTGGCATGGGCGGTGCCCAGCCGCTGGCGGTGACCATGAACGACGGGGTGGCCGTCTGCATCGAGGTCGACGAGGCGCGCGCCCGGCGTCGGCTGGACCTCGGCTACGTCGACCGGCTGACCGATACGCCCGCCGAGGCCCTGACCTGGGCGCGAGCTGCGGCGGCCGAGCGGGTGCCCCTCTCGATTGCGCTGGTCGGCAACGCTGCCGAGATTGAGCCCGCCTGGGCCGCGGCCGGGGAGCGCTTCGACGTGGTCACCGATCAGACCAGCGCTCACGACGCGCTGGGCGGCTACGTCCCCGCGGAGATCGGGCTGACCGATGCCATCACGCTGCGGGAGGCCCAGCCCGAGCTGTACATCGAGCGGGCGATGACGTCGATGGCCGCCCACGTCCGGGCGATGCTCGAGTTCCAGCGCGCCGGCGCGATCGTGTTCGACTACGGCAACAACCTCCGGGCGATGGCCCGCGACGCCGGGGTCGA
Source organism: Chloroflexota bacterium (assembly GCA_034666965.1). Classification (GTDB taxonomy): domain Bacteria; phylum Chloroflexota; class Limnocylindria; order Limnocylindrales; family CSP1-4; genus Chersky-267. The sequence goes on along the minus strand of JAXDKT010000099.1, from coordinate 16,156 downwards.
GGACGCCTTTGCCTACCCGGGGTTCGTGCCAGCGTTCATCCGGCCGCTCTTCTGCGAGGGCAAGGGCCCGTTCCGGTGGGTCGCCTTGAGCGGCGACCCGGAGGACATCTACCGGACCGACCGAGTCCTGGTCGAGCTCTTCCCGGAGGACGTCGGACTCCGCCGATGGTTGGCGATGGCACGTGACCGGGTCCCGTTCCAGGGCCTCCCGGCGCGGATCTGCTGGCTTGGCTACGGCGAGCGGGCCAGGGCCGGGCTCGAGTTCAACCGGCTCGTCGCCGAGGGCGAGGTCCGGGCGCCGATCGTGATCGGGCGCGACCATCTCGACAGCGGCTCGGTCGCGTCACCGAACCGGGAGACCGAGGCGATGCGCGACGGAAGCGACGCGATCGCCGACTGGCCGATCCTCAACGCGCTGGTCAACACTGCCGCGGGCGCCTCGTGGGTCAGCGTCCATCATGGCGGCGGCGTGGGCATCGGCTACAGCCAGCACGCCGGGATGGTCGTCGTCGCCGATGGCACGCCGCTCGCCGCCGAGAAGCTCGAACGGGTGCTCACGACCGATCCGGGCATGGGCGTCATCCGCCACGTCGACGCTGGGTACGAACGGGCGATCGAGGTCGCCCGGGAGCGTGGCGTCAGGATTCCGATGTTCGACGCGGAGACCTGACGCCGCGGCCGGGGTTCAGTCGAGGGTCGGCCCGGGGGCGGCCATGTCGGCATCGCGCGCGAGCAAGGCCTCGTCGGGCGCCGCCGACTCCGGCGTCGGGATCCGCTCGAGGGTGCGCACCGACGAGAACAGGATCGGCACGAATGCGAGACAGCCGAGGACCCCACCGACGACGATGGCTCCCCGCGCCCCGACCGCCGGGATGCTGGCGATCGCACCGCCGACGATCATCCCGATCGGGATCGTGCCCCAGACCAGGAAGCGCATCGTGGCATTCATCCGGCCCTGGATCCGCTCCGGCGTGATCGCCTGGCGAAGGCTGACCTGGTTGATGTTGTAGACGACGCCGCTGAACGAGCCCAGGAACGTCGAGGCGACGAGGAGTGGGACGGCGGTTTCCGGTTGGGCGAACGCCGCGATCAGCGTCGCCGGCCCGGACAGGATCATCGACCACAGAATCGTCCGGCCGACCCCGATTCGCTCGGCGATCCGACCGGCCACCAGCGCGCCGACCAGGATCCCGACGCTCCCGATCCCGCCGACCACCCCGACCGTAAACGGTGTCAGCGCGAGGGTTCGGTAGGCGAACACGGCGAACGTCGCGAAGGCGATGTTCGAGAACAGGTTCGACAGACCCGTGCTGGCGGCGATGTAGCGCAGGTAGGGGTGGCCTAGGACGTAGCGCAGGCCCTCGGCGATCTCGGCTCGCAATCCGGCGACGGGCGCCAGGAACCCGCTCGCCGCCGGCGCAGCGGCCCGCTTCGGCTCGCCCTTGCGGATCCACAGGATGAGCCCGCCGGAGGCCACGAAGCTGATCGAATCGAACAGGATCGCGACCGGCGCACCGAGGAGGCCGACGAGACCGCCACCGAGCGGCTGGCCCAGGACCTGTGCCGCGGAGCCGCTGATCTGGAGCTTGGAGTTGCCCTCGATGAGGTCGTCCGGCTCGAGGATCGCCGGCAGGAACGACTGATCCGCCACGTCGAAGAAGACCGTCAGCAGCCCGTTCACGAAGCCGACGACGTAGAGCTGCCAGATCGTCAGGCCGCCCAGCTCGAAGGCGATCGGGATCGTGATCAGCGAGACGGCTCGGCCGAAGTCCCCGGCGACGAGGATCAAGCGTCGCGGCAGTCGATCGACCCAGGCCCCGGCCGGCAGGGTGAACAGCAGGAACGGCAGGAACTCGACCGTGCCCAGCAGGGCCACCTGGTATGGCTCGGCATCGAGCAGCAGGACGGCGATGACCGGGATGGCCACCAGGCTGATCTGGGTGCCGAACAGCGAAACGGTGGCCGCGACCCACAGCTTCAGGTAGTCGCGCGAGCGCAGGAGCAAGTTGCGACGCGGTGCGGCCATGCGGACCTCAGGGCGGGTGGTTTGTGAGTCTACGCGGAGAGGGGTCGTCGGGGTCCGGTGGCCCGTCCGCGGTGGCCTCGACGTGTCACGATACCGGCGTGGCGCGGCTCGTCGAATCCGTCCCGAACTTCAGTGAGGGCCGGCGGTCGGACGTCGTCGATCGTCTGGCGGCTGCCGTCGCCGGCACGCCCGGCGTCCACCTCCTCGACCGGACCAGCGACGCCAGCCACAACCGGTCGGTGCTGACCCTGGCGGGCGAACCCGAGGGCGTCAGTGGGGCACTCGAGGCGACGATGGCGGTGGCGGTCGAGGCGATCGACATGCAGACTCAGCGCGGCGAGCACCCGCGGATCGGCGCGGTCGACGTGGTCCCGTTCGTGCCCCTTGGCGACACCACGATGGATGACTGCATCGCGCTCGCCCGAGCCTTCGGCGCCCGGGTCGCCGAGCGGTTCGAGATCCCGGTATATCTCTACGCCCGGGCCGCCACCCGGCCGGACCGAGTCAGGCTCGCCGACGTCCGCCGCGGCCAGTACGAGGGACTGCGCGACGCCATCGCCGCCGACCCCGACCGCCAGCCCGACTTCGGCCCGGCCAGAACGCACCCACGGGCGGGTGCCGTCGCCGTCGGGGCCCGCCCGTTCCTCATCGCCTACAACATCAACCTGGCCTCGACCGACCTCGAGCTGGCCCGGCGGATCGCCCGGACGGTGCGGGAATCGAGTGGCGGATTGCCCGCGGTCCAGGCCAGCGGCTTTCGGCTCGACGAGCCCGACTGCGCTCAGGTGTCGATGAACCTGCTCGATTTCGCAGTCACCCCGCTGTGGGGTGTCTGGGAGGCGGTTCAGGCGGAGGCCGACGCGGCCGGGATCGAGCTGGCCGAGTCGGAGCTGATCGGCCTCGCCCCACTGGCGGCGCTGGTGGCCGTCGCCGACCACGTCGGCGCACCGGCCGGCGCCCCGATCGAGGCGCGCCTGGCGGCCGCGGCGCGGTTCCTGCGACTGCGGGACTTCTCGCCGCTCCAGGCGCTCGAGCTCCGGCTGGCCGCCGCCCAACAACAACGCGCCCCTTCGGGATCCGCCCCGCCGTGAGCCTGCGCGTCATCGAGGGCGGGCGTGCCGAGAGCTCGGCGACCGGGCTGCTCATCTTTCGCGCGAGCGCGGTGGCGACCCTGGCGGGGGGTCTGCGCCGGGGTGACACACAGGCTGAGACCGCGACGCTGGACGCCGCCGACGTGGGCGGCCCCGATTCACCCGATGCGCCGGTGGTGGCCACGTGGGGCGACCGGATCGCCGCCGTAGGGCCCCGCCGCGAAGTCGAGGCGAGCCTCGAGGCCGCCGGGCTCCCGACTTCGCGCTTTGCCCGGATCGACGCGGCCGGCGGGCTGGTCACGCCGGGACTCATCGATCCCCACACCCACCTGCTGTTTGCCGGATCGCGCGAGGGGGAGCTGGAGCTGCGCCAGCGTGGCGCCGGCTATCTCGAGATCCTGGCCGCCGGAGGCGGGATCCTGTCGACGGTGGCGGCGACCCGGGCGGCCTCGGCCGACGATCTGCTGGCCCATGGCCGTCGCTGGCTCGACGAGATGCTCGGTCACGGGGTGACCACGATCGAGGCCAAGTCGGGTTACGGCCTGGACCTCCGGACCGAGCTGCGGCTCCTCGAGGTCGCCCACCAGCTCGGTCACGAGGGACCCATCGACGTCCTGCCGACGTGGCTCGGGGCCCATGCCGTCGCCGCCGAGTTCCGCGAGCGTCGGGATCCGGCCGAGGCCTTCGTCCGCCATCTCATCGACGAGCAGTTGCCGGGGATCGCCGCCCAGGGCCGGGCGCGCTTCGCCGACGTGTTCTGCGAGCGCGGCGTGTTCAGCGTCGACCACAGCCGGCGGGTGCTGCTGGCGGCCGAGGCCTACGGCATGCGCCCGCGGCTCCACGCTGACGAGCTGGCTCCGTCAGGGGGTGCGGAGCTAGCCGCCGAGTTGAGCGCGCTGTCAGCCGACCACCTGGCCAGCCCATCGAGCGCCGGGATCGACGCCCTGGCCACGGCCGCGTCGACGGGGCGGCCGGTCGTCGCGGTGCTCCTCCCGGCGACGACGTGGTTCCTGATGAAGTCGGCCGCCGCGCCGGCCCGGACGTTCATCGAGCGCGGCATCCCCGTGGCCCTGGGCACCGATTTCAACCCGGGAACCTCGCCGCTGGCCAGCCTGCCCCTGGCCATGACCATCGCCTGCCTGTCGCTCAAGCTGACGCCCGCTGAGGCGCTCACGGCCGTGACGATCAACGCCGCCCACGCGCTGGGGATCGGCGACGTCGTCGGCTCGATCGAGCCGGACAAGCAGGCCGACCTCGTGGTCTGGCGCGTCCCCGCGGTGGACCAGATCCCGTACTGGCCCGCCGCCGACCTGGTCCGGACGGTGATCAAGCGCGGCCGCGCCCGCCTCCAGCGGGACTGAGTCGCCGCCGCCCGCTCAGACCTTGCCGCGTGCCTCGAGGAGGATCGTGGTCGTCTCGTCCGGGAGGGCGGAGATGGAGATGTTCAGGCGGGGCTGCGGCGGCGGCGGCGAGGCGCCCATCTCGTGGAGGAAGCGGGCCATCGCCTCGGCACAGTCGGCCTCCTCCGGGCAGACCGGCATGGGCACCACGATCCGCGGATCGAGCTGGGCCACCAGCTCGGCGGCCTTGGTCGCCGACAGGCCGCCGCCGATGGGCAGGCAGGCGATATCGACCGCGCCGATCTCGCCAAGCTCCTCCTCGGTCAGGAGATGGCCGATGTCGCCGAGATGGATCGTATGCATCTGATCGAGCTCGACGACGAAGGCGGTTTGCCGGCCTCGCTCCGCTCCGCTGGCGTCGTCCCGGTCGGTCCGGACACCGGTCAGCAGGACGTTGCGGATCTCGTACTCCCCCGGGCCGTCGAGGACGAACGCGTCATCGAGGCTGGTCGGCAGGTGGCTGCCGCCGTCGCGTGACAGGCGGCCCTTGGCCTTCGGCAGAGGGTGGTCGTCAGGGTGGCTGTAGGTGACGATCTCGCCGCTGATCCCGCGCCCGGTCGGTCCGACGACCGACTGGTACGGATCCGCCACGACAACCGCGTCCCTGCCCTTGAGGCGGATGCAGGTCCGCCCGTACCAGCTCAGTTCCATGCGCTCGGATTCTGACACAGCGGACTCAGCGCCGCGTCATCCCGGAAACAGGAAGACCGGAGGCGCCTGCCCAATCGGCGCCCCCGGTCGGAGGGAGGGAGTGGAACTCTTCGCGGGTTCCGTCCAGGACACTAACCGGGCCTCGATTCAGGCGCGAGAGGGCAGAGGGTTAAGAAAGGTACATCCGCCCGAGGGGACCATCGGCCTGCGGTCCCGGGGACCATCGCCCCGGGACGGGCCGCCGAGGGGCCCGTGCGACAATCCGGTCATGGACCTCCGCCGCCGATCCTGGCCCTTCCTCACCCTGCTCGCCGCCGCGGCAGTGGCGCTGAGCGCCTGCGGCTCGTCGACGCCGACCGCGAGCCCGCTCGGCAATGCCAGCCCGACGAGCAGCCTTGCTCAGTCGTCCGGCGCATCCGCTCCCGTCTCGCCCACGCCCGACCCGGCCACGGTCTACGCCCAGATCGAGGCCCAGGTCCAGCAACTCCGCCAGCTCCAGGCCAAGCAGCCCGTGACGCCCAAGCTCCTCGACGACGCGACGCTCAAGGCCAACGTCGCGGCCAGCTTCGAGAAGGACAACCCACCCAAGGTGATCGCGGCCAACCAGCGCATCTACGAGCTCCTCGGGCTCATCCCGGAGGGCACGTCGCTCAAGGATCTCTACCTCAAGCTGCTGGGCAGCCAGGTAGCTGGCTACTACGACTCGGACACGAAGGAGCTGTACGTCGTGTCCCGTTCGGGCGGCCTCGGTCCGACCGAGCGGATCACGTTCGCCCACGAGTTCGATCACGCCCTCCAGGACCAGAACTTCGGCCTGGGCAACCTCCAGCTCGATGCGATCGGTGAGAGCGACCGCGGCCTGGCCAGGCTGTCGGTCCCGGAGGGCGACGCGACGTTGTTGATGTCCGTGTGGGCGGCCCAGTACCTGACCCCGGCCGAGCTGGTCCAGATGGTCCAGGAGGCCAGCGACCCCGAGCAGGCCGCGATCCTGGCAGCGATGCCGGCCATCCTCAAGGACAGCCTCCTGTTCCCGTACACCACCGGCCAGGCGTTGGTTCAATCGATCCAGGCGGCGGGCGGCTGGGCCGCCATCGACAAGCTCTACGCCGACCCGCCGCTGTCCACCGAGCAGGTCATCCATCCGGAGAAGTACGCCGCCCACGAGGCCCCGGTCGTGGTGTCCTTTCCGAAGGACCTGGCCAAGGGGCTGGGCACGGGCTGGTCGGTCGACTTCCAGGACACGCTGGGTGAGTTCGAGCTCGTCGAATGGCTCGAGTCGGCGGGCAAGATCCCACAGGCGACGGCCGGTCCGGCCGCCGCGGGCTGGGGCGGCGATCGGATCGCGCTGGTCTCCAACGGCGACCGCTCGGGGATCGTCGTCGACACGCGCTGGGACAGCCCGGCCGATGCCGCCGAGTTCGCGACCGCCGCGCAGACCACCCTCGACGCGCTCGGTGGTCATGGGGCGCTGATCGCCATCGACGGCAGCAACCGGGTGACCGTGTTCATCGCCACCGACGACGTGACCATCAACGCCCTGGGCAGCGCCCTCGGCCTGGCCGGCTAGACCGACCTCGCCCCGCCGGGCCGGCCTACATCTGCTCCGGGGCCGAGATCCCGAGCAGGCCCAGGGCGTTGGCCAGGGTGGTCTTGGTCGCTGACACGAGCGCCAGGCGTGCCGCCGAGCGGGCCGGCGCGTCGGCGTCGACGACCTTGGCGTCGCGATAGAAGGCATGGAACGTCGAGGCCAGCTCGGTGGCATAGGCGGTGATGCCCTGGGCCTCCTCGGCGACCGCGGCGTCCTCGACGACCTCCGGCAGACGGATCACTTCGCGCACGAGGGCCGCCTCGGGCTCCCCGGCGAGGTCCTCCGCGGCCAACGTCGCGGCCGGGACCAGGCCGGCCTCGGCCGCCTTGCGCAGGATCGAGGCGATCCGGGCGTGGGCGTACTGGACGTAGTAGACCGGATTCTCGTTCGACTGCTTCTTGGCCAGCTCGATGTCGAAGTCGATGGCGGAGCTCGGCCCGCGTGAGGCGAAGAACCAGCGCGCCGCGTCGGCGCCGATCTCGTGGAGCAGCTCGTCGAGGGTGATGAACGTGCCCGCTCGCTTGCTCATGGACACGTCCTGACCGTCGCGCACGAAGCGGACCCAGGCCACCAGCAGCATCCGAACCGCTTCCTTGTCGAAGCCCATCGCCTCGGCGGCGTTGCGCACCCGGGCCACCGTCCCGTGGTGGTCCTGGCCCCAGATGTAGATCAGCTCATCGAAGCCCCGGCTGAACTTCTGGGCGACGTAGCCGATGTCCGAGGCGAAGTAGGTCGGCTCACCGTTCGAGCGGGTAATCACCCGATCCTTGTCGTCGCCGAACGCCGTCGAGCGGAACCACAGCGCGCCGTCCTGCTCGTAGACGTGGCCGCCGGCCCGCAGGCGCTCGATCGCCCGCTCGACCCAACCCTCGTCGTACAGCGAACGCTCGGTCGTCCACACGTCGAAGTGGACGCCGAGATGCTCGAGCGAGGCCTCGATCCCGGCCCGCACCCGCTCTGAGGCCCAGCGCCCCACGATCGCGGCCGCCTCGGCGGGTGCGGCCTCGGCCGCCGCCCAGATGTCGTCGGGCAGGGCTCCGGCCAGGTCGGCCACGTAGTCGCCGTGGTAGCCGTCGTCGGGGACGGGCTCGTTCCGGCGGGTGGCGATGACCGACGCGCCCAGCTTGAGGCCCTGGCTGCCCGAGTCGTTGAAGTAGTACTCCCGGACGACGCGCTGGCCACCAGCCTCGAGCACGCGGCAGAGCAGGTCCCCGACGAACGCACCGCGGGCATTGCCGATGGTCAGGGGACCGGTCGGGTTGGCCGACACGAATTCCACGTCGATGAGGCGCGGCCGGGTGGCCGGGACCCGGCCCCAGTCCGCCGGCGCGGCCAGGATCCCGTCGACGGCCCGGGTCAGGGCCCGATCGGCGTAGCGGACGTTGATGAACCCCGGCGCGGCCACCTCAACCGAGCCGACCGGGGTGGTGTCCGGCGTCGTCTCCGCCTCGCGGGCCAGCTCGTCGGCCAGGATCCGGGCGACCTCGAGCGGTGCCCGGCGGTACGGCCGGGCCAGCTTCAGCGCGAGGTTGGTGGCCGCGTCGCCGTGGTCCGGGTTCGCGGGCCGCTCGACCTTGACCATCGGTGCCGCCTGGCCCGGTTCGATGGCCGGCAGGTCGCCGGCCGCGACCGCGGCAGTCCAGGCCCGCTCGATGGCCAGGCGCAGGTGTCCGCGGAGGGTGGGCTCGAGGGGGGTCGGCACGATCCAATCGTAGCCGGTCCGGAGCTCAGATCGAGAAGCGGTCGCCGGGATCCACCAGGCTGACATCGACCCCGGCAAGCTCGCGTGCGGCGGCGGCGGTCGCGTCCCGACTGTGGCCCATCAGGACATGGGTCAGGAGCACGCGGCCGGCGCCGCTCGACGCGGCGACCCGGCCAACATCGGCCGCGTTGAGGTGCTCCGAGCCGGGAGCCACCGGCCCCGTCCCGAACGACGCCTCCGAGAGCAGCGTGTCGCCGGGACGGATCAGCGGGCGCAGGTCGTCGGCATCGCCGCAGTCCCCCGAATAGACCAGGCCGGGACCGTCGCCGACGGCCACCCGGAAGCCGTAGCTCTCGTCGGTGTGACGGACCAAGGCCGCCTCGAGACTGAACGGACCGATCTGGCGAAACCCGGGGCCGCCTAACGCCGACACGTCGAGCGAAGCGGCGCTGAAGCCGGGCTCATCGTGGAGCGCGTCGAGCCGCTCGGCCAGGCCGGCCGGCCCGAGGACGGCCACGCGGCGGGAAGGACGGAAGTCCCAGAGCAGGTAGTGCCTGAGCGGGACGAGGTCGATGAAGTGATCGGGGTGGAGGTGGCTGACGACGATCGCCCGCAGCGAGCTCGGCTCGATCGCCCCGGCCAGGTTGGTGAAGGCCCCCTGGCCCAGGTCGAGGACGATCGCCTGATCCCCGCTGCGGAGCAGGTACGATGCCCCGACCGCGCCCGGTCGCGAGGTGTAGGCGGGCCCGGCGCCGAGCACGGTCAGCTCGATCATCGGCGCGGGGGTCCAGGGCGCATCGTGCCAGCCTACCCGCGGCGGAAGCGGGGCGGCAACGCGATCGCGGCCGGAGACCCGCCCCGTCGGAAGGTGAGCTCGGCGAACTCGGCCCGAGCCAGGATCCGGTAGCCCTCGTCCAGGCCCCAGGCCAGCCAGTCGGCACGGTGGGCATCCGAGCCGGCGGTGACTCGCTCGCCGCCGAGCTCGCGGTAGCGCTCGACGACGACGGCCGGTGGATAGGTCTCGCGGACGGGGTGACGCAGGCCGCTGGTGTTGACCTCGAGGGCCGTACCGCTGTCGATCAGGGCCCGCAGGACGGGCTCGAACAGCTCGGAGCGGGCGGCCAGGTCGGCCGGCAGGACGTGAGGATGGAGATAGCGCTTGACCACGTCGAGGTGGCCGATCGTGTCGAACAGGCCGGATCGCGCCGCCGCCTCGACCTGCTCGAGGTAGGGCGCCAGGATGTCATCCAGCTTCCGGCCCGCAACCCAGCGGCCGACCTGGCTGGGGACGTAGGGCGAGCCGGGCCAGTCGTGGACCGAGCCGATCGCGAAGTCGTATCGATGGCGGGCCAGGTGCTCGCGCAGGTCCCCTTCCCAGGCGCTGTGGTAGGTCAGCTCGACCCCGAACCGGATGGCCACCCCGCGTTCGGCCCAGCGTTCGGCCGCGTCGCGGACGGTCCGCTCGCGGTCCTCGAACGAGGCGTACTCGTAGGCCGGGTCGCGCGGGTCGAAGTCGACGTGATCGGTGATCGCCAGCTCGGCGATCCCCAGCTCGACGGCCAGCGCGGCGTAGACGTCGACGGGCACGTCACTGTCGGGCGACAGATCGGTGTGGACGTGGGCGTCCAGCGGGAGGTCGTGGGACTGGTCCGCCACCGGCACCGCGAGCGTCCGCAGGTCTGGCGCGATGATCACCCGCCGGTCAGTCCCAGCTCGCGGCCGATCCGGTCGAAGGCCGCCAGGGCAAGGTCGAGCTGAGCGTCGTGGTGGGCCGCGGTCACGATCGTCCGGATCCGGGCCTTGTCGAGGGCGACGGTCGGGTAGACGATCGGCCGGGCGAACACGCCCTCCTCGAAGAGGCGGTCGCTGAACCGGGCGGCCGTCGATGAGTCGCCCATCATGACCGGGGTGATCGGCGTCTCCGACGACCCGGTGTCGAACCCCAGCCGAACGAGCTCGGCCTTGAACCGCCGGGTGTTGGCCCACAGGCGCTCGATCAGCTCGGGCTCCTCCTCGAGGACATGGATCGCCTCGAGACAGGCCGCCACCACGGCCGGCGGGTGTGAGGTGGAGAAGAGGAACGGGCGGGCCCGCTGGGTCAGGAGGTCGCGCAGGTCCTGCGACCCGGCCACGTACCCGCCCAGGACGCCGATGGCCTTGCTCAGCGTCCCGACCTGGATGGCCACCCGACCGTGGAGCCCGAAGTGATCGACCGACCCGCGCCCGTTTCGCCCGAGCACGCCCGAGGCATGCGCGTCGTCGACCATGACCGCGGCACCGGCCGCCTCGGCCGCCTCGACGATCCCTGGCAGCGGAGCGATGTCGCCATCCATGCTGAACACCCCGTCGGTGACCACCAGGATCAGCCGGTAGGGCAGCCCCGTCCCGGGTCGGCCGTGCTCCTCGGCCTCGGCCAGGATCTCGCGCAGGGCGGCGACGTCCGCGTGAGGGTAGATCTTGCGCGGCGCCTTGGACAGGCGCATGCCATCGATGATCGAGGCGTGGTTGAGCGCGTCGGACACGATCAGGTCCTGCTCGCCGGTGAGGGCGCCGATGATCCCGGTGTTGGCGCTGAACCCCGACTGGAAGGTGAGCGTCGCCGCGACCCCCTTGAAGCGGGCCAGCTCGGCCTCGAGCTCCTCGTGGAGGGCCATCGTCCCGGCGATCGTGCGCACCGCGCCGGAGCCGGCCCCGAAGCGCTCGACGGCGGCCAGGGCCGCGGCCCGCAGGCGGGGATGCTGGGTCAACCCGAGATAGTCGTTCGACGACAGGCTGACCAGGCGCCGGTCGTCGACCGAGACGATGGGACCCTGGGCCGAGGTCATGACCCGCAGGGGTCGATAGAGGTGGCGCGTGCGCAGATCGTCGAGCTCCGCGGCCAGGAACCCGAGCGGATCGGCGCGTGCGCTCATTGTCGCCAGTCCATGATGACCTTGCCCGAGGCCCCCGAGCGCGCCGCCTCGAATGCGGCCCGGTGGTCCCGGAAGCCGAAGCGGTGGGTGATCGCCGGGCGGATGTCGAGGCCGGACTGGAGCATGACCGTCATCTTGTACCAGGTCTCGTACATCTCCCGGCCGTAGATCCCGCGCAGGGTCAGCATCTTGAACACGATCTCGCCGACGTCGAGGGCGATCTCCTGGGTCGGGATGCCCAGGAGGGCCACGCCACCGCCATGGGCCATCGCCCCGATGGCCGCGCGCAGGGCGGCGGCGTTGCCCGACATCTCGAGGGCTACGTCGAAGCCCTCGACCATGTCCAGCTCTTCGAAGACGGACTGCAGCTGACGTTCGGCGGGATCGACGACCAGGCTGGCGCCCATGGTCACGGCCAGCTCGCGTCGGAACGGGTTGGGTTCGGATACGACGACGTGGCGCGCGCCGGCATGGCGCACGACCGCCGTGGCCATCAGCCCGATCGGCCCCGCTCCACTGATCAGGACGTCCTCGCCCAGGATCGGGAAGGCCAGCGCGGTGTGGACCGCGTTGCCGAACGGGTCGAAGATCGCCGCGACCTCCGGGTCGACGCCCGGCCAGTGATGCCAGACGTTGGCCATCGGCAGGGCCACGTATTCGGCGAAGGCGCCGTCGCGGCCGACCCCGAGCCCGATCGCATTGGCGCACAGGTTGCGCCGGCCGGCGAGGCAGTGGCGGCAACGCCCGCAGACCACATGACCTTCGCCGCTGACCAGGTCGCCCGGCGCGAAGTCGGTGACATTGCCGCCCCCCTCGACGACCTCGCCGACGAACTCGTGGCCGACCACGAGCGGCGGGACGATCGTCCGGGCAGCCCAGGCGTCCCATGCCTCGATGTGGAGGTCGGTCCCGCAGATGCCGGTCCGGGCCACCCGGATGAGGACGTCGTTGATACCGATCGTCGGGATGGGGACCTCACGCAGCTCGAGGCCCGGGCCGGGCGCGGTCTTGACCAGGGCGAGCATGGCCGCCGTCAGTCGATCTCGGAGGCATCGACGACCGGGTTCTCGACCGAGCCGATGCCGTCGATCTCGACCCGGATGCGGTCGCCCGGCGCGACGAACACGGGCGGTTCGCGGAAGACGCCGACGCCCGACGGCGTCCCGGTCGTGATGATGTCGCCGGGATCGAGGGTGATCGAGCGGCTGACGAATTCGATCAGGCTGGGGATGTCGAAGAGCAGGTCGTCCGTGTTGGCCGCCTGCCAGGGCACGACCCGGCCCGCGTCCGGACCGGCGCCAGGCGTGAGCCAGGACCTGATCGCGAGCGCCGGTGGGGATGGCAGCTCGGCGGCGGTGACGAAGACCGGTCCGAGTGGATAGAACGTGTCCGAGCCCTTTGCCCGGAGCCACTGTCCGTCGCCGTGCTCGCCCATTCGGAGAGCTTGCTTGACCCCCTGCCAGTCGCGGGCGCTGACGTCGTTGCCGACGACGTAGCCTCCGACATGCGCCCACGCGTCGGCGGCGGCCACCCTCCGGGCGGTCGCCCCGATGACCACACCGAGCTCCGCCTCGAAGTCGAGTGCATGGCAGCCGACCGGACGGATGACCGGCTCGCCGTCGGCCACGACGGCATTGGCGAACTTCGAGAAGAGGAGGGGCCGGTCCGGCGGCACGATCCCCTGCTCGGCGGCGTGCGCCCGGTAGTTGAGCCCGACACACACGATCTTGCCGGGGTATCGGAGAGCCGGCGCCGGACGTCTTCGAGCGACCGGTTTCGGACGAGCGCCGTGGGCGACGGCGCGGTCGACCGCTTTGGCCAGGCGCCGCCACCAGCGCCGGTCGGCAAAGCCCAGGACCGTGCCCAGGTCGAGGTGGCTCCACACCCAGGCGCCGACCAGGCCCCCCTCGCGCTCGAGCTGACCGCCGGTCAGGAGGCCGTCGCCAGCGAGCACGCCCCAACGATCGAGGCCGGATCGCGTCCGATAGGCGTACAGCTGCATCGAGCTCCGATCAGGAAGGGCCGGGGCTGGGCTCCCCGGCGACCGGGCTGGCCGACGGAGGAGCACTCGGTGACGACGCCGGGCTCGACGAGGCACCGGGCGAGACGCTCGGGAGCGGCGCCGGCGTCGGCTGACGGGAGGGACAGCCGGCCTGCGGTTCGGGGTTGTGAAGCTCGGCCTGGGTCCTGAAGTACTCGAGGAGCTGGGCCGTGTCGAGCTTGTCCTGGAACAACACCCGCCCCCACAGCAGGCCCGCGATCGGAGCCTTCATCTCCTCGAATCGAGTGATCACCGGGCCGATGGTCCCCTTGGGCAGCTTGCACTGGGGACTGTCCGGGAACGAATTGAACAGGTCTTGGAGGGACTGCTGGGTGGCCGCGTCGCAGGCGCCCTTGTCGCAGCTGTAGAGGATGACCAGACCGCCGTGCTCCAGGTTGTGGATCCAGCCCTGGGGCAGGGTCGCATCATCGGGACCGTAGTAGCGCGCCTGGATGGGGCCGTCGAGGCCGGCGTAATGCGGTCCGGACGCCGGCGGGCAGGCCGCGTAGCGCTGGTTCTCCGGGGACAGGATGTGGTTCCTGCCCATGTCGGGCTGGATCTGGCCGAGGGGCCCCGGGGACCCGTCGGGCAGCGGCGTTGCGGCCGGCGCCGGGACGGTCTGGGTGCTGCAGGCGTAGGCCTTGCTGTTGGCCTGGACCACGACGAACCCGCCGGCCAGGACCACGGCCACGAGCGCCAGACCGGCGAGCAGCGTGCCCCGATGGCGCTCGAGGAACGGTCGCCGTCGGTAGGTGGTCCGGCTGCGGGATCGCTCACGCTCGCGTTCGCGCTCGCGTCGGCCGCGGCGGGTCTCGGCGGTACCCTCCGGACCTGTCGCCACGCGGCCACTGGTCGCTCGGCCCCCGGCCGCGCCGACCGGACCGCTCGACGACCGCTTTGATTCGTTGCTCCCTGATCCCCTCGGTGGAGTGGGCGCCCCCCTGACGCCGCCAGGGTAGGTACGGAAGGTTGCGGACCGCTCCGCCACCGGCAGAGGGTACCTTCCGGGGCGCTTCCCTGTCGCGAGACCGGCGTGCCGGGATCGCGCCCGCGGCCACCGTGGCAGAATCCGCGGCGATGACCCCGCCCGATCCGATCGAACCGAAGCGCAGGATGCCCACCGGAGTGCGGATCTTCCTGATCTACGCCGCCGCGATCCTGGTCGTCATCGGGCTGTCACTCCGGTTCGTGATCGACACCGCGATCTCGACCCCGGTCAGCCTGCTCGGGCTGGTGGTCATGATCCTGCTGGCCTACACGATCTTCACGATCACCCTCGTGCTCCAGCGCAAGCGTGCCGCGCGTGGACTGGCGATCGCGCTGGCCAGCCTGACCCTGCCGGCGGTCCCGCTCGGGTTCTTCAGCTTCACCGTGGCCAGCACCGGGATGGCGGTCGCCCTGTTCTGCTCGGCCCTGGCCATCGCCCTCTTCCGCGGCCTCCTCCGGCCCGACGTCGAGGCCTATCTCGACCAGACGTAGCTCACGCGGGCGATGCCCGGCCGAGCGCCGGTCGTCCGATGCTATCCTCCGCCTCCTCATGGCCGACCTCCCATTCGCACTTGGCGCCCCGGACCTCGCGGCGCGTCTCGACGCCGGCCTCGATGTCGAGGAGAAGATCCCCCGGGCGCTGGAGGCGCTCGGCCCGATCGCCGGTCGGGACGTCCTCGTGGTCGATGGCGACGGTGGCCGGAGGGCCGCCCAGCTTGCCGACCGGGGGGCCCGCGTCCGCTCGCTCCCGGCTGCCTCGCCCGGTCAGCCACTCGCGGCCGCCGACGGCTCGGCGGATGTCGTGGTCGGCTTCTGGTCGGCGTTCCGGGCGCCGGCCGCCGAGGAGGTGGCCGAGGCGGACCGGGTGCTGCGATCCGGTGGCCGCCTGCTGGTCGTCCACGACTACGGACGCGACGATGTGTCCCGGCTGCGTGGCGAGCTGCCCGAATACGGCGCCTGGAGTCGACGCGACGGCTGGTACCTGACCAACGGCTTCCGGATGCGGGTCATCCATTGCTTCTGGACCTTCGACTCGATCGACGTCGCGCGGGCCTTCCTGGACGAGGCCTTCGGCGAGCGCGGGCGCGAGGTGGGAGACACGCTCAAGCGGCCCCGTCTGAGCTACAACGTGGCCATCTACCACCGGAGCCGCGGTGGGGTGGAGCCGCGGGCCTGATCGGCGACCGCTGGTACGCTCGGACGATGACGACTCGACAGGTCCGGCCTTGACCGACCCCAACGACCGGGACCACGTCGTCGGCGAGTACCCGGATGAGGCCTACCCGTACGAGCCCGACTCGGAGCGACCCTACCGGGACCAGGCGTACCAGCTGCAGCCCGAGGTGCCGGAGATCCCGGCGCGCCGCCCCCGGCGGACGATCACCCCGCTGCGGGTGACCCTCGGGATCGCCCTGCTCGTGTCGCTGGCGGTGGTCGGCTACGGCCTCGTCGCGCGCGACGCGACACAGCTGCCGATGCTCACCGCCGGCGAGTTCATCAGCGGCATCGTCTTCGCTCTGCTGGCCCTGGCCGGCGCCTGGGCCGCCTACAGCCAGTCGCGCGAGGGATCGGCCGGCCGAGCGCTCGTCTATGCCGTGGGCGGTGGCATCGCCGCGCTGCTGGCCGCGGCCTCGCTGGCCGCCGCGATCATCCTGGCCCTGACCCTGAGCAGCTAGGGCGGCGCGGCTCGGCTCGGGCCTGCGGACGCGCGACCAGGTCCAGCCCCCGACAGGAGGCTCGCCCGGGACCCTCTGGTAG
>JAXDKT010000098.1:0-9749 GCA_034666965.1 Chloroflexota bacterium | reverse complement strand
GCGCGCTCCTCCCAGGTCGCGAGCGCGGAGCGATCCGCCTGACCCGCGACGGCCGCCTCGAGCCCGGCCGAGCGGTCCCCGGACGCAGCCTCGAGGGTGGCGACGACCTCGCGCAGCCGGGTCGCCTCGGCCTCCGCGCGCTCGGCCTGGCTGCGCTGCCAGACGGCCTCGCGGGCCACGTTTTCGGCCGCGCGACCGGCTGCTCGCTCGGCCTCATCCGCTCCACGCCGGGCCGCCGCGGCCGCGGTTTCGCCAGCGCGAGCGGTCTCCAGGGCGATCCGAGCGGCCGCGGCCGTGGCGCCCTCCGCGCTGGCCGCGCGCTCCAGTTCCGAGGCCTCGGCCTCGGCCGCGGCCAGCTCGACCTCCAGGCGGTCCAGCTCGGCCCGACGCTCGAGCGGTCCTTCGGCGCGGCCGAGGGCAATGGCGATCGGCCCGGCCGCCGCGCCGCCATCCCGGGTGACCGCCGACCAGCCCGCGGGCAGCAGCGGTTGCAGCTCCAGCAGCGACTCCAGGTCGGGCACCCAGGCGACCCGGGCGAGCACACGCCGGACCGACCCGAGCGGATCGCGCCGAACAACATCGGCCAGCACGCCCCCACCGAGTGCGTCGAGACGTTCGACGAATCCGGGATTCCCGCCCTGGGCCGCTGGCGGGCCGCCCTCCTCGACGACGACCGTGCCCCGCTCGGCGGCAAGGCCGGGCACCGCACCGCGCCCGACCAGATAGGCGCGGGCGACCTCACCCAGGGCCGCACCGACCGCCGCCCGGAAGTCCGGCTCGATCTGGAGGTCCTCGTCCAGCCGGCGACCTCCGACTCGGCGTGCCGCCCGGGCGATGCCGCGGGCCTCGTCCTCGGCAAGCCGGGCGCGGACCGCCTCGAGCCGCCCGCGCAGGGTTGCCACGCGCGAGCCCGCGGCGGTCGCTGCCTCGGCTGCTGCCCGGGCGGCGCCGTCGCCACGGTCCGCGGCGTCGCGGGCCAGCTCACGATCGCTGGTAGCCCGCTGCTCAGCCGCACGGGCATCGCCAGCGAGCCGCGCCGCCGCGAGCCGCCGATCCTCGAGTCCGATCCGTTCGGCGGCTGAGCGGTCGGCGGCTGACCGCTCAGCGGCGGCGCGCCGGTCCGCGTCCACCAGCCGCCGGCGGGCGGTCTCCAACTCGGCCAGCCGGGCTGCCTCGGCTCGCCGCACCGCGGCCAGCTCGTCGCCGCGGGCCTGGCCGGCGGCGCGCAGCGTGCCGATTTCCTCGAGCGCCTCCGACAGCCCGCGCTCCGCTTCGGCCAGCGCGGCCTGGAGGTCCGCATCCGGCGCGGGCACCGGGATCGCGGCCTCGCGCCGGCGGAGCGCGAGATCGGCCTCCGCCGCGCTGCGCTCGGTCCGGAGCCGCTCCCGATCGCGTCCGACGGCGGCCAGGTCCGACGCGAGACGGGCCTCGCGCAGCTGGAGCTGGAGATGCGCCGAGCGGGCCACCTCGTACGCCTCGCGCCGCACTCGCTCCGCCTCGACCCGGGCGCCGAGCGCGGCCGACACCGCTGCCGCCGCGGCTTCGGCCTGGCTCAACTCGGTCGTCGAGCGCTCCGCGTCGGCCCGGGCGCGGGTCAGGCGCTCGGTTGCGGCCGCGTGCCGGATCGTCGCCTCGTGCCAACGACCGTGCGCGGCCGCTACCAGCGCGCTCGCCAGCTCGTCGCCGGCCGACGCGCGGGTGACCTGCTGCTCGGCCTGGGCGGCCAGGCGGCGAGCCTGCGGCCGCAGCTCGGCCAGGATGTCGTCGACCCGGGCCAGGTTGAGCTCGGCCTCGGTCAGCTGTTCCTCGGCCTTGCGCCGGCGGCGCTCGTGGCGGCGCACGCCGGCGACCTCCTCGAACAGCGGCCGGCGCTCCTCGGGCCGCAGGGCCAGGGCCTGATCGACCATGCCCTGGCCGATGAACAGGAAGGCGTTGTCGGCCAGATGGGCCGAGTCGAGCAGGTCGACCAGGTCGCGCAGCCGAACCCGCTGCCGGTTGAGCAGGTAGTCGTTCTCGCCCGAGCGATACAGCCGACGCCCGAGCTCGAGGACGCCGTATTCGACCGGCAGCAGACCGTCGGCGTTGTCGAGGACGAGCGTGACGTCGGCCATGCCCAGGGCCGCCCGCCGCTCGGAGCCGGCGAAGATCACGTCCTCGCTCTTGCGACTGCGCAGGGCCCGACCCTGCTCGCCAAGGGCCCAGCGCAGGGCGTCGGCCAGGTTGCTCTTGCCCGAGCCGTTGGGCCCGACGACCGCGCTGATCCCGGGGCCGAACTCGATGACGGTTCGCTCCGCAAACGACTTGAAGCCCTGGAGCCGGAGCGCGAGCAGCCGGGCCGGCGCACTCACGCCGGCGTCGTCTCGCGCAGGCCGGGCAGGGCGACCTCCGCGGCGGCGATCTCGGCCGACTTCTGGGAGCGGCCCTCCCCGATGCCCAGGATCCGGCCGCCGACCGACACCTCGACCCGGAAGAGCTTGTCGTGGTCGGGTCCCCTGGCATCGATCAAGCGGTACGACGGACGCTCACCGTTCGTCCGCTGGGTGTACTCCTGGAGCCGGCTCTTGGCGCTCTTGAGACTGGACAGGGGCGCATCGCTCGACAGCTCCGGCTGGGCCTGCTCGAGGACCCAGTCCCGGACGACGTCATAGCCCAGGTCGAGGTAGATCGCGCCGACGAGCGCCTCGAAGCCCGAGGCGAGGAGCGATACCCGGGTCCGCCCGTCGCGCCGCGATTCGCCTTCGCCCAGGCGCAACGCCTCGCCGAGCTCGATCCGGCGTGCGATCCGGGCCAGGCCCTGGGCACTGACGATGGCCGCCCGGCGGGCCGACAGGACGCCCTCGTCGTCATCCGGCCGGAGACGGAAGAGCGCCTCTCCGATGACCAGGGTGACGACGGCGTCACCCAGGAACTCGAGGCGCTCGTTGTGGCCGCTGACGGTGTCGCGGTGCTCGTGGAGGTAGCTGCTGTGGGTGAGGGCCTGCTCGAGCAGGTCGAGATCGCGGATCGGGAGCCCGAGACGCGCCGCGAAGCGATCGGCCGAACGCATCAGGCGCGGGCGCGTCTCCCCGCTAGGAGCTTCGCTCGTCGATGTACTCGACGGCGTCCCCGACCGTTCGGATCTTCTCCGCATCCTCGTCGCTGATCTCCGTCCCGAATTCCTCCTCGAGACTCATGATCAGCTCGACCAGATCGAGCGAGTCCGCGTTCAGATCGTCGACGAAGGACGCCTCCGGCTTGACGTCCTCCTCCTCGACGCCGAGCTGCTCGACCACGATCTTCTTGAGGCGCTCGTACGTGGTGGCCACTGACACTCTCCTCGGAGCTCGATCGCCCGGTCAGGCGCCGGGTCTGTCCCTTGCGATCCTGCCCAGCACGCCATTCATCAGGCGTCGCGCCGGGTCGCCACTGTAGGTGCGGGCGAGGTCGACCCACTCGGCGATCGCCACTCGGGCCGGCGTCGTGGCGGAGTGTAGCACCTCACCGATGGCGCAACGCAGCAGTGCGCGATCCATCCGGGCCAGCTGGACGACCGGATACTGCGGTGCCGTGACCTCGATCAGGGCGTCGATCGCGTCCCGCTTGGCCACGACCGTGGACACCAGCTGGCGGGCGAATTCGGCCGTCGCCGGGTCGCCTTCGGTCTCGGCCAGGTGACGTTCCAGGACCGCTTCGGCCGTGCGCTGGCCGAACTCGGCCTCGAAGACGGCGGCCAGCGCCAGGCGCCGCCCGGCCCGGGCCGTCCGGGCCACATCGGATCGGCCGCGACGGGCCGGTTCGGCCATCCTCAGGCGCCGGCGCCGGTCGGCTCGCGCTGGAACGTCTCGGCGATGAGCTCGGGGATCCGGGCCCGGGCCGAGGCGGCGCCGACCCCCAGAGCGTAGCCGATCATCCGTCGCTTGGCCCGGCCATGGGTGATGATGACCGTGCCCTTGACCCCCAGCAGCGGCGAGCCTCCAAACCGCTCGTAATCGAAGATCGAGCGGATCCGGTCGATGCCCGGCTTGAGCAGGGCATAGGCCAGCGGCCCCCGTGGTGGGCGCCGAAACTCGGCCGCGAGCAGATCGAAGATGAAGGTCGAGAGGCCCTCGAAGAACTTGATCGTGACGTTGCCCACGACCGCGTCGCAGACGACCACGTCGGCCATGTGCTTGACCAGGTCCTTGCCCTCGAGGTTGCCCACGAAGTTCAGCCTGGAACGATCGAGCAACTCGGTCGCCTCGACGATCCGGGCGTCGCCCTTGCCCTTCTCCTCGCCGATCGACAGGAGGGCCACCCGGGGCCGTGCGACCCCCAGAACCCGCTCGGCGAAGAGCGCACCCATCTCGGCGTACTGATACAGGTTGACTCCGCTCGAATCGGGGTTGGCGCCGATGTCGAGAAACACGAACGGCCCGGTCGCGGTGATCATCTGGACGGCCAGGGCGGGTCGGTCGACTCCCGGCAGGCGGCCCAGCCGGAGGACCGCCGCGGCCATCCCGGCACCGGTGTGGCCGGCCGTCACCACGGCGTCGGCCTCGCCCCGCCGAACGAGATCCGTGGCGACCAGGATCGAGGCGTCCTTCTTCTCGCGGAGGGCCAACGCGGGATGCTCGTCCATCTCCACGACCTGCGAGGCGGGCACGATGGACACGTTGGACGCCGGCAGGGCCGGACCCGCGATCAGCCTGATCCGGTCCGGGTCGCCGACGAGGACGATGTCGTCGCCGGGATGCTCCGCGGCGTAGGCGAGTGCGCCGTGGACCGGCTCCTCGGGGGCGTGGTCGCCGCCCATCGCGTCGATCGCGACGCGGATCCGGCGATCCTCCGCGGTGGCCCGGACGGCGCTCAGGTCCACCGGCTCAGGAGGCCGAGTCGCCCGACTTCGTCTTCGGCTCGATCACCTGCCGGCCGCCGTAGTAGCCGCAGTTCGGACAGACGTGGTGCGGGCGCTTGGGCTCGTGGCAGTGGGGACACTCCTCGAGCTTCGGCAGCTCGATCGCGAGGTGGCTGCGGCGCTCGCCCTGGCGCGCGTGTGACACCCGTCGCTTGGGGACTCCCATGGTTCGGTGTGGCTCCTTTCGGGTCCGGGCCAGGCGCATCGCGCACGGCCGCAGACGGCATCATCGTTTCGAGGGCCGATCGCCGGTCGCGGTCCGCGCGGGGCGAGTGGGGCTGACGCGAGAGTCTACGCGGTCTCGTCGCCGGCGTCGACTCGGAATGCCCTGAGGGCCTCCAGCCGCGGGTCGATCGGGGCCTCGCCGTGATCGTGGGGACCGGATCCGAGCTCCTCGCCGCACTCGGGACAGAGGCCCGGGCAATCGGGCCGGCACAGCGGCGCGATCGGCTCGGCGAGCTGGATCGCCTCCCGGACGAGGGGCTCGAGCTCAACCTCGTGGTGGCCGGTCAGACGTGCCACCTCGGGCTCCTCCGAGCGGTCGAGCGGCGCTCCCGTGGCCAGGTCGACGCTGGGCAGCGCCTCTTCGTCGATGTCCTCGGCGACGCCGACCTCGATCGGTCGCAGACAGCGACTGCAGGTTTCGGCCAGGGTCGCCCGGACGTCGCCATCGACCAGCAGGCCGCGGTTGGTGCGGGTCAGCCGAAAGCGGGCGTCCGCCGGCCGGGCCAGGGCCAGATCCTCGCCCAGGTCGAGCTGGAGGTCGTCGAAGGCGTAGTCCCGGACGGAGCCGCCCGGCTCGGCGAGCAGGCTGGCGACGTTGACCGTGAGCGTCTCCCGGGCGTCGCTCGGGGTCACGACCGGACGGGCCGGGACGCGCGCGCCTCCTCTTGCGCTTCGTCGTCCCATTCGTCGATGTCCTCGTCGTCCTCGAGCGGGGTCTCGGCCGGCGCGGCCGGACCGGGGCGCCGCTCATCGAGGAGGGTGATGCCCTTCTTGATGCTCTGGAGGGTCTTGACGACCTCGCCCTCGAGCCCGATGAGCACCGCCGCGGCGTACTCGTCCGCGCCCCGCCGAATCTCGGCCGACTCCTCCTGAGCCTGGGTGATGATCCGTCCGCTCTCCTGGTCGGCCGCTGCGGTCAGGCCGCGCTCCTCGATCAGGAAGGCCGCCTGCTCCTGGGCGCTGGCCACGATCCGCTCGGCCTCTTCCTGGGCCTTCTCGATGATCCGCTCACCCTCGCTGTTGATCCGCTTGGCCGCGCGGATCTCCTCGGGGATCGCCGCCCGGAGCTCGTCGATGAGATCGAACGCGGCGTCCTTGTCGATAACCACGTTGTTGGTCATCGGCAGCTTCTTGCCGTTGGCGATCAGGGTCTGCAGACGAGTGACGAGGAAGATGATGTCGATCGGACCGGCCCTCCTCGAGCGGCGACCGGCGCCGTGGACGGCCCGGTCGCTGGATTATGGCACTCGCCGGCGCCGGCGTGGCCTGACGTCAGCCGTCCGCACGGAACGCGACGAGGGCGGCGACCGCCGGCGCCGGGATCATCCCGCTCACGTCACCCCCGAATTGGGCGATCTCCTTGACCAGGCTCGAGCTGACGTAGCTCTGTTCGAGGGAGGTCATGAAGAAGACCGTGTCGAGGTCAGGCGCCAGGATCCGGTTGTTGTGGGCGAGCTGCATCTCCGACTCGAAGTCCGACACGGCCCGCAGGCCACGGACCATGAAGCCGGCCCCGATCGTCCGGCAGAAGGTCACGGTCAGTCCGTCGAAGGTGCTGACGTCGACGCGCTGGGCGAGGTCCCCACCAGCCGTCGCGAGGGACGTCCGGATGACCGCGACCCGCTGACCGGTGTCGAGCAGGGGCGACTTGCGCGGGTTCTCGAGGACCGCCACCACCACCCGGTCGAAGACGGCCACGGCCCGGCGGAGCACGTCGAGGTGGCCGTTGGTGATCGGATCGAAGGAGCCGGGGTAGACCGCGAGGCTCATCCGCCCTCCCGACGGTAGAAGGTGAGACCGGTCTCGCCAAAGCGCCGGTCGCGCTCGGATGCTAACAGGCCGACCGCCGGCGGCGGACGGTCGCGCCAGAAGTGCTTGGCCACGACGCGGGCGCCGGGGACCAGAAGCCGGCCATCGCGGTCGGCACCGAGGATCGAGAGGAGCCGGCCGAGCAGATCCGCATCGGCATAGGGCGGATCGATGAAGACGAGCTCGAACGGCCCACGGCCGCCGCCCGGTTGGGATTCAGCGGCGCGGAGCGCCGCGGAGACCGATCCACTGGCGTGGGTGGCGCCCGCGGCCGGTCCGGCCAGCCAGGCGGCGGCCTCCGCTCGGATGACCGAGGCCCGCTCGCCCGCCAGGCCGGTTCGGGTCAGGTTCTCCGCGATGGTGCCGATCACGCGCCGGTCGCGTTCGACGAAGGTCGCCCGTGCGGCGCCCCGGGACAGGGCCTCGATCCCGGCCGCGCCGCTGCCGGCGCACAGGTCGAGGAAGGCGCTGCCGGGCAGGTCGGGCTCGAGGACCGCGAAAAGGGTCTGCTTGACTCGATCGGCCAGCGGCCGGGTCCCCTCCCCCGGCGCGACCAGCCGTCGCCCGCGCGCGCTTCCGGCGATGACCCGGCCGGCGTCAGCCATCGGCCACCGTCCGCCTCCGCGTCGCGGTCCACCTCACGCCGCGGTCTCCGGCTCACCGGCGGCGATGCCCTCCAGCCAACCCGCCGCAAGCTCCCGGCGGAGCGGCTCCTGACCGGGGCGGCTGAGCTCCCCCGCGTCGTCGAGCAGCGCTTCGGCGTGACGCCGGGCGTCCGCCGCCAGGACGCGGTGATCGGTTCTCTGGAGCGAGGCGACCCGCAGGCGGGGCAGGCCGCTCTGGGCGAGCCCCAGGACGTCGCCCTCCCGGCGCAGCTCGAAGTCCGCCTCCGCGAGCTCGAACCCGTCGAGCGTGCGGGCGACGGCCACCAGGCGGGCCTGCTCGGTCGTCTCGGGCGCGCGGCGACCGGCTACGAGCTCGTCCCAGGCGGCGGTGCTGGGCGCGGCGTCCGAGACCAGCGCGGCATACGAGGCGGCCGTCCCACGACCGACCCGTCCGCGGAGCTGATGGAGCTGGGCCAGCCCGAACCGATCGGCACCCTGGACCGCCATGACTGTGGCCTCGGGGACGTCGACGCCGACCTCGACGACGGTCGTGCCAACCAGCACGTCCAGCCCACCGTCGCGGAAGCGGCTCATCTCGGCGTCGCGATCGGCCGCCTTCATGCGCCCGTGGACGAGGCCGACGCGCAGTGGCGCGAGGAGCGTCGTCAGGCGTTCCGCCTCGCTCTTGGCCGCGACGGCGCCCTCGTCGTCGGAGTCCTCGATGGCCGGCACCACCACGAACGTGCGCCGGCCTTCGGCCGCCTGCGCCCGGACGAACTCCCACAGCCGGTCGATGTCGGCCGGATGGCGGATCCCCGTGCGGATCGGAACGCGTCCCGCCGGCGGGGTCCGCAGGTCGGTCACGTCGAGATCGGCGTAGACGACCTGGCCGAGGGTCCGCGGGATCGGCGTGGCGGTCATCAGCAGGACGTGGGGGGCGGTTCCGCCGGCCTTGGCCTCGAGCTGGCCGCGCTGCTCGACGCCGAAGCGGTGCTGCTCGTCGATGATCACCAGGCCCAGGTCGGCGAAGCTGACCCGTTCCTGGAGGAGGGCGTGGGTCCCGACCACGATGGCGGCACGACCGTCGGCGATCGCCTCCAGGGCGTTGCGCGTCCCGGCCGCGCTGAGCGAGCCGGTCAGGAGCGTGACGGGGATGCCCAGGTCGTCGAGCAGGTCGGCTAGGGTGGCGGCGTGCTGGCGCGCGAGCAGGTCGGTCGGGGCCAGCAGGGCACTCTGCCTGCCGGCGCCGGCCACCAGGGCCAGGGCATAGGCCGCCACAGCCGTCTTGCCCGAGCCGACGTCGCCCTGGAGCAACCGGAGCATCGGCTCGGCCCGGGCCAGATCGGCGCGGATCGCTCCGTTCGCGGCCAGCTGGTCCGCGGTCAACTCGACGGCCTGGCCGATCTTGCGCGACAGCGCCGCGCTGAGCGCCGAGCGGACCTCGGCGTCGCGGCGATCCTCGACGACGAGCGGTTGGGCCCGCGATCGGACCCGCTGGCGTCGCCGGCCGACCATGCCCAGCTGAAGCGCGAGCAGCTCGTCGAAGGCCAGGCGCCGAAGCGCGGCGTCAAGCGCGTCGGGATCGGCTGGGTAATGCGCGCTCTCGATCGCGCTGCCGATCCCCACCAGGCCCTGGGCGCGGATCAGATCCGCGGGCAGGTACTCGGGATAGACCAGCCCGGCCCGGTCGATGGCCTCGCGCATCGCCAGACGCAGCCGAGGGGCCGCGATCCCGGCGGTCAGGCGATAGATCGGGACGATTCGGCCGGCATGGAGGAGGTCGCCATCGCCATCCTCACGCTGGAACTCGGGGTCGTCGAAGACGACGCCAAAGCCCCGTTTCTTGAGCCGGCCGCTCATCACCAGATGATCGCCCGCGGCGATCCGTCGCTCGATGTAGCGCCGGCCGAACCAGACCGCCTCGGCCTGGCCCGTCTCGTCCTCGACCAGCGCGATCGTCCGCTGGATCCGGCGCCGGAAGCCCAGCTCGACCCGGATGGAGCGGACCGTGACCCGGCTGCTGACCTGCTCGCCGTCGGCCCGGCCCGTCAGCTGGGCGATGGTCTCCATCCGGCGCCGGTCGTCGTAGCGCCGGGGCAGGTGGAAGAGCAGGTCGCGCACGGTCTGGATCCCCAGTCGCGGGCCGACCCGCCGGATGGCCGCGGCGCCGCTCAGGCCGCTCGAGCCGACGGGAGTCGCCAGCAGCGCGATCGGGTCCATGGGGGGCGCTGGCGGGG
>JAXDKT010000097.1:0-16318 GCA_034666965.1 Chloroflexota bacterium | reverse complement strand
CGCGAGGAGCCCGGGTCGGCCACAATCGGCTCCATGCAGATCGCCATCGTGGGGCTTGCCGCCGCGGGCAAGACGACCGTCTTCAACACGCTCACCCGGGGCCACGCCGAGACCGGTGGCTTCGGTGGGCTCCAGCTCAACGTCGGCGTCGTCAAGGTCCCGGACGAGCGGCTCGATCGCCTGGCCGAGATCTTCAAGCCAAAGAAAGTCATCCAAGCTGACGTCACCTACGTGGACCTGCCGGCGCCGCCGGCGTCGAGCGAAGGCCGCGTTGGGACCGAAGAGCTGCCCGCCGAGCACCTGGCCCGCCTGCGTGATTCGGACGCTCTCCTCCAGGTCGTGCGGGTCTTCGACGACCCCGCGGTGCCGCATCCGGAGGGCACGGTCGACCCGTGGCGCGACCTCGAGCGGCTCGACCTCGAGTTCATCCTGGCCGACCTCGCGATGGCCGAGCGTCGGCTGGAGCGATTGAAGGCCAGTGGACGCCATGGAACCGAGTCGGAGCGCGACGCCAATCAGCGCGAGGAGGTCATCCTCCGCAGGCTGCATGACGGCCTGGTGGAGGGTCGACCGATCCGCGACACGGCGCTGTCGGCCGACGAGGAGAAGGCGATCCGCGGCTTCAGATTCCTGACCCAGAAACCGGTCTTGGTCCTGCTCAACGTCGGCGAAGCGGATATCCCCCGCGAGGCCGAGCTGGTTGCCGGCATCGGAGCGCGCTACGACCACCGCCACGCGCTCGTCGACGCATTGTCGGCCAAGATCGAGATGGAGCTCGGCGAGCTGGATCCGGAGGAGGCCGGCGCGTTCATGGAGGAGCTCGGGCTGGAGGGCTCGAGCCTGGACCGGGTGATCGCGCTGTCGTATCGGCTGCTCGGGCTGATCAGCTTCCTGACCGCCGGCCCCGACGAGGTCCGGGCCTGGCCCATTCCCGACGGGTCGACCGCCGTGGACGCGGCTGGCGCCATCCACACCGACCTGGCCAAGGGCTTCATTCGGGCCGAGACGGTGGCCTACGCGGACCTGCTCGCGCTCCGCTCGACGGCCGAGGCGCGCAAGCACGGCAAGCTCCGCTCCGAGGGCAAGACCTACGTCGTCCGGGACGGCGACGTCCTCGAGATCCTGTTCAGCCGCTGACCCGAAGGGCCAAACTTGCCCGGTCAGGCCCCGTCAGTCCAGTCGAGGCTCAGTGGGGCAGCGGGCCGGGTGTCTTCTTGACCTCGGCGGTGATCGTCACGAAGTCGGGCACATCCTCGGTCAGGGCTTCGAGCGGATCGTCGCCCTCGTCCTCTTCGTCGTCCTCTTCGTCGTCATCGTCGTCGTCGTCCGAGCCCCACTCCGGCTCCGGGGAGAAGGTTCCGGTCGGCGTGATCGCGTTCTCGTCATCGACGGTGGACACGAAGATCGAGGCGGTCAGCTCGTCGTCGTCGATCGGAACGAAGCCGAACTCGTTCTCGAGGCCCTCGCCGATGGCTTCGATGAGGGTATCGTGGGAGAAGTCGTTCTGGACCCGGCGCCGGATCCGCTGGACCATCTCGAAGAACTCGTCGGGCTCGAACAGCTCGTCGTGGGCGAGGAGGAGGTCCCCGAAGGTCTCGTCGACCCCCTCGTGGAGCTCATAGAAGTACATGCCGACACGATACTGCGACCGGCCGTCCCGCGGTGGCTGAGGCCCAGGGGGCGCGGCCGATCGGCCCCGAGATCGTCCATGTCGGCTCGGCCTGCCGGGACGTGGCCTCCGACGACCCGCGTGGCTGGCGCCTCGGCGGCGGCGTTACGTATGCCACCCTGACCACCGCCCGGCTGGGCCTCAGGACGGCCGCCATCATCGGCGTGGACGACGCGGCGAGGAGCGCCAGCGAGCTGGACCACATGCGCGCGGCCGGTGCCGAGCTGCTGCTGGTGCCCCTCCGCGAGGGTCCCGTGTACCACAACGTCGAGACCGAAACGGGCCGGGTCCAGACCTGCGTCCAGACGGGTGTCCCGCTGCCGATCCCGGCGCTGCCCGCGGCCTGGCTGACGGCACCCGCCTGGCAGCTCGCGCCCGTAGCCGGCGAGATCGGCGATCCGTGGGCGGCGGCCCTGCCCCGGAACGCGTACGTCGGCGTCGCGTGGCAGGGCCTGCTCCGGCACCTGGCCGCCGGGGAGCGGGTGACCCGACGCGCGCCCACGGCCACGCCGATCCTGGCTCGGGCCGACCTCGTCGGTGTCAGCCACCGCGACGTCGATCCCGATACGCCGATCGGGGCGCTGACCGCGCTGCTCAAGCCCGGCGCGCGCCTGGTGGTGACGCGCGGCCACGAGGGCGGGCTGGTGGTGACGGTGGGTGCCTCGGGGCCGGAGGCCGCCCTGCGGTACGCCGCCAGCCCATCCCCGGGGGAGGTCGACCCAACCGGTGCCGGCGACACGTTCCTGGCCGCGCTCATCTCGACCGTCGTCCGACCGACGCTGGCCGGTCGGCACGGCGATGGGGGCCATCCGGAGCTGAGGTTTGCGGCTGCCGCCGGCGCCCTGGTCGTGGAAGGCCCGGGCTTGGCCGCCGTTCCCGACCGTCACAGCGTTCTCGCGCGGATGGACGATGCCCGCGTCGACGAGGTCGTCTCCGCGGCCTCGGTCGGCCGGGTGGGCGCGAGCGAGCCCGAGCGCGGCTGAGCGCCGACATCTCGAGGCGCCGAGCGATCAGCTCGGTCGGGACGGCCGGAGCTGGACGGTCCGGATCTCCCAGGGCCCGAGCTCGAGCTCGAGGACACCGCCGGTCACCGCCAGGGACGCCCCTGGCCGGCCGAGCAGGTCGACCTCGCGCGCCGCGTCGAAGGCCCCGCGGACGGTTACCCGGCCGGCGGTCGGCCGCTCGGCCACGATCCGAATCTCGAGCATGTCCTCACGCCGGCGCAGGCTCGACAGGACCACGCCCTCGCCCTCGATGGCTAGGCCAGATCGGTCGGGCGGCAGCGCTCCGGCCGGACCGGTGCCCGGTGCCAGCAGGAACGGATGGCGGTAGGCCTCCGCCGCCGCCAGGACATCCGATCCCGGGACCTCGGCGGCGTAGGGCAGGATCGCGAAGGCGAAGGTCCGTGGCCCAGGCAGTTGCGCCCCAGGTGTGGCCAGGACCGGCCCGGCCGGCTCGTCCCGGTAGGGATGGTCGTCGCGGCTGATCAGACCGGTCGCCCGGAGCATCGTGACGGCGAGCTCCCGGCCCTCGTCGACCAGCTCGTACTCGACGATGTGCTCGGGCAGGACCGCGATCCCGCCGGCGGCCACGAACGTGTCGGCGGGCTGGGTGGGGAGGGGGACCTCGCCGTGACCGCCCTCGGCGGTGAGACCGCGTTCGACGACAGCGAACTGGCCCTCGGCGTAGGACCGCTGGGCGGGGCGGGGGAGGGGCAGATGGAACCGGAGACGATGGTCGACCGCCCGGTTGTCGTAGGTCAGCGACAGGCGCAGGAACGGTTCACCGGCTCGGAGCTCGAGGCGAGTCACGACCTCGACCTCGACGGTTTCGGTTCGTCGGGTGGTGAGGTCCGCCGACAGGCCGGCCGGCCAGGCGTAGCGCCGGACCACCTCGGTCACGGCTCGGAGCGGTCCCGGCTCGACCGCTCGGATCTCCACGGCCGACGGACGATCCACCGCAACGTCGACCGACGGCGGGGCGTAGTTGTAGGTGTCGCCCACGTCGCCCCCATCGACCAGCCGGCCGATCCCCGCGGCATGCGTACCGTCGGCGGTCAGCGTCAGGGTCCCGTCAGCGGCGATCGCGACCGCCAGCAGCCCGTTGTCGATGGTCCGTTCGGTGCCAACCACCGGCCTGGCGGACACGCTGGCGGCGGCCGCTGGAGTCGCCGCAATACCGGCCGCCGCTGAGCCGGCTCCCGCCGCGGCCCCTGAGCCGGTCGCCGCAACGCTGGCCAGCCCGAGCGCCGGCGCCTCGACCAAGGCAACGACCGTCCTGCGGGCGGATTCGACCACGCGCAGCCGCCATCGCTGGCCGGGATCGGCGGCGGCCGCCTGGGCGATCTCGGCCACCATCGCGTCGACGTCGAGGATCGGCGGGTCGGGGACCCGATCGACGTGGATCGTCAGCTCGCGCCGCTCGGGTCCGGCCAGGCTCCAGCCGTTGATCTGGCGGGCGTACAGCTCACGGCCGTGGATCCGCCGGGTGAGGTAGGCCGGAACCGCGCGCGACTCGATCTCCCGCTCGTCGAAGATGCGCTGTCCGCGCCCGATCTCCTGGCTGGCCACCGGCCGGCCGGTGGCATCGACCAGGGCTCGGTCGGCGGCGGGCCCCTCGGCCGGGAGCTCGATCTCGACGAGGTCCGCCCGCGCCGTCGGACTGGGGTTGAACACCGCCCAGGCGCCGCGCTCCAGCCCGGTTGCCCACGAGCCGAGCGTCGCGCCGGCGAGGCCAGCGGCGATCTGGGACGCCTCCGCGAAGCGCACCAGGACCTGGGCGACGACCGGGTCGAGCGAGCAGGCACAGATCGAGTCGTGGGCCGAGTTCTCGACGATGCGCCGCACGGCCAGCTCGAGATAGCGTTCCGGCCAGGTCGCGCCGTGAAGCGCGGCCAGGGGCTCGGCGGTCCGGTACACGAGCCGTTCGGCCATCGCCGCGGCGGCGCGCACGTCCACGTGGTTGGAGACGACGCCCATCAGGATGTTGGCGTGCGCGCCCGACCGGAGCTCGCCGTCCCAGCTCCGCTCGGTCGGCGACCCGTCCCGGGTGGCGGCCAGGTAATCGCCCAGCGTGGCCACCCGGACGCGGAAACGGTCCTGCTGGCGGTTGAAGCCGTCCACGAGATCGGCGTAGCCCTGGAGCGGGATCGAGTGGTCCTCGCCGTACATCGCCAGAACGTCGTCGCCGCCGAACAGCTCGCGCACCTCGGCCACGTACGTCCCCAGCTTGGATTCGATCCGCTGGGGGTCGTCGAAGACGTCGCGGGCGTTCCCGTACCCGCCCCGCAGGTACTCGCCGCGGACGGCCGAGCCGTCCGGACTGCGCCAGGTGAAGGCGTGCCGATCGATCTTCTCGGGCACGCCCCGCCAGACGACCGCATCGACGATCCCGGCCCGACGCAGGATCTGAGGCATCTGCGCGATGTGACCGAACATGTCCGGGAGATAGCCGACCTCCATGACCCGCCCGAGCTCGGCGGCCCGGCGGGTTCCGAGCTGGAGGTTGCGCACGATCGTCTCCCCCGATACCAGGAACTCGTCCATCAGGATCAGCCACGGACCCACGGCCAGCCGGCCGGCGCGGACGAGGGCCGCGATGCGGGGCTCGGCGCCGGGCCGGATCTCGAGGTAGTCGTCGACCGTGGCGAGCTGGCCATCCAGCGTGAAGCGCAGCCGATCGTCCTTCTCCATCGCGTCGAGCAGGTCGTCGAGCAGCCCGACGAGCCGCATCCGGAACGCCTGGAAGGGCAGGTACCACTCGCGGTCCCAGTGGGTGTGGGGGACGAGATGGACGGTGGTGGGCGACGCCATGGGACGCTCCTGGGACGACAGGACGGGGGTCCGGCGAGGACGCCGAGGCGGTCGCTGGAGGGTCGCCCGATGGTACACTGTCGACCGTTGACCGAGCCAGGCGTCGGCGACATCCGCGACCCGGGCCCCCGACGGATTCGATCCAGCCCGAGGAGGTCGCGTGAGCATTCAGACCGGCGTCGCCTACTTCGAGGGCCGGGCTCCACGGCACACCGGTCGCGACCTCGACGACATGGTCCAGAGCGGCTGCACCTACGTCGTCCATTGCTACTCGGAATTCGACGTCCGCTGGGCCAGCGAGTCGATGCGCCGGCTGGTTGCCGACACCAAGGCCCGCGGGCTCGGCGTCTGGCTCGACCCGTGGGGGGTCGGCGAGGTCTTCGGCGGTGAGCCGTTCTCGCGCTTCGGCGCGGTCCATCCGGATGCCCGCCAGATCGACTCGAACGGTGTCGCCAGCACGCACGCCTGCCTCAATCAACCGGCCTTCCGGGCGTGGGTCCATGACTGGATCGATGCCGCGGTCGAGGCGGGCGGCGAGACGATCTTCTGGGACGAGCCGACCTGGGAGGTCCGCGACGGGGTGTGGTCCTGTCGCTGCCAGCGCTGCCAGGCGCTCTTCCGGGAACGGACCGGTACGGCCATGCCGATCGAGTACGTCCCCGAGGTGCGGACCTTTCTCGAGGCGTCGATGGCCGACCTGCTTTCGGATGCCTGCCGCTACGCCCGGGCGAAGGGCCTCCAGAACGCGTTGTGCATCATGCCGCCCGAGGCGACCAACCCGGGCTTCAGCGACTGGGACACGGCCGCCTCGATCGAGGCGCTCGACAACTTCGGCACGGACCCGTACTGGCTCTCCTTCGGCGGCGAGCCGGCCGAGTACGTCGACCGGCATACCCGTCGCACGATCGAGGTGGCCGAGCGCCACGGATTGGACCACCACGTCTGGATCCAGGGCTTCGAGATACCCGCCGGCCGAGAGCCGGAGATCGCGGTGGCGCTCGAGGCGGCCGCCGACGCGGGCGCACGCAACATCGCGGTCTGGTCGTATGACGGCTGTGCGGCCCTGTCGACCTGCGCCTGCGAGCGGCCCGAGGAGGTCTGGCGCGTCGTCGGCGAGGGCTTCCGGCGCATCCGGGCGCGCGGGTGACCGAGCCCGCGTTCCGGGCCTTCGGACCCGATGACGCCGCGGCCGTCCTCGAGCTCTGGAACGCGTCGATCGGCGATCGGTACCTGCTCCGCGCGGAGATCCTGGAGCAGAGCCTGGTCCACAACCCCCACGCCCGGCCGGGCGACGCCGTGGTCGCCGAGGCCGGCGGTCGACTGGTGGGCCTGGCCTGGGCCGGAACGGCCCGCAGCGACGCCCCGGAGCTGGCCAACCAGCGCGGCCAGGTTTGGCTTCAGGCGGTCGTCGTCGCTCCGTCGTGGCGGCGACAGGGCGTGGGCCGCGCGCTCGTCCGGGCCGTGGCCGGGATCGGTCGGGCTGCGGGTGCCGATCGGCTGGCCGCCGGCGGTGGCTTGTTCTACCTATGGCCGGGCGTCCCCGACGACCTTGCCGCCGCGGCTCCGTTCCTGACCAGGCTCGGTTTCGAGTTCGCCGCCAAGCCGTCGTACGACCTGCGCGGCGACGTGTCGGCGCTGAGTGCCGCGACGGTCCAGGACGCCGACGCGGTCCTCGCGGCGCACGGCGTCGTGCTGGCGCCGGCCGTCGCGCGCGATCGGGACGCGCTGCTGGAGTTCTTGCTGGCCGAGTTCGGCGCCGACTGGTGGCATGACACCGGCTGGTTCCTCGCCGCCGGGGGCGATCCGGCCGAGCTCCTGCTGCTGCGGGCCGGCGACGCGCAGATCCGGGGATTCGTCCGCATCCATACGCCGGGGTCGCGCCCGCCGGGCTGGCCGATGTACTGGCACGCGGACTCACCCACCGCCGGCGGGCTCGGCCCGATCGGCGTCGCCGCGGCGCTCCGCGGTCAGGGCCTTGGTCGGGCGTTGCTGGTGGCCGCTCTCGACCGGCTCCGCCGGCTGGGCCAGCCCGACGTCGTCATCGACGACACGACCCTGCTCGGCTACTACGGCCCCCACGGCTTCGCGCCGTGGATCACCTACCACCACGCGAGCGCCCCGCTCGGGGCGCTCCTGGCCGCGACCGATGCGCCCCGACTGGAGGACCGATGACCGCAGCCCAGCTGTACCTGCTGAGGACGATCGAGATCCTGGAGACATTGGCCGCCAGCCAGGCGGCTGTCCTCGAGGCCGCGGCCGAGCGAGTCGCGGCGGCCATCGCCAGCGGCGGGCGGGTCTGGGTCGCGGCGACCAGTCACGTCCTCCACACCGAGCTCTATCTGCGGGCCGGCGGTCTGGCGGCGGTCCATCCCCTGGGCGAGACCCCCGATCTGGCCCGACCGATGCTCGAGCTCTCCGACGACGTCCTGGGCGGTGACGGGGATTTCCGTCCGGCTTCGGGCGACGTGGTCATCGTCGGAACCAACGCCGGAACCGACGCCGGAACGGTCCAGGTGGCGCTCGCGGCCCGGGCCGCCGGGTGCACCGTCATCGGGCTGACCTGCGTGGCGTACGAGCGCTGGCCGGAGGTCGTGGTCGAGCATCCAAGCGGCGGGCGACTGGTCGACCTCGCCGACATCGTGGTCGACATCGGGGGCACGATCGGCGATGGCGTCGTGGAGCTGCCGGGCGTCGACACCGCGGTGGGACCGACCTCGGGCGTGGCCCTCTGCGCCGCGGCCTGGGCGATTCTCGTCGGCGCCGCCGATCGGCTCGTCGGCCAGGGGCTCGTGCCGCTCGTCTATCGCAGCGTCCAGATCCCCGGTGGAGAGGCGCTCTTCCACGAGCGTCGGGCCCGCTATGCGGCGACGCGCCGCGGCTGGGAGCCGGGCGAGGCGTCGCCCTAGGGTCCCGGGTTCTGGGTCGGCGCCGCCGGATCCGCCGTCGGAAACAGCTCGTCGACGCGGACCGGGTGGCCGAGCCGCTCCGACGCGTAGATCGCCTGGACGACGGCGACCCCGCGCCGACCCTCGCTGGCACCGACCGCTGGCGGCCGGGCCTCGCGCACCGCGGCCAGGAATTCGCCGATCTCGGCGGCCATCTCGTCGCGCGGTTGCTCGCTCACGGTCCGGCTGGGCGAGCCCGCGAGGTCGACGATCAGCTCGTGCCAGGTCCGGTAGCGGAGCGAGCCCCGGGTCCCGTGGATCTCGAGCTCGAGGCGACCGGGCATGGGCACGGAGGCCCCGTCGCTGTGGAGCGGGTGGGTCGCCTCGTACACCGAGATCGAGCCGATCGCCCCGTTGGCGAAGCCCAGGACGGCCACCCCGCCGTCCTCCACCCCGGCGATCCCCCGGGCGGCCGTGGTCGTCCGGCCGTAGACCTCGACGATCGGGCTGCCGAGCACCCAGGCCAGGCGGTCGACCAGGTGGACCGCGTCGTGCATGAGCTCACCGCCGCCCGACGTGGCCCGGTCGTAGTACCAGGCGGGCCAGGGGCCGTCCTCGCCAAAGGCGAACACGTCATGGGCGAGGACCGGCTCGCCGAGCTCGCCCGCGGCCACGATCCGGCGGGCCTCGAGCAGCTCGCGATGGAACCGGTGGGTGAAGCCGAGCATGAGGGTCACGCCGGCCGCCTGGCAGGCCGCGGCAATGGCATCGCAGTCGGCGACCGACGGCGCCATCGGCTTCTCGAGCAGAACGTGGGCACCCGCCGCCGCGATTTCCTGGACTACCGGCCGATGGCCGGCCGTGGGGACGCACACGCTGACGACCTCCGGCCGGGCAGCGCCGAGCATCGTCGAGAGCGTGGGGTAGGGCCGCCCGCCATGGGCCTCCGTCGCGGCCACCGCCCGGGCCGGGTCCGCGTCGACGATCGCGACCAGCTCGGCGTCGGGGTCCGCCGCGTAGGCCGCAGCGTGCTGGATGCCGATGAACCCGGCACCGACGACCGCGGCCCGCAGCGGTCGACGGCCGGTCACGCCGGGATGCCCGCTCCCGCGGCGATCCGGCCAATCGCCTCGATCGCGCGGTCGACCTCTTCGGCGGTGGTGTAGTGGACGATGCCCAGGCGCAGGACGCCGCCGCCGCCGGACAGACCGAGTCGCTCGATCAGGCCCTGGGCGTAGAAGTCGCCGTCCCAGGCATAGATGCCCTGCCGCCCCAGGGCCTCGGCGGCGGCCCGGGGCGAGGCCGCGTCGAAGGTGAGCGCGAAGGTCGGTGTCCGCTCCGCGACGCGACCCGGGTCGGCGATGCCCCACACGTGCAGCCCGGGGATGTCCGCGACCTCCGCCAGGAACCGCCGCGACAGATCGCGCTCGTAGTCGGCGATCGCCTGCATCGAGGCCTGCAGCTCGTCCCGGCGGGTCGCGCCGGTCACGGCGCTGGTCGCCCCGGACCGAACGCCGACCGAGCGCAGGTAATCGACCGCGGCCAGGGCCCCGGCGATGCCCTCGAAGTTCTGGGTCCCGGTCTCGAACCGGTCGTGGGCCGGTCGGACCTTGTAGGCCGGCAGCGCCTCGAGGACCTCGGCGCGTCCGTAGAGCGCCCCCAGGTGCGGGCCGAACCACTTGTAGACCGAGGTGACCAGGAAGTCCGTGCCCAGCTCACGAACGTCGATCGGACCGTGCGGCGCGTAGTGGACCGCGTCGATGTAGGTCAGCGCGCCGGCCGCATGGGCCAGCTCGACGATGTGCTTGACCGGATTGATCGTGCCCACCGCGTTGGAGGCATATCCGACCGCGACCAGCCGGGTTCGCGGCGAGAGCTTGGCCGCCAGGTCGGCGAGGTCGAGCGTGCTCTGGTCGGGATCGATCTCGACCGTCCTGACCACCAGGTCGCGGTCGGCGGCGATCGCCCGCCAGGGCGATACGTTGGCCTCGTGATCGAGGGTGGTGACCAGGATCTCGTCTCCGGGCGCGAAGGTGGCCGCGATCGAGCGACTGACATGGAAGGTCAGGGTGGTCATGTTGTAGCCGAACTTGATCTCGTCGGGCGAGCCGGCCCCGAGCAGGTCGGCCACCGCCCGCCGCGCTTCGGCCACGATCGCGTCGCTGGCCTCACTCGTCGCGAACGCGCCGCCGTCGTTGGCATTCGACTCGCGGTAGTAGCCGCTGACCGCGTCGATGACCCGCTGGGGGACCTGGGTCCCACCCGGCCCGTCGAGGAGGACGACCGGGCGGCCGTCCTGCGTTCGGGCCAGCGCCGGGAACTCGGCGCGAAGCGGCTGCGGGTCGAATGGGGTCATCCGGGTCCTCCTGGACTGGGGTCGAGATAGCGCGGGTGCCAGTCGGGCGAGCCCCAGCTGGTGGTCCGGTCGGGGACGATCCGGACGAGGCAGCGTTCGAGCGACTGCGACGCATCGATGTACTCGAGTCCGGCCGGACCCTCGTAGCGTTCGGCCAGCCGCCGGGCCAGGGCGAGTGTCTCACCTTCGAGGGGGGCCGGACCGGCCACGATCTGCGCCCGGCCGCGGACGTGGACCCGCAGATCGGGATCGTCGTCGGCGACGACCGAGAAGCCCACTCGCGGTTCGCGCCGGATGTCCGCGAGGAAGCGGGCCCGACCGCGGACGAGGAGCAGGAGCGCCGTGCCGTCCCATTCGAACCAGATCGGGACGATGGCCGGGTAGCCCTCGGCGTCGAGCGTGGCCAGCCGACCCAGGATCGGGCGGCGCAGGAGCGCGTCGAGCTCCTCGGGACCGAGGCCGCCGGCGGTCACCCGATCGACGCCGGAACCAGCAGCCGGGCGATCCGTTCGGTTGCCGCCGCGAAGTGCGCCGCCGCCCCGTCGAGAACCGGCGCCAGGTGACCGGCCAGCAGCCGCTCGGCGCCGAGACCCGCCAGCCGTTCCACCGTCCGCAGGGCCGCCTGGAGGTCGCAGTCCCAGGTGCCCTGGAGCAGGATCCGGCCACCCGGGAACAGGGCGTCGCCGGAGAACAACGTCGAGGCTCCATCGACGTTGACCAGGTAGGCCAGATGACCCGCCGCGTGCCCGGGGGAGGGGACCGCCCGGAAGACGAGGTCGGCGACCCTGAGCTCGTCGTCGCCGGCCAGCGGTCGATCGACCTCGAAGCCCTCGAGACGATAGTCGGCCGGGTAGATCCCCGCGGCCCGGGCCCGGTCGACGCTGGTGGCCTCCTCGTCGGCAGCCGCCAGCCAGGGCGCGGTCTCGGCCGCCGCCGCGATGCGGGCCCCGGGGATCGCTCGACGCCAGGCGGCGCCGCCACCGGCGTGATCGGCATGGGCGTGGGTCAGCAGGATCCAGGCGATCTCGTCGGCCAGCAGACCGTCGCGGGCCACCTCGGCCAGGATCGCCGCGAGGCTTCGCCCGGTGCCGGTGTCCACGACGACATGACCGTCGGCTGTCGCCACCAGGTAGACCTGCGAATCGCGGGGGTCGCTCTGCGCCCAATCGGGCTCGCCGCTGCCGACGAGGTGGATCCGGTCAGTCAGGCGCATCGGGCCGAATGCTGGGCTGGCGGACGGTAGGGTGTCAACCGCGGACCATCTGTGGCAGGGCCACGCGGACGTGGCCGCCGGAGGTCCCGGGACCCAGGGACGTTGACAGGCCCGGCGTCGTGGCCGGGCCTGCTGGAGCTCTGGGTGGCGCCGTCACCGGCGACACTCGGTGGGGCCGGCTGGCTACGGTCCGCTGGCGTCGATCTCGGCCTGGATCTGGGCCGCCAGGTCGTCGAGGACCTTCTGCGCCGACGCCCCGCCGGTGAGGACGCCGTCGAGCGCGGTGTCGAGCCCGTCCTTGAGCTCCGACCACTGCGAGATCATCGGGTTGGTCCAGGTCTTGGGATGGTTGGCGATGTCCAGGAACGTCTTGAAATGGGCCACCCCGGTCAGGGCCGGATCGGCGACCAGCGACTTGAGCTGGGGCACGCTGGCGTTCTGGATGGCCATCGCCCGCGACGGATCGTCGGTCATCAGGTACATCCCGAACTTGGCGGCCTCGGCCGGGTGCTTCACGCCCGAGGGAATGAAGAAGGCGTTGCCGTTGACAAAGCCGGCGCCATAGGTGTCCGCCGACATCGCCGGGAACGGCGCGGTCTCGTACTTGAGGTTGGGGGCGAAGTTGGGGGCGTAGGCCGCGCCGGGAACCCACTCGCCGAACAGGCCCATCGCCACCTTGCCGGTGTAGAACAGGTCCTCGTCCTCGGAGCCCTTGCTGGCCACGAGCTTGGTCAAGGCGTCCTTCTTGTTGTACTCGTCGTACCACTTCTTGTACCACTCGAACCAGGCCACGCAGGCCGGGCTGTTGATCGTGACCTTCTTGGCCGAGTCGTCGTAGTAGTCGCAGCCGAACAGCTGGCTGAACTCGGTGAGGTTCTTGCCCGGGTAGTCGGGAATGAACCCGGCCTGGGCGAGCGAGCCGTCGGCGTTGACCTTGGTCAGGGCCTTGGCCGCGGTCCACAGCTCGTCGAGGGTCTGGGGTGGCTTGGTCGGGTCGAGTCCGGCGGCGGTGAACTCATCGGTGTTCCAGAAGAAGCCCCAGGTGTCCTGCAGGAACGGCAGCCCGTAGAGCTTGTCCTGGTAGGTCACCCAGGCGAGCGAGGCCGGGATGATGTTGCTGGTGTCGGCCCCGATCTGGCTCAGCAGGTCGTCCATCGGCTGGATGACCTGGTCATGGGCGAAGCCCGGGATCGCCTCGTTGTTGCAGGTGATGACCATGTCGGGCGGGGCGCCGCCGGCGACCGCGGCGGCGATCTGCTCGATGTTGATCGAGCCGCTGATCCCGCGGACCTGGATGTCAGGGTTCTTGGCGTTCCAGGCCTGGATGATCTGCTCCATGGCCTTGACCTCGCCCTCGCCCGACCAGCAGTAGCGCAGGACGAGGTTGACCGGCGCCGCGGCGGCACTGGGACCCGTGGTCGGCCCGGACGAGGCCGGCGCCGGGCTGGCCGTGGAGCTGCCACAGGCCGCCGTGACGAGCACGATGCCCGCCAGCAGCGTTCCTAGGGAGCGGATGCGCATGGGATGGATCCTCCTCGGTGGGGTGGTCCTCGACGGGTGGTCGAGGGACGACATGGGGACTGCCAGCAGCCTGACCGGAGCCTCCTTTCAGCCCTTGATCCCGGTGAGGGTGATGCCCTCGATGAACTTGCGTTGGGCGAAGAAGTAGAGGACGACGAGCGGCGCCGTGATCGCGACCGAGGCGGCCATCGACAGGGGCCAATCGGTCTTGTGGGTGGACTGGAAGGTCTGGATGGCCAGCGACAGGGGCTGGAGCGCGGGGTCGTGGAGGTAGACCAAGGGTTTGAAGAAGTCGGTCCACTTGTCGATGAACGTGAACAGGGCGACGGTGATGATCGCCGGCCACGACAGCGGCACGATGATCCGGGCCAGGATCCGCAGCTCGCTGGCGCCGTCGATCCGAGCCGCATCGGACAGCTCGGTCGGGATCCCAAGGAAGAACTGGCGGAGCAGGAAGATGAAGAACGGGCTGCCCAGGAAGGTGGGCACGATCAGCGGCAGGAACGTCCCCACCCAGCCCAGCTTGGAGTAGATGACGTACAGCGGGATGAACGTCACCTGGTCGTTGAGCATCATCGTCGCCAGCAGGACGACGAACACCAGGTCCCGGCCCGGCCACTTGATCCGGGCGAAGCCATACGCCGCCAGGCAGCACGAGGCGACGGTGCCGATGACCGAAGGCACGGCATAGATCAGCGTGTTCCGGAGCGCCTGCGGGAAGTTGATCTTGGTCAGCGCGTCGGGGTAGTTGGACCAGACGATCGGGTCGGGGATCCAGACCGGCGGCGTGGCGATCGAGGACGGCCCGGTCTTGAGCGAGGTCGAGATCATCCACAGGAAGGGCGCCGCGAAGAGCGCCGCCAGGATCATCAGGATGCCGTACAGGACCAGTCGCGACGGGAGGCCTCGCCGGACCCGCCGCCTTCCCAGCGCGGCCGTTGGCAGCGCGGCCAACCGCGCGCTCATCGTTCGCCCTCGTAGTAGACCCGGCTCCGCGATGCGCGCAGCAGGACCACGGTGGTGACCAGGATGAGCAGCAGCAGGAACCAGGCCAGCGCGGAGGCGTAGCCGATCCGGAAGTAGCGGAAAGCGTTGTTGTAGAGGTTGAGCCCGTAGAACAGGAGCGAGTTCTGGATCCCGCCGACGGCGCCGCTCCCTCGCCCGACGGTCCCCTCACTGACCACGTAGGCCTGGGTGAAGTACTGGAAGGCGCCGATCGCACCGGTGATCAGGTTGAACAGGATGGCCGGGCTGATCATCGGGATGGTCACGTGGCGGAGCTTGGCCAAGGGGCCGGCACCGTCCACCTCGGCGGCTTCGTACAGTGCCCGCGAGACGCCCTGGAGCGCGCCGAGGTAGATGATCACCACGTCGCCGGCCGCCCAGACCGCCATCAGGATGATCCCGTTCTTCGACCATTCGGGGTCGTAGAACCATTTCGGACCGTCGATCCCGACGACGCTCAGGAACTGGTTGACCAGCCCGTACTGCGGGTTGAGCAGCCAGATCCAGAGGATTGCCGCGGCGACCGATGGGACGACGACCGGCAGGTAGAAGATCGTCCGGAAGATGCCGATGCCGCGGACGTTCGGGGTGTTGAGCAGCAGAGCGATCCCGAGCGCCGTGGCGATGGCCAGGGGCACCCCGAAGACGGTCAGGTACAGGGTGTTGGCGAGCGATTTCCAGAAGAACGGGTCGGCCAGCAGTCGACGGTAGTTGTCGAGCCCGACGAACGTCGGATCCTGGAGGATCTTGAAGTCGGTGAAGCTGTAGTAGAACGACGCCAGGGCCGGGTACAGGTAGAAGCACACGAACCCGACCAGCCAGGGCGAGATGAACAGCAGGCCGATGGACAGGTTGCGTCGCTCGGCGCGGGTTGGCGGAGTCAGCCGTCGTCGCGGAGGATGTGTCCTGGCGACGGCCTGGGCGG
The DNA here is from genome assembly GCA_034666965.1 of Chloroflexota bacterium. Taxonomy (GTDB): domain Bacteria; phylum Chloroflexota; class Limnocylindria; order Limnocylindrales; family CSP1-4; genus Chersky-267. Next base: position 932 of record JAXDKT010000097.1, on the reverse strand, counting down.
CCGCCTGGGCGTTCATCCAGCCGCCAGAGCTCCGGTCTGGGCGCGGTCGTCGGCCGAGTCGAAGTAGGGCGCCACGAGGTCGCGTGCCTCCTCACAGTGGGCCTGGAAGGCCCGCGCCGCCGCCTCGGGATCGCCGCCCCGCAGCGCGTCGAGTAGCGGCCGGTGCTGGGCCGCGCTCGTCTCGAGCGAGAAGTGGAGCCGGTCGTCGTAGCGGATCAGGGTCTGGACGGCGGGCACGTGGCGCAGGAACACGTCATGGAGCCGGCGATTGCCACTCAGCAAGCAGAGCTGCTCGTGGAAGGCCAGGTCGGCGGAACGCACAGCGGCCACGTCGCCAGCTCTGGCGGCGACCTCGATCGCACGGATGATCGCCTCGAGCTCGTCGAGGACGACCGGGTCCGCCGTCCGGACGATGAGCTGCGCCGCCCGGCCCTCGATGGCCGCCCGGACGTCGTAGATCTCACGCACGTCGGAGGCGGTCAGGCTGACCACGAACGCCCCCCGGCGGGCGCCTTCGACGATCAGGCCCTCGACCGCCAGGACCCGGAAGGCTTCGCGGACCGTGCCCCGGCTGACGTTGAGCTGGGCCGCGATCTTGGCCTCGACCAGATGGGTGCCGCGGACGAGCCCGCCGGCCAGGATCTGGTCGCGCAGGATGTCCGCGGCGTCCGTCGCCAGGCGGCGCGGGGCGGGCAGGGCCGGCAGCTCGGGCAGGGAAGCAGGGGGCGCGGGCGGGTCGAACGGGCCTGGCGACGCGATGGCTGCCCGCTGGGCGATCGACGGTCTGTCCACGGTCGTCCCTCCTGGCCGTCGCGCCGGACGGACCGGCTAGACCCGCAGAACTCTACACCCGTGCGATGGGCTTCGGTCGGCGGTCGACCGACGACCGTTGGCGCGTGTTGGGCCCAGATTCGCGGCGATGACCTTGCGCG